>NZ_CAJCFU010000024.1:0-177706 GCF_903968575.1 Arsenophonus endosymbiont of Apis mellifera | reverse complement strand
AGGGTATGGCTGTTCGCCATTTAAAGTGGTACGCGAGCTGGGTTTAGAACGTCGTGAGACAGTTCGGTCCCTATCTGTCGTGGGCGAAGGAAGATTGAGGGGGGCTGCTCCTAGTACGAGAGGACCGGAGTGGACGCACCACTGGTGTACAGGTTGTCATGCCAATGGCATCGCCTGGTAGCTAAGTGCGGAAGAGATAACCGCTGAAAGCATCTAAGCGGGAAACTTGCCTCAAGATGAGTCTTCCCTGACAGTAATGTCCTATAAGGGGTGTTCGAGACGAGGACGTAGATAGGCTGGGTGTGTAAGCGTAGCGATACGTTGAGCTAACCAGTACTAATGACCCGAGAGGCTTAACCTGACAACACCGAAGGTGTTTTGAGAAGAGAGAAGAGATTTTAGCTTGTTCAGAGATTGGTGCCTGTAAGCGGTTACGGCGCTAGAAGTCAACGGGCGAGATGGCCTGCGCATAGCGAGAGGCAGCCGAGATGAGCGCCCGAGGCAGTAGCGTAACGAAACAGGATAGCGAAAAAAGAATTTGTCTGGCGGTAATAGCGCGGTGGTGCCACCTGATCCCATGCCGAACTCAGAAGTGAAATGCCGTAGCGCCGATGGTAGTGTGGGGTCTCCCCATGTGAGAGTAGGGAGCTGCCAGACGTTAATTTAATGCTAATGGCTGAGGCCATTAGTGAAATAAATCGGGTGGTGCGGTAGTTCAGTTGGTTAGAATACCGGCCTGTCACGCCGGGGGTCGCGGGTTCGAGCCCCGTCCGCACCGCCACCTATTTAGGGGCGTAGTTCAATTGGTAGAGCACCGGTCTCCAAAACCGGGTGTTGGGAGTTCGAGTCTCTCCGCCCCTGCCATTTATAGCTTTATAAATAATGTTATTAAATATCAAAAAACCCAGTTTTATTGACTGGGTATTTTTCTATGGATCCCTCAAAACTATGTTTCTATTTTTAATATTCTAATTTTTATTTATTAAATTGATGGATCTTTAGTCTATCATCTTATTTTTCATAGATATTAGAGACAAAAACATTACGATCGTTTTTTGTACTTTTTGGCCATAATAAATATTTTTTATTAATAATTGGTTATATGGCTAAAAGTTTATATTTTACTTATTCATAATTAATTATTCTTAATAGGTATTTTTACTAATTTATCAATCAATGTTTCGTGTCCATTATTTTGTAACCAAATAGCATAAATTGGTTTGCTATAGACAACGGGCAATAGGGTTTCTAATTCAAGGTATTGATTAAGCCAATGAATGGGTAAAACAGCGGCGGATTTTGTTGGATATAATAGCTCCCGGGCAAGATTAGCCGATGTTGTTAGTAGTGTAGGCGAATTTTCAAGTAAAGATGAATTTTCAGTAATATTGAAATCAGCATTCCAGTCAAGTTTGATAAGATTGAATTTCGATAGCGTTAAATTTTTTTTATTTGTTATCAGTTGTAATTTTATTTCACCAATGATAGCGCTTTCAAACTCATCCATTTTTGGTGGTTCGGTTGCAATAAGTAAATCAAGTTCACGTGAATGAAGCTGTTTTACTAAAGATTGTCGCGTTGATATTCTGCATTCAAGATGAAGCTCTTTATGTTTTTGATAGATAAGTTGTATCCAATTTGTTAAGCATCCTTCCCATAGTAATATTGTTGAGCCTATTGAAAATTCTGTGTGTAATGATTGTTGAGAAATTTCTTTTTTAGCTTGTAGCCAGGTATTTATTAACGATTTTGCGTAGGGAATCAAGCGTTCGCCTGCCGCAGTTAAACGAATGTTATTGCGATGCCGGGCAAATAAAATAGTCCCTAATTGAGTTTCTAATTGACGTATTCGAAAACTGACAGCTGATTGTGTTAGGTATAACGATTCGGCTGCTCGACCAAAATGTCGAGTTTTACTAACTTCTAAAAAAGTTTTTAATAATTCAGTATCCACAACAATCTCCAAAATTTTTAATCTTAACGATTTAAATGTTTTGTTTTACAGAATGCAATAGCTAACTAATACTCCGCGCCATAATGAGTGTGACATTAGAGAGGTAGGAGTGTGTTAGATGGCAGAAAGCTTTATCACGACTAATCGTTTTTTTGATAATAAAAATTATCCTCGAGGTTTTTCTCGTCATGGTGATTTCACCATTAAAGAAGCTCAGTTGTTAGAACGTTGCGGTCAAGCTTTCAATGAACTTGATTTAGGTAAGCGTCAACCACAGACAGAAGAAGAAAAACTTTTTGTAGCTATGTGTCGCGGTGAACGCGAACCTGTGACACTAGAAGAAAAAGTATGGTCTAAGTATATGACTCGTATTAGCCGACCTAAGCGTTTTCATACCTTATCTGGAGGTAAACCACAACTAGATCCCTCAGAAGACTATACCGATACTGAAGATTAATATCATCATAGATCTAAAAAAAGGGGTTTTAGCACCCCTTTATTATGCAATTTGTTTTTGTAACTGAATAAGTAGCTTATCCATACTGCGGTAACTAATTGCTTCAATAATATCAATTTTTTCAATTTGTTGTTGCTGTTTTAAATCGGCAATAGTTCGTGAAACTTTTAATATACGATTCCAAGCTCTGATTGAGAGGCCAAGTTTATTTAATGTTGTTTCTAAAAAAAGGGCATCATTCGGCTTTAGTATACAAAAAAGTGAGGCTTCTTTGCTACTTAGTTTTGCATTAATTTTACCCGAACGTTCAATTTGTTGTTTTCTTGCTTGTATCACTCGTTGTTTTATATTGAAACTGGTTTCATTTGTTGGTGTAGAGTGACTTAATGTCCCTAGTGGTAAAAGAGGTACCTCTATAGAGAGATCAAAACGATCTAAGAATGGCCCAGATATCTTTGCTAGATAACGGAGGATCTGTTTTGGGCTAGCTCGGTTATATATACCTTTATAGTGGCCCATCGCGCTGGGATTTAAAGCGGCAATAAGCTGAATATTGGCTGGAAAATTAACTTTAGCTTTTGCACGCGAAATTATTATTTCACCAGATTCTAAGGGTTCCCTAAGGGCATCGAGTACTTTTCGTTCAAATTCAGCTAGTTCATCAAGAAATAGAATACCATTATGGGCTAAAGATATTTCCCCAGGTTTGGGTAAGCTGCCGCCACCTATTAATGCTGCCATAGAAGCACTGTGATGAGGAGCTCTAAATGGCCGTGTAGGCCATTTTTCGTTATTAAATGAAATATCACATAAACTTTTTATTGAAGCTACCTCTAGCGCTTCTTGATTGGTTAGATCAGGTAAGATAGTAATTAGGCGATTGGCAAGCATGGTCTTACCTGTGCCAGGTGGGCCAAGCAATAAAAGGTTATGTCCTCCGGCGGCTGTAATCTCTAATGCGCGCTTGGCGTGTTGTTGACCAATTATATCATTGATATCAGTTACGTTAGTCTTCTTGTGGTTGGTAATAGGTGTTTCTCGATTGTGAGGTAAAGTATTTTGATCATGTAAGAAATGACAAATAGCTAGTAGATGTTCGCAAAAATAAACACTCTCAGTTGGTAATAAATTTAATTCATTTGCGTTTTCTATAGAAGTAATCAATTTACGCTGATTTTTTAATGCTGCTTGTGCCGCGGTTATTACTCCTGTTATTCGACGAATTTGGCCAGAAAGTGCTAATTCGCCAAGGAATTCAAATTGATTTAATTTTATTGATGTAATTTGTTCCGATGCCGCTAAAATGGCGAGTGCAATAGCGAGATCATAGCGTCCGCCTTCTTTTGGCAGATCGGCAGGTGCTAAATTGATGGTTATTCTTTTAGATGGATACTGAAAACCACTATTTATTAAAGCACTTCTAACACGATCACGCGCTTCTTTTACAGCTGTTTCTGGCAATCCTACTAAGGTAAGACCAGGTAGTCCATTACTAATATGTGCCTCAACAGTTACCCGTGGGGCATGCATACCAATTGAAGCTCTGGTGTAAATAACAGCTAATGCCATATTTCCTCCCTAACATGTCCATATTTCAATTTTCTTCGTCGGTAAATTAAGGACAACTAGATTTTGATGAATATGGGAAGGTTGTTAGAGAAGTATCAGAAATTTTTACTTTTGTTGTAATTTTTTAGGACAGTGTTGTCATTATTTATAATAAAAAATCGGCTATTAATTATTTAAAGCGATCTACATTATAATCTAAGTTTAGCTGATTAAACTTAAGCTAATAATTTTACACAAAGCTAAATAATATTTATATATTGGTGTTATTTTCTATAATTTTTGAATTTTGTAATTTTTTATTTTAATTATTTTCCATAAAATGTTTAATAATCTTATTATAAAGTAAATTTATTGATTCTAATCGTTATTTTTTATTTTTTAATAAAAAAATAAAATAACTATTGTCAAATAAATGGCAACGTGTTAACACTAAATAAGTAAATAAATTATCGAGATCAAAGAACGAATATTATGTCCAACGTGTTTGTCCTAATAATTAACCTAATTATTGTGAGCGTGGTGGTGATTATCCCACCGTGCGGGGCAGCACTTGGAAGAAGAAAGGCAGAATAACTAGCCAGATTTCACAAGAACCCCGCACCGAAAGGCGCGGGGTTTTTTTTAGCTTTAAATTTGTGTTAGTTAGCGGTGAGAATTTAAAAAATAACCACATAAATTAGGGTGCGGGAGCAGATAATGAATGGAGCGCAATGGTTAGTTCAGGCATTAATTAGCCAAGGGGTTGAACAGATTTTTGGTTATCCGGGTGGGGCCATTATGCCTGTTTATGATGCTTTATATGATAGTGATTTGCAGCATCTATTATGTCGTCATGAGCAAGGTGCTGTTATGGCTGCAATTGGTTATGCCAGAGCAACGAATAAACCAGGGATCTGTATCGCAACATCTGGGCCTGGGGCAACGAATTTGATCACTGGTTTAGCTGATGCATTATTAGATTCAGTGCCTATTGTTGCCATAACAGGACAGGTTGCTTTGGAGCTTATTGGCACAGATGCCTTTCAGGAAGTTGACGTTTTAAGTCTTTCTTTAGCTTGTACAAAACACAGTTTCTTAGTGGATTCTGTTGAGATGTTGCCACAGGTGATTACTGAGGCTTTCAGTATTGCGACAACGGGGCGTCCAGGACCCGTCTTAATTGATATTCCTAAAGATATACAGTTACAAACGACCCATTTGCCGCCCTATTTTATGCCAGTTGCACAAAAATCATTTTATTCTGCCAATCAATTAGCAACTGCATGTGAAATTATGCAACAAGCGAAACAGCCTATTTTGTATGTGGGTGGTGGTGTTGGTATGTCAGGAGCGGTCGCTGAGTTGAGAGATTTTATTGCTATCACTGGATTACCCACTGTTTCTACATTAAAGGGACTAGGTGCCGTCACAGCAAATGATCCATATTATTTGGGGATGTTGGGTATGCATGGTAACAAAGCGGCAAATTTTGCAGTACAGGAATGTGATCTATTGCTGGCGGTAGGTGCAAGGTTTGATGATCGTGTGACCGGCAAATTGAATACATTTGCGCCTAATGCCAAAGTCATCCATTTAGATATAGATTGTGCTGAATTGAATAAATTGCGTCAGGCTTATGTTTGTTTACTCGGTGATGCAAAACTATTGTTACCGCAATTAGCACGTCCATTAAATATTGCATCATGGCAAGCCAAAATAAGCGCATTGAAAAGCGAGTATGAATGGAATTATAACTATATTGGGGATGTTATCAATGCCCCTACTTTGTTAAAACAAATCTCAGAACGTATGCATGCTGATACGATTGTTACAACCGATGTTGGACAACATCAGATGTGGACGGCACAGCATATGGCATTTCGAGCACCGGAAAATTTTATTACCTCTAGTGGATTAGGTTCAATGGGATTTGGCATTCCAGCCGCAATTGGCGCTCAGTTAGCTCGCCCTAATGCAGCGGTAATCTGTATTTCAGGTGATGGTTCTTTTATGATGAATATTCAGGAATTAGCTACCATAAAGCGCAAACAATTACCGATCAAAATTGTGCTTATCGATAACCAGCGTTTGGGTATGGTACGTCAGTGGCAAGAACTATTTTTTCAACAACGCTATAGTGAAACCCAGTTAACGGATAATCCAGATTTTATTGCGCTAGCTGCATCATTCAATATTGCCGGTCAGTGTATTACACACACATCAGAAATTAACGACGCACTAGATAGATTATTTAGTCATGCTGGCCCCTTTTTGCTACAGGTGTCTATTAATGAATTAGAAAATGTTTGGCCGTTGGTTCCTCCAGGTGCCAGCAATGAAAAAATGATGGAGCAACCCTTATGAGACACTATCGATTAAATATTGAAGCGCGCTTTCGGCCAGAGATTTTAGAGCGCATTTTGCGGGTAACTCGTCATCGGGGATTTCAGGTTAATGCAATAATTATGAATCAACGATCGGATGGAAATAACGTTAGCATTGAGATAACGGTTAATAGTCAACGTCCACTGAATATACTGTGTTCACAGTTAATTAAATTGGTAGATGTGTTTGATATTGAAATCAAGCAACAAGCTGTCAAACAATCAATCGTAATGTAAGGTAAAAAAATGACAAAAAAGGCAGATTATATTTGGTTCAACGGAGAAATGGTGCCCTGGGCGGAAGCAAAGATACATGTTATGTCTCACTCTTTGCATTATGGTACTTCGGTTTTTGAAGGTATTCGCTGTTATCACTCTCATCAAGGTCCAGTAATTTTTCGCCATCGTGAGCATATGCAGCGTTTACACGATTCAGCAAAAATTTATCGCATGCCTTTAAACCAAAGCGTTGATGAATTAATGGTAGCCTGTCGCGAAACCATCCGTAAAAATAAGTTAGTGAGCGGCTATATTAGACCACTCGTTTTTATTGGTGATGTTGGTATGGGCGTTAATCCACCACCAGGTTATAAAACGGATGTCATTATTGCGGCTTTTCCATGGGGAACGTATTTAGGTGAAAAAGCACTAGAACAAGGTATTGATGCAATGGTTTCGTCTTGGCATCGTGCCGCTCCCAATACCATTCCGACAGCCGCTAAAGCCGGTGGTAATTATTTATCGTCTTTACTGGTAGGTAGTGAAGCGCGTCGTCATGGCTATCAGGAAGGAATTGCGTTAGATGTTAGTGGTTATATTTCCGAAGGTGCGGGTGAGAACCTATTTGAAGTTAAAGATAAGGTACTTTTTACACCACCATTTACCTCGTCAGCACTACCCGGCATTACACGTGATGCAATTATCAAGTTAGCTACTGAATTGGGATTTGAAGTTCGTGAACAAATGTTATCACGTGAATCGTTGTATCTGGCGGATGAAATTTTTATGACCGGTACTGCTGCTGAGATTACGCCAGTTCGTAGTGTTGATGGTATTCAAGTCGGGATTGGTCACTGTGGCCCAGTAACCAAACGTATCCAGCAGGCTTTTTTTGGTTTGTTTGATGGTACGACAAAAGATAAATGGAACTGGTTAGATCCTGTCAATAGTTAGTTCAAATTGCGAGATGTTTATTGGCGTCTTATTATCGTCAATTTTTATACTAAGGGAGCAAAAATGCCAGAATATCGTTCTGCTACAACGGTCAATGGCCGTAATATGGCTGGTGCCAGGGCACTTTGGCGGGCAACTGGAATGACCGACGCTGATTTTGGCAAGCCAATTATTGCGGTTGTCAATTCATTTACGCAATTTGTCCCTGGTCATGTGCATCTACGTGATCTTGGTCAGCTAGTGGCTAAACAAATAGAAGCCGTTGGCGGTGTGGCAAAAGAGTTTAATACCATTGCGGTTGATGATGGTATTGCAATGGGGCATGGCGGTATGTTGTATTCGTTGCCGTCCCGCGAGCTTATTGCTGATTCTGTTGAATATATGGTTAATGCTCATTGTGCCGATGCGATGGTTTGTATTTCTAATTGTGACAAAATCACACCAGGTATGCTGATGGCTGCGTTGCGCTTAAATATTCCGGCTGTTTTTGTATCGGGTGGCCCGATGGAGGCAGGAAAAAGCAAACTTTCTGATCAGATTATTAAACTTGATTTGGTCGATGCCATGATCAAAAGTGCGGATCCGGCTGTAAGTGATCAAGAAAGTGAACAAATCGAACGTTCAGCTTGCCCGACTTGCGGCTCATGCTCAGGCATGTTTACTGCTAATTCAATGAACTGTTTGACCGAGGTATTAGGATTATCTTTGCCTGGCAACGGTTCTTTACTTGCGACGCATACCGATCGTAAACAGCTGTTTTTGGATGCGGGCAAACGTATTGTTAAGATCACGAAAAAATACTATGAGCAAGATGATGATAGTGTTTTACCACGCAATATTGCCACTAAAGCGGCATTTGAAAATGCGATGACACTGGATATTGCAATGGGAGGATCGACTAATACGGTATTACATTTATTAGCGGCAGCACAGGAAGCTGAGGTTGATTTTACTTTGGCGGATATTGATCGTTTATCACGCAAAGTACCACATTTGTGTAAAGTAGCACCCAGTACGGCCAAATATCATATGGAAGATGTCCATCGGGCCGGTGGGGTGATCGCTATTTTAGGTGAGTTAGATCGCGCGCAATTACTTAATCGTCAGGTAAAAAATATTTTGGGTTTGAATGTCAACCAAATGTTAGCCCAGTATGATGTCATATTGACGCAGGATGATGCAGTAAAACAGATGTATGCTGCAGGGCCGGCCGGTATTCGTACTACTCAAGCATTTTCACAAACATGTCGTTGGCCATCCTTAGATCTCGATCGTCAAACAGGATGTATTCGCAATTTAGCGCATGCCTATAGCCAGGATGGCGGATTGGCTGTTTTATTTGGTAACCTGGCAGTCGATGGCTGTATTGTCAAAACCGCAGGAGTTAATGAAAATTGCCTGACATTTCGTGGTTCAGCCAAGGTGTTTGATAGTCAAGAGGAGGCGGTAGCTGCAATATTGAACGGCAAAATTGTTGCTGGAGATGTCGTGGTAATTCGCTATGAAGGGCCAAGAGGAGGGCCAGGTATGCAGGAAATGCTTTATCCTACGTCTTATCTCAAATCAATGGGATTAGCCAGTAGTTGTGCATTAATTACTGATGGCCGTTTTTCTGGTGGTAGTTCAGGATTATCCATTGGTCATATTTCGCCAGAAGCGGCAAGTGGTGGTTTGATTGCCTTAATTGAAGATGGCGATATTATTGATATTGATATTCCCGCTCGCAGGATTGCCTTAAATATTGATAACACATTATTAGATCAACGTAGACAATCTGAATTGCAGCGTGGCGACAAAGCATGGATGCCACGCAAGCGTAAACGTAAAGTTTCATTTGCCCTACGCGCTTATGCTGCATTGGCAACAAGCGCAGATAAGGGAGCGGTGCGTGATAGAGCTAAGCTAGGAGGATAAAATGGTGATGTCTTGTTTGCAGAGTTCACCTTCAGCTGCGGATTATTTAAGCGCAGCACTAAAGGCACCCGTTTATCAAGTTGCACAAGTCACCCCATTACAGGAGATGAAAAAAATCTCTGAGCGATTTGATAATACAATTTTTGTTAAGCGTGAAGATCTGCAATTAATGCATAGTTTTAAGCTACGTGGCGCTTATAACATGATTGCTAGTTTGTCAGCCGAGCAGCGAGCGAGTGGTGTTATTACCGCTTCGGCTGGTAATCATGCACAAGGTGTTGCGTTATCTGCCAGTCGGATGGGGATCCCGGCACTAATTGTGATGCCATTAGCCACATCAGATATCAAAGTTGATGCTGTTCGATGTTTACAGGCTGAGGTGCTTTTATATGGGGCGAATTTTGATGAGGCAAAAGCAAAAGCTATCGAAATTGCGCATCAGAAGGGATACACCTATGTGCCACCTTTTGATCATCCGGCAGTCATTGCAGGTCAAGCAACGGTAGCGATGGAATTGTTACAACAAGCTCCTCACCTTGATCGTATTTTTGTGCCCGTTGGCGGCGGAGGATTGATTGCTGGTATTGCGATCCTACTCAAACAACTAATGCCTGATATTAAAATTATTGCTGTTGAGACCGAAGATGCAGCTTGCCTCAAAGCCGCTTTAGCAGCGGGTCATCCGGTAGATTTACCTACTGTGGGTTTATTTGCTGAAGGGGTAGCCGTTAAGCGTATTGGCGATGAAACTTTTCGTCTATGTCAAAAATATGTCGATGATATTATTACGGTTAATAGTGATAATATCTGTGCTGCCATTAAAGATTTATTTGAAGAGGTACGCGCTGTAGCAGAGCCAGCAGGTGCATTGGCGTTGGCAGGTTTGAAAAAATATGTTCAGCAGCATGGTATAAAAGCTGAACGTTTAGCCCATATTTTATCGGGCGCCAATATCAATTTTCATGGCTTGCGTTATGTTTCAGAACGTTGTGAATTAGGCGAACAACGAGAAGCATTGTTAGCTGTTACCATTCCTGAGCAAAAAGGCAGTTTTTTGCGCTTCTGCCAAATATTGGGTGAGCGTAGTGTGACAGAATTTAATTATCGTTATAACGACATAAATTCAAAGCAAGCGTCTATTTTTGTTGGAGTTCGATTGAGCTATGGGGTTGATGAATGTGCTGATATTGTTGCAGATTTACGACGAGCCGGTTATGGCGTAGCTGATCTTTCCCTTGATGAAATGGCCAGGCTCCATGTACGTTACATGGTGGGCGGACGTCCGTCAAAGCCACTCAATGAGCGGCTATTAAGCTTTGTCTTTCCTGAGTCTCCTGGCGCACTGCTGAAGTTTTTACTAACGTTAGGCACTTATTGGAATATTACACTTTTTCATTATCGTAGTCATGGCACTGATTATGGGCGTGTTTTGGCGGCCTTTGAACTATCTGGTTCAGAAGCCCTTTTTGAGCGTCATCTTGCTGCATTGGGTTATGAGCATCGTGATGAAAGCAATAATGCCTCATTCCAATTCTTTTTAGCGCCGCCAAGTCAATTATTGACTGCGCAAAGTGGTATCAGGCAGCAATTGCCAGAATGCCCGAACTAATGGTTCATTAAGGCGTTTGTTTAAAACACAAATGCCAATATCAAAAGGTTCAACCAGTGAAATAGGATCAAGTTGCCAAATACGATCGCGTACAGATTCTGGGCTATTATCAACGACCACTTTGGGTATTAATGCAATACCGCAACCGAGTGCTACCATCGATACAATGGCCTCATGGCCGGACACGGTAGCATAAATTACTGGATTATTAATAGCATGGCGCTGAAACCAAAGCTCTATTTTTTTGCGGGTAGGTCCGTGCTCTGGCAGGATAAAAGGGATTTGTTGCCAGTTCGGTTGCGGTTGTGAAACTTGTTGCCGAATTGTGCCAGCAAGTGATGGAGCTATCAAGACGAGCGGAATTTCGCCTAATTTGTTAAATAACATATTATCAGGTAATTTTTCAGGTCTACCGGCAATCGCCAAATCGGCAACTTGTCTAGCAACGTTATTGACGGCATCCGCTGCGTCGCCAGTGGTTAATTTAATTTCGATTAAAGGATTTTCTAACCTAAAGTTATCCAGGATCTTAGGTAAATGACTATAGGCGGCAGTGACTGAGCAAAAAAGGCGTAATTCGCCGGTCAATAACGCGCTCTGTTGGTTAAGTGAGTGGCGAAGTTGCTGATATTGAAGCAGTGTTTGTTGGGCAAATTGTTTAAATTGTTTTCCTGCCTCGGTGAGGCTTACGCTTCTATTATCACGCATAAATAAAATATGACCAAAACTTTCTTCCAGGCGTTGTATTTGGCGAGATAATGTTGATGGACTGATATGCATTGCATTAGCCGTGCGTCCGAAGTGACAGCTATCAGCTAGATGTAAAAATAGCTTTAGATCGCGAATATCCATCACGCCTCCTGTGATAAAAAGTGATAAATCAATATTGCAATTTTTGCAATATGATATTTTAAATATATCAATTTACGCAATATATTTGATCACATATAGTAATCATAGCGATACTTTTTTGTTAAGTAATCTGACAATAAAATAATAGAAAATATACCATAACATACTGAAGTTATAAGGGAAATTAATCAATGGCTAATTATTTTAATACCTTAAATCTGCGCCAAAAATTATTACAATTAAGTCAATGCCGTTTTATGGCTCGTGATGAATTTGTTGATGGATCCCTTTATTTAAAAGATAAAAAAATTGTGATTGTTGGCTGTGGTGCGCAAGGTCTTAATCAGGGATTAAATATGCGCGATTCCGGACTGGATATTGCTTATGCATTGCGCAAAGAAGCTATTGATGAAAAGCGCCCTTCATGGTGTCAGGCGATAGAAAATGGTTTTACCGTGGGTAGTTATGAAACATTAATTCCACAAGCGGATTTAGTTATCAATTTAACACCGGATAAACAACACTCTGCTGTCGTGCAGGCCATTCAACCATTAATGAAGCAGGGTGCTGCATTAGGTTATTCTCATGGTTTCAATATTGTTGAAGTGGGTGAGCAGATCCGCCATGACATTACCGTTGTTATGGTTGCGCCAAAATGCCCGGGTACTGAAGTGCGTGAAGAGTATCTGCGCGGTTTTGGCGTGCCAACGCTGATTGCTGTTCATCCGGAAAATGATCCGCAAAGTGAAGGGATTAGTATTGCCAAAGCCTGGGCAGTTGCCACAGGCGGTCATCGCGCTGGTGTACTGGAGTCCTCTTTTGTGGCCGAAGTAAAATCAGATCTGATGGGTGAACAGACTATTTTATGTGGCATGCTACAAGCCGGCTCATTGTTGTGTTACGACAAAATGGTTGCAGCGGGTGTCGAACCGGGTTATGCGGGAAAATTAATACAATATGGCTGGGAAACAATCACCGAAGCATTAAAACAAGGTGGCATTACGCTCATGATGGATCGTTTATCTAATCCAGCTAAATTGCGGGCATTTGCATTATCTGAACAACTAAAAACAATTATGGCGCCATTATTTCAGCAACATATGGATGACATTATGTCCGGCAAATTTTCAGCGACCATGATGGCAGATTGGCAAAATAATGATAAAGATTTACTCACTTGGCGGGCAGAAACAAGGCAAACGGCGTTTGAAAATTATCCTGCCTATGAGGAAGAAATTTTAGAACAGGATTATTTTGACCATGGTCTTTTATTAGTCGCGATGACCAAAGCTGGCGTTGAATTAGCCTATGAGACTATGTTGCAAGCAGGTATTGTCGCAGAGTCTGCTTATTATGAATCGTTACATGAATTACCATTGATCGCGAATACTATTGCGCGTAAGCGTTTATATGAGATGAATGTCGTTATTTCCGATACTGCCGAATATGGTAATTATCTATTCGCTTTTGCAGCAATACCTTTACTGAAAGATTTTATGGCGGCTTTACAGCCAGGCGACTTAGCAAAAAGTATGCCTGTTAGTCATATTGACAATAAGCAATTGCAGGCTGTCAATGAAGCGATCCGTAATCATCCTATTGAGATCATAGGTAAAAAGCTGCGTAATTATATGATTGGCATGAAACGCATTGAAGCTGTTAGATTAAAATAGGCTATAGAGTTGGTTATATCAACTAAATAATTATGTAGTTAAGCCATTATTATTTATGAAAAGTACTTATAGTACTAGATTTAGCTATTAATAGTACTCTATATAGGTACTATTAATATAAAATTTTTTTTAATCAATAAATTAAAATAATATCACTTGATTATATTTTTATAGAAATGCTCTGAGTAAGAGCTGTATTATTTTATGTCGTATTAATTTTGTAACCAGAAGAACACATAGATGTTTTTTAGGAGTTAGTATCGTGACTTGGTGCTTTCCGCTAATTATACTGACTCTAAAGTTTTGGCTGGCTTTTCGCCACCTTAATCTGAATATTGCTAATTTTTTTGCAACCAATATCATAATTAATCTAATAGTCATTGCTATGTATACCATGGTATTTAGATATTTTGCTAAGGAGAAAGTATGATCTTTAAAGTTATTGGTTTAGGTCATATTAATGTTGTTGTGGATAATTTGCCGTCAGCGGTTGAATACTATAAAAAGCTTTTTTCAGCTAAACAGGTACAAATATTTCCCCATTTTAAAAATATTGGTTTTGCTAAATCAGCTGGATTTATGCAATCTCCTGAGGAAGTTGATGTCACAATTTCATTTTTACAAATTCCTAATACAGCAATTTATATTGAGTTAATGCAATATCATTCACCATTAGGAAAAGAAAGTAATACCGCAGAAAAATTCAGTAATGATATAGGAGGCATAGGACATATTTGTCTGAAAGTAGATAATATTGATGATGCTTATTTCCATATTAAAAATATGCCGGATACAAAATTAATTACTGATCATGAAGACTATAAGCCATATAAAATCGATAATATTACACCCGCTGAATTTCAATTTATTGACAATGAAGCGGAAAATAATCAAACAGCAAAACAGAATGTATGTGATATAGTTGGTAAAATAAGATATTTTTATTTTATAGATAAATATAGAATTCAGTGGGAGTTTGAGCTGGGTCATTCTGATATTGGTGAATAGAGATTTTTGTTTGCGTTATGTAAAAACCGCAATAAGAAATCTGTTTATTGTTTTATAAGAAAAGTAATTGACCTATGTTTTTATCCAATAGTAAAGAATATCGATAGTAGTATGGCAATTAGGACAGCAATCAAGTTATTAAATAAGTCCGATTAAAGATAAAAAAATTGGCAATGCCGTTATAAAAATAACTTTGTAGAGTAAGAGCATCGATTTATTAAAAACACTAGCGCGAGATGCACACATTTAAAACTTATGGTACTGCATAGATTTTATTGTAAAGGATAGAGACACTACACATGCGCCATAAATAACAAATTTTATCAATGGACAAACTCTCTATTCAATAAGCATATTTTACGCTTTAATTGTCTAATAATTCATACAGCGTAATAAAAATTAAAATCTTAATATTAATGCAATAAAACCGAGAATATCTATTTATTTACTGATAAACAGAGTTATTGTCCGTTAATATAAAAACCCGGCCAACGTTCATTACCATCTTTAATCGCTGAAATCGTAATGACACCACTATTACCATAATTATCAGTCACATCGACTTCAATTATTTTACCCGCGTCACTCCATTTAAGTTTACTCATGCCACTCCATGGAATGCGATGATTATAAATATCAACAGTAATATAGCCATATTTCAATGTTTGTGTCCAATGATGACGACCATCGTTTTTGCCAATGATATATTCATATTGACCATTAGCTCCTGTGACAGCAGCAAATTTACTATCATTTAGTACACCATATGCTCCTCGATTAACAAATACAAATTGCGCATCAAAATTATTCCCTCCTGTGCCGCGGATCATATCAGGTGCTGCGGGGAATCGGCATGTGGATAAATTTACATTATTTCGGCGAGGATCGCCTCTATGAAATACATAATCATTTTTATTCAGTTTAGGGTGAATAGTAAACTGTGCTTTTGAACTCTGTCCTACATGCCATGTGCCCGTTGCTGGCCAAGCAAAATTGGTTTGCTGAACTAATCCATCGGACATAATTTCTTTAAAATTATTGATGGCTGTGGGTATTTCTTTTACTTCTATATTTTCAGGTTTGCTATAATCAATAGCAGGAATAGATTTAACCTGTTTATATTTAGGGGAAACAAATACCGAGCCTGATTCTCCTCGCGGTCCATTTTTGGTGTTTGTGCCATTTTGACTAGTATCAAACTGGCCGACGCCTGGAATATAAATTCCTGCACTAATATCAAGATTACGATTAGACTCTGATGCGGAAAGATAGTATTTTACCATCTTTTCACCTGCATAAGTTTCAATTTTTGGCTCACTTAATTGGGCATTCCAGGCGACAACTTTAGCATAATCATTTTTGTTACTTGTTGCTTTCCATGGGTGGAGATTCGTATTGCCATCGGCATAATGGACTAAATAGATATTGTTGATTAACTCTTTATCAGGGATATCGAGCGGATTGTTGTTTTTATCAACAATTTTAACTTTAATATAAAATTCAACCTGATTTTTTTCATTCGCATAAATAGTCGCCCTTTGAGCGGAAGTATTGTCATAAAAACCAATATCAAGTGTATCTAAGCGCCAAAAATTATCCCATACACTCATAATTATCTCACAATAATAGAAATAGGAAATGGTGTTATTAACTACTATTGATAATGAATTAATAACTAAAGTAACTGTATCAAAAAAATAAAAAATGTTTATTTATTAAGAAGTAAAATAGATGAAAATATAAATAATAACTAAGAAATATTATTTAATTAGATGAAAAATATTATATATTAATAATAGGTAATATTATCTTAATAATTCATTTGTTATTGATTTTTTAAAATGAAAAATTATTCATTTATAATGAAATGTTTTTTTAATTAACTTTAAAGTTAATGACGTTGTTTTTAAATAGCAAAGTTAAAAACAAAAAAATAATAAGGCATTAGTGAAATTAATTTATGATGTTTTTTGGAAAAATAGTAAGTGCTAGAATAGCATATTATTAATAAGAGTAGTTTCTATTAATTATAATTAAAGCGTAAATTAAGATAATTTAGTATTTATTTAATTTTTTATTCATATATGTTTAGATAAATAATAATATCACTCGTGGTGATTTTTACTAATGAAAAATTGAATGCTTATATACTAATGTGTTATAGATAATTATTATTTATAATAGTGAAATTAATAAAAAACTTATATAAATTAAAAAAATTATTTAATTTGTATATCTAAAATATAAATATGTTTATTTATATTATTTTTTATTATAGTTTTATCTAACTATATTTATATCATATTTTAAAAATATTGTTAAGTTATACTCATGGTTTAGAGTCATTATCGTGCTATAAGAATTTTTAAATTTATCTATGAATTCAATATTCATTGTTTTTTCTTTGAAAATAACCAGCTAGAGTTGTCGGGTTTTATTTTCAGAATCTGCACTATTCTAGTTTTGGTATTAATAGATTTTGCAATAGTGCCCATTTTTATTTTTTTGGCTACTTTTTAGTTACATCCGATGCGTAAAACGTATGGTATTTATAATAATGACTAAAAGTGCAACGAAAGTGATACATAAAGCGAACCGGTGTGGCTCGGTTTTAGAATTTTTGAAAAAATAAAAATTACTTAAAATAAGAAGATAAATTTTTATATAGTAAATAAAACAATTATTCATTCATGACAAAAATTATCCTGTAGTTTTGTAGTTAATTTATATTAATTTTATTGATTTTTAGAGTGATATATTTTTAATCCTCTGTAACATTATACTTTTCATAATACTATAAGGGAGATTTAAAATATGGAAAATAAAATTGAATCAATTAATTCTAGTTCTAGATACAGTATTTTTGTTATGTCAGATCCTCAAGCATGGCGTCTAGCATTAGCGGATAATGAGCCTAATAATGATAGCAATAGATGGCATGATAAATTAAGTTTGGTGCGATTGAGTATTACTATGTTGAATGTAGATCTTCTTGTTCCATTTGGCATTATTAATGGAGATCTAACAGAATATGGGCGTAGATCTCAAAGGGAAAGCTATCGTACCTTTTTTTCGCCTCAGGCGTTAACTTTTAATGTTTACGTTGGATTAGGTAATCATGATTATCAAAACAATGTTGGTGATTGTACAGAACAGGATAATGCTGATTTTAGCTACAATGCCTGTGCTAGAGGAATGGTATTTGATATGCATTCTCGAATAGAAGAGTACCGAGATTATCCTTCTTCAATTAATTTTTCATACGATAGTGGTATCTATTGGGGAAGTAAGGCTTATTCATGGGATTATGGTGATATTCATTATGTACAGTTACAGAATTATCCAACTTATCACGTAGAACTAGATCATTGGATAGAAAAAACAATTAGTGTAACCAGCTCGATGGATTGGTTAGAATCTGATCTAAAAAGCGCCAAGCAAAGAGGCAAGTCCATCGTAATAAATTTACATGATGGTACTGAGCATTTTATTCACAATAGTAGTACTGAAGAAAAAAATAGATTTAGACGTTTTATGAGTGATTATGATGTTAGAGCTGTTTTTATTGGTCATACACACCAAGTTGCCCAAGAGAACCCTTATGGGAGGCATGAATTTTTTGGCAATGTTAAAGTTTATAATAGCGGCGCATTATTTAAAGGTGATTTTCTTGTCGTTGATGTAAATGGGCGCGATTTAAAGGTCCATGTTTATAATGGTTCATCTGGTAAGGCTAATTATATAAAAACATTCTAATTGGATTAACAACCGAATCTGAATAGTAACTAGTAACTTACGCTTTAGGCTATAAACGTATCTTTGAAACTATAGTTTTTTCTATGAAAATCGCTTAGGGTATAACTTTTAGTTTTGGCTATTTCGATATTCTAATAGAATATGACACTGTTACAAAGATTGGGTTGCGGATAATCTTCACTAACGAGTTAATCGATGGTGCCCCCATAGATTTTTTAAAGATCGATATTTTACCCGTTGTATTTTTCATCATTAAATAGCGGGTTTTTTATGCCATTTTTTACTGGTTTGCTTTCTGATACAATTTTACCTTACGACAAATAATGGAAAAGTGGTCAACTAACACGCTATGCGATTAAATTACAATCAACAACAAGCAGTTGAATATGTTGACGGCCCCTGTTTAGTCTTGGCTGGAGCAGGGTCAGGTAAAACCCGGGTTATTACTAATAAAATTGCCTACTTAATTCGTCATTGTGGCTATTTACCGCGTCAGGTGGTGGCGGTCACTTTCACCAATAAAGCAGCTAGAGAAATGAAGGAGCGTGTCGGGCAAACCTTAGGGAAAAAAGAAACCAGAGGATTAATGGTTTCTACTTTTCATACCTTAGGATTGGAAATTATTAAACGGGAACATAATGCATTAGGCATAAAGGCCAATTTTTCATTATTTGATGAACACGATCAAATGGTGCTACTGAAAGAGCTAACCTTTGATTTACTGGAAGAAGATAAAGATCTATTACGACAGTTGGCGTCAATAATCTCTAACTGGAAGAGTGAGCTATTAACCGCCAGACAAGTGATGGCACAAGTAAAATCGGAACAGGAACAGCGGTTCGCTGAATGTTATCGACGTTATGAATTACATTTATCAAGTTGTAATGTGGTTGATTTTGATGACTTAATTGCTAAACCGACCCGTTTGCTGGATGAGAATGAAGAAGTACGTTCGCGTTGGCAGCAAAAGATCCGTTATCTACTAGTAGATGAATATCAAGATACCAATACCAGCCAGTATCAACTGGTTAAATTGTTGGTAGGTAAACGTGGACGTTTTACGGTTGTTGGTGATGATGATCAATCGATTTATTCCTGGCGTGGTGCCCAACCGCAAAATTTAACCTTACTAAAAACCGATTTTCCTCAGCTTAAAGTGATTAAATTAGAGCAAAATTATCGCTCTTCTGGTCGTATTCTGAAAGCAGCTAATATATTGATTGCTAATAATCCGCATGTTTTTGATAAAAAATTATTTTCTGAATTGGGTTATGGTGAAGCATTAAAAGTTATCACTGCTAACAATGAAGATCATGAGGCCGAGCGTGTGATCGGCGAATTGGTTGCTCACCATTTTATCAATAAGACTCAGTATAAAAATTATGCTATTTTATATCGCGGTAACCATCAATCACGTCTATTTGAAAAATTATTGTTACAAAATCGTATTCCTTACCGTATTTCCGGTGGAACTTCGTTTTTTTCACGTGCAGAAATTAAAGATATTTTAGCTTATTTGCGAATACTGACTAATTCTGATGATGATAGCGCTTTTCTCCGTATAGTTAATACACCTAAACGTGAAATTGGGCCGAAAACAATTCAGAAATTAGGTGAATGGGCGATTTTGCGCCAAAAAAGCCTGTTTGCAGCCAGTTTTGATGTCGGCCTTGAACAAACATTAACTGGACGCGGCTTGACGGCATTACAACATTTTACCCATTGGTTAGCTGAAATTGCTAAGCGAGCTGAACGCGAGCCACTGCTGGCGGTGAGAGATCTTCTGCATGACATTGATTACCAAAGTTGGTTATATGAAACATCAAATAGTAGCAAAGCGGCTGAAATGCGGATGAAGAATGTTAATCAATTATTTGGCTGGATGGATGAAATGATCAATGGCAATGATATTGATGAACCGATGACGTTATCGCAGGTTGTATCACGCTTTACCTTGCGGGATATGATGGAGCGTGGTGAAACAGCCGAAGATGTAGATCAAGTGCAATTAATGACTCTGCATGCCTCTAAAGGACTGGAGTTTCCTTACGTTTTTTTAGTTGGTATGGAAGAAGGTTTATTACCTCATCAAACTAGTATTGATGAAAATAATATCGATGAGGAGCGCCGGCTTGCTTATGTTGGCATAACCCGTGCTCAACGGGAGATATTTTTTACCCATTGTCGAGAGCGACGGCAATATGGTGAGCTTATTCGACCCGAAATCAGTCGCTTTTTACAAGAATTACCGCAAGATGATTTGATCTGGGAGAAAAATAAAAAAATAGTGACAGCCGAACAGCGAATGGAAAAAGGGCAGTCTGCTATTGCTGATATCAGAGCCAGATTGGGGTTAAATAAAAAATAAATTCTGCTTATTAAAAAGATTGAGATTATTGAGTTAATTCAGTTTGTTCTTCTAGTAGCAAAGGCCAATTGATATTACTTTGCCATTGGATTTCTTGTTGTAAATTTTCATAACAAAGTGGATGCTCCAATAACCATTGATGGGGTAACGTAAGGATTAAGGTTTCTTTATTTGCTCTAAGACGTAATAACGGCATGGTATTGTCACGACGTGGAAGAGTAAAAATAATCGCCAGTCTTAAAAGCCGACAAAGAAGAATAGCATGTTGGACTGGGATCGCATTTTGTTGGGTTAATTCTGTTAACTCAATCGGGCCAGTTTGGTTTTTTAGCAAAGTCGCTAACAGGCGTTTTTGTGTATGTGTATAACCTGGCATATCCAGATGGCTGATGAGATAATGGGCATGATTATTAACATGACGAGCATCAATACTTAAGCCAATTTCATGCAACGCGCTAGCGCCTTTTAATAGCTCATCAACTTGGTGATTATCACGATAAAAGCTTTTCTTTAATTGTGAATAGAAATATTCTGTTAACCTCTTTACCCGGTTAGCCTGCTCGATATCAATTTGAAAACGATGTTGAATATTAGCCAGTGTAACAGCGCGTATATTCTGTTTTGCAGGGAGATCAAGCATGTTATAGATTAACCCTTCACGCAATGCTCCGCCTGCTAATATCATATAATCGATTTTTAATTCTGCAAATATGGCAATTAAAATAGCTAAACCACTGGGAAAAACCAGCGCACGTTCTAACGTTAACCCTTTGATTTCCAATTCTTCTAATTTTCCGGAGGTGATCGCCGCTTTTTTTAATGATTGTAATTTATCTAGCGTAATACGTTCATCCATACCAGCTGCCAGCATAATTTCTTGAATAGCCTGTATTGTACCTGAAGCACCGACACAAATTTGCCAACCTTGCTTAATAAGACGGCTCGCGATAGGTTTAATAATCTTATGGGCGGCAATTTCAGCGTGGGCAAAATTTTCTTCGGTCAAATTACGATCTTTAAAATAACGTTCAAGCCAAGTAACGCAACCCATATTAAGGCTAACAAGTTGACTATGTTTAACATGGGTACCGGTAATAATTTCAGTACTGCCACCGCCGATATCTATCACTAATCGTTTATCTGAACCGCCAGAAGTATATGCTACCCCCTGATAAATCAGTTGAGCTTCTTCTTCTCCAGTAATAATCCTGATAGGATGCCCGAGAATATTTTCTCCTTGCTTAATAAAAAGGTCGGCATTTTTAGCGAGACGAAGTGTTGCCGTAGCAACAATTTGCACTTGTTCAGTAGGAATGTCTTGTAAATACTCAGAAAAAAGATGCAAACATTGCCAGCCACGATCCATTGCTTGTTGAGATAAATAATTACTTTCATCAAGGCCAGCGGCCAGTCTGACTTTACGCTTTATGCGGGCAAGAGTCTGTACATAACCAGAAATTTCTCTCACTACTAACATATGAAAGCTGTTAGAACCGAGATCAATTGCTGCGTAAAGCGATGATTTTAACATAATGTTTATTAGCTCGGACGTTTACGATTGTTGCGTGAATTATTCTGTCTGCTTTGGCTACTATTGTTTCGACGTGTGCCGTTAGTAAGCGGACGACGACGTGGTTTTGGCATCGGTAAATCTTGTAATAATGCCTCACTGTTATATTTACTGACAGGAATTTGATGCTGAATATACTCTTCAATAGCAGGTAGATTTAAAGAATACTCTTCACAAGCCAAACTAATCGAATGACCGCTTTCACCCGCTCGTCCGGTACGGCCAATACGATGAACATAATCTTCGCAATCATCAGGTAGATCGTAATTAAATACATGCGTGACAGATGGGATATGTAAACCTCTGGCGGCAACATCTGTTGCAACTAAGATATCTAAATGGCCTTGAGTAAACTGTTCAAGAATACGTAGCCGTTTTTTTTGTGCCACATCGCCAGTCAGTAAGCCAACACGGTGACCATCAGCAGCAAGATGGGCCCAGATATCTTCACAGCGATGTTTAGTATTAGCAAAAATTATACATCTTTCGGGCCACTCTTCCTCGATTAACGTTTGTAACAGACGCATTTTTTCTTCATTAGAAGGATAGAAAAGTTCTTCTTTAATGCGATGACCTGTTTTTTGTTGAGGTTCTACCTCAATATATTCCGGTTGATTCATTTGTTCAAATGCCAGTTCTTGAACACGATAAGAAAGTGTTGCGGAAAAAAGTAAATTTAAGCGTTGGGTGGCGGGTGGCATTCGACGAAATAGCCAACGAATATCTTTAATAAAACCAAGATCATACATGCGGTCAGCCTCATCAAGTACAACCACCTGAATGAGTCCTAAATGAATATGGCCTTGTTTAGCATAATCGATTAAGCGCCCGGTTGTACCGATGAGAATATCTACTCCCGATTGGAGCACATGCAGTTGTTCGTCGTAGCCATCACCACCATAAGCTAAGCCCATTTTTAAGCCTGTTATAGCGGCTAATTCTTTTGCATCAGAATATATCTGAACGGCTAATTCCCGTGTAGGAGCCATAATTAGCGCTCTCGGTTGATTAACTTGACGTTCTGTATTTGTTGGATGTGTAAGTAAATAATGAAATGTTGAGGTAAGAAAAGCCAATGTCTTACCTGTTCCTGTTTGTGCTTGCCCCGCAACATCACGGCCTTCGACAGTAAAAGGCAATGTTGACGCTTGTATCGGCGTACAATTATGAAAGCCATTTTTATTAAGGGCTTCAATAACTTTAGGGTGTAGGGCGAAGTCTATAAACTTCTTTTCTGTCAAATGTGTTTTACTCATAGTGTGTTAGAATATCAGTTAACGGTTGCTTTATGAAAGAAGATTGTTTGAAATAAAGCAAACATGGTTAAATTAATGTTAGACTGAAACGACATAAAAACTTGATCCTTGGAGTATCGCAATGAGCGGCAAAGTTATTCATCTATCTGCTGTTGATTTTGAAAAAACAATCAAAGATGCAAAAAAACCAATATTAGTTGATTTTTGGGCTGAATGGTGTGGCCCTTGTAAAATGATCGCCCCTATTTTAGACGAAATTGCTGATGAATATACAGCTAAATTGATTATTGCCAAATTGAATGTTGATGAAAGTAGTGATATAGCGGCTAAATATGCTATTCGTAGCATTCCTACTTTAATGCTTTTTAAAAATGGCGAGAAGATTGGCCAGCAAGTTGGTCTTCTGTCTAAAACTCAATTAAAAGAATTTTTAGACAAATACTTATAATTTTCCATAAAATATTAACAACAGACGTTTAGTAGGCCAATATTTTTTCTCAATTTCCTGTTTGACGTCTGCTTTTTATGCGATTCATAGCTAGACGTCTGCTTTGAAGCATGGTAACTTAGCGCCATTACTTAATATGATACGCGTTTTTATCTTAATGTGTACATATTGAATATGCTATTATGTATAGACATATTTGTTATCTCTGGATAATCTATATCCTACAATGGTTTGAATTCCATTGACTCCCATAGAGATAATTCTTTTAGACAGACATGTTCCATTTGTTATTTGCTTGGTGCTGTTGTGTAGGGCCTAAGAAGTATAAAGTGAGATTTTCTCATCAACTTTGAGATGAATTCTTATAGTCTTATTCTGTCTTTGCTGTATAAAGAGTATTATCGAAGGTAGTAAATTAACAAATTACTGCTACAACATGAATTTATATCCTAATGAAATTGATATATTCATCAAGAATCGTTAAGGTTTTTGTATTTTTATTTAAACAGGCATTTAGAGATTGCTATACTATTTATTGTTCATAGTTCAAAAAATATACCCCGAGTTTAAGAACCCACCATTATGAATCTTACCGAATTGAAAAATACGCCGGTATCTGAATTGATTACTCTTGGCGAAAGTATGGGGCTAGAGAACCTAGCCCGCATGAGGAAACAGGATATTATTTTCTCGATTTTGAAGCAACATGCTAAAAGTGGAGAAGATATTTTTGGTGATGGCGTGCTAGAAATTTTGCAGGATGGATTTGGATTCCTTCGTTCTGCTGACAGCTCTTATCTAGCCGGTCCTGACGATATTTATGTTTCTCCTAGTCAAATTCGTCGTTTTAATCTACGAACGGGAGATACCATATCAGGAAAAATTCGTCCTCCTAAGGAAGGCGAACGCTATTTTGCCCTACTAAAAGTTAATGAAGTCAATTTTGATAAACCTGAAAACGCTCGTAGTAAAATCCTGTTTGAAAACCTGACACCGCTACATGCTAATAACCGTTTACGTATGGAGCGTGGCAATGGGTCAACAGAAGATTTGACAGCTCGTGTTTTGGATTTGGCCGCCCCGATTGGGCGTGGGCAGCGTGGTTTAATTGTTGCTCCACCAAAAGCAGGTAAAACCATGTTATTGCAGAATATTGCAGCTAATATTGCCAATAACTATCCAGACTGTGTTTTGATGGTGTTGTTAATTGATGAGCGACCCGAAGAAGTGACCGAAATGCAACGCCTGGTTAAAGGTGAGGTCATTGCATCAACCTTTGATGAACCTGCATCTCGCCACGTTCAGGTTGCTGAAATGGTAATAGAGAAAGCTAAGCGTTTAGTTGAACACAAAAAAGATGTCATTATTCTTTTAGATTCGATTACGCGTCTTGCTCGTGCTTACAACACAGTGGTTCCTTCCTCTGGAAAAGTATTAACTGGTGGGGTGGATGCAAATGCACTGCATCGCCCAAAACGTTTTTTTGGTGCGGCACGTAATGTAGAAGAAGGTGGAAGCCTAACGATAATTGCTACAGCACTAGTTGATACTGGCTCTAAAATGGATGAAGTGATCTACGAAGAGTTTAAAGGCACCGGAAATATGGAGTTACATTTGTCGCGGAAAATAGCGGAAAAACGTGTTTTCCCGGCGATTGATTATAATCGTTCCGGTACGCGTAAGGAAGAATTATTAACCTTACCTGATGAGTTACAGAAAATGTGGATATTGCGCAAAATTATTCATCCTATGGGTGAAATTGATGCAATGGAATTTTTAATTAATAAATTAGCAATGACGAAGACCAATGATGAATTTTTCGATTTCATGAAACGTTCTTAAATTGCTATTTATTTAATGATTTATTGTAAAACGCCACTTTTATGTGGCGTTTTATTTTGTTCGTTTTTATTATCCAGTAGTCTCTATTCTGGTATAGATTTTGCTTATTAATAGCTGGTACAAGATGATAGAAATGTTTTGTTATTGTTACATATACGCTAACTTAAAGTACACTTATAGTCTATACATGGAAATGGATTCAGTGGATGATGTCTAAAAAAATTATAAGCGAGTAAATATTGTGCACACACTAGATTTACTAATCGATGTTTTTTGGGTTTTTTTGTTTTCGTTGATCTTTATATTTATTGCGAGAAAAATAGCAAAAAGATTTGGTCTGGTAGATGAACCTAATCATCGAAAAACACATCAGGGAGAAATTCCTTTGGTTGGTGGTATTGCGGTTTTTTTTGGTATTAGTTTAGCATTCATGATTACAAACGAATATATTCCACATAAATGGTTGTATTTGATTTGTGCTGGGATTTTAGTATTTGTTGGTGTATTAGATGATCGCTTTGATATTAGTGTTAAAATTCGAGCAACTATTCAAGCGATTGTTGCGCTTGTCATGATTTATTTTGCAGGTCTAACGTTAGATAACTTAGGCTATGTCCTTGGTCCATGGCAAATAAAATTAGGGCCTTTAAGCTATTTGACGACGTTACTTGCTGTTTGGGCAGCTGTTAATGCTTTTAACATGGTTGATGGTATTGATGGTCTGCTTGGTGGGCTTTCTTGTATTTCCTTTGCTGCGTTAGGTATTTTGCTTTATCAAAATGGCAATATGGCATTAGCTTTTTGGTGTTTTGCTGTTATTGCTGCCATTCTTCCTTATATATTCCTGAATTTAGGTTTATTGGGAAAGCGCTATAAAGTGTTTATGGGAGATGCGGGTAGTACATTAATTGGTTTCACCATTATTTGGTTGCTTTTGATGTCGACACAAGGTCAGCAACGTTCAATTAAACCAGTGACTGCCCTTTGGATTATTGCGATTCCTTTGATGGATATGATTGCCATTATGTATCGGCGCCTTCGTAAAGGAATGAGTCCTTTTTCACCCGACAGACAACATATTCATCATTTGATTATGCGTTCAGGTTTTACTTCAAGCCAAGCTTTTATCTTAATTACTTTAGCGGCCGCTATTTTAGCAGCTATAGGCATGATCGGTGAACGTTCAAATTTTATTCCTGAATGGGTGATGTTGGCATTATTTTTGCTTATATTTGCTATCTATGGCTACTGTATTAAACGTGCTTGGAAAGTGGCCCGTTTTGTGAAACGGGTTAAACGTCGGATGCAACGTATAGCGAAATGAATAAACAAATGTTTAAAGGAGTTTCATACCAGTGACAAAATCAGAAACACAACCCAAACCTAATTCTTACTCACAGTCTGTTGAATATGAATTAGATATCAGAAGGTTATTTTGTTCGCTATGGCAGGGAAAAATATGGATTATCTCTTTAGCATTTATTTTTGCGACTGTTGCATTGATCGTTTCTTACATGATGCAACAAAAATGGAGTGCTAATGCTGTCACTGATTTACCTACAGTTAATAATTTAGGAGTATATTATTCCCAACAGCAATTTTTGCGAAATTTGGATTCGCATATTAATGAAGCGCAAGATAATCAGTTACCAACCATTGCGAATCAGGTTTATCAGGAATTTACTGCTCAAGTTGGTTCTTATGATACCCGACGAGAATTTTGGTTAAATAGTGATTACTATAAAACACGCATGGAAGGAAATACTAAGGCTGATGCTGCATTACTTGATGAATTTATTGATAATATTCAATTTACTCCTCGAGATGATAACAAGATGCTCCATGATAATATAAAATTAGTGGCTGAAACGGCTGCTGAAGCGAACCAATTACTACGCGAATATATTTCTTTTGCCAATAAGCGAGCTACTTTTAATCTTAATGAGCAAATTAAAGGCGCGTGGGTAGCAAAGGAGCAATCTTTTAAAACATTAGTTAAACGTCAGGAAATGGTCGCAAAGGCCAGTTATGAACGGCGTTTAAATAACTTACAGCAATCGTTAAAAGTTGCTCAAAAGCAAGGCATTTCACGTAATAAAGTTGATGTCCCCATCGATCAACTAACTGATTCAGAAATGTTTCTATTAGGTACTTCCTTATTACAAGCACAAATTGAAACATTACAGGCTACTGGGCCTAATTATGATGAAAGCTATGATCAAAATATAGCGATGTTAGCGACATTAAATGTAGAACCGGTTCTCGAGAATAATTTTCAAACTTACCGCTATTTAAGAACGCCAGAAGATCCTGTTAAACGTGATAGTCCCCGTCGAGTGTTAATGATGGTCATTTGGGGAATGATTGGTAGCTTGAGTGGGGTAGGTATTGCATTGTTAAGACGCAAAAACTAATTATTAGCTAAACATATAACAATAGGGGACTTCAACAAACTATTAATATGTTGAAGGTAAAATCATTATTGAAGATACATCTCATTAGTAGATGAAGTTAAAATAAAAAAGAGAGCCACTGTGAAAGTGTTGACTGTGTTTGGTACTCGTCCTGAAGCCATAAAAATGGCTCCACTTGTACATGCTTTGACAAACGATAAGGCTTTTGAGTCGAAAGTTTGCGTAACTGCTCAACATAGAGAAATGTTGGATCAGGTATTGCACCTTTTTGAGATCATACCTGATTATGATTTAGATATTATGACTCCAGGCCAAGATTTAACTGATATTACTTGTCGTATTCTTGAAGGGATGAAACCCATATTGCTATCTTTTAAACCTGATGTGGTATTGGTTCATGGTGATACGGCAACCACGATGGCGACCAGTCTAGCTGCCTTTTATCAGCGTATTCTGGTTGGTCATGTTGAAGCAGGATTACGTACTGGTAACTTATATTCTCCTTGGCCAGAAGAGGCCAATCGTAAAATTGCCAGTCATTTGGCAATGTATCACTTCGCACCTACCCAGTACTCACGAAGAAATTTACGAGGCGAATCGATCCCTGATCATCGCATTTTTGTTACTGGTAACACGGTAATAGATGCATTGTTCTGGGTACGTAATAAAGTGATGAATGATGCCACAATACAGGCAAGCCTTGCTGCGCAATATCCTTTTCTTGACCAAAATAAAAAGATGCTGTTAGTTACAGGACATCGGCGGGAAAGCTTTGGTAACGGATTTGAGCGTATTTGCTATGCATTAGCTGAAATTGCCAGAAGTCATACGGATATTCAAGTTGTCTATCCGGTTCATCTCAATCCAAATGTTAGTGAACCAGTACAACGAATTTTGCAGGGTATTAATAATATAATCTTAATTGATCCACAGGATTATTTACCTTTTATTTATTTAATGAATAACGCTTATTTGATCCTGACGGATTCAGGGGGTATTCAAGAAGAAGCGCCAGCTTTAGGTAAACCTGTATTAGTAATGCGTGATACTACTGAGCGTCCCGAAGCGGTTGAAGCTGGTACGGTACGTTTAGTCGGTACACAAACAGAAAAAATTGTTCAAGCCGTAACGCAATTATTAACGGATGACGATGCTTACCAGAAAATGAGCCGTGCACATAATCCTTATGGTGATGGTAAAGCTTGCCTGCGAATTCTTGAAGCGTTGAAAACAAATCAGGTGGCATTATGAGTTTTGAAACTATTTCTGTTATTGGGTTAGGTTATATCGGTTTACCTACCGCCGCCGCATTCGCTGCTCGGCAGAAAAAAGTGATTGGGGTTGATGTTAATCAACATGCGGTTGATACAATAAATCAAGGCAAAATTCATATTGTTGAACCAGATTTAGATAAGACGGTAAAAACAGCTGTAGAAGCTGGTTATTTGAAAGCGTTTACCACACCTCAAAAAGCGGATGCGTTCTTAATTGCGGTTCCTACACCCTTTAAAGATGATCATAAGCCTGATCTCTCTTATGTTATGGCAGCGGCAGAATCAATTGCTCCGTTTTTAAAAAAAGGTGATTTAATTATTCTAGAGTCTACCTCGCCAACTGGTGCGACAGAGCAAATGGCACAGCTGCTAGCGGCTATACGTACCGATCTGACATTTCCACAGCAACAAGGTGAAGATTCTGATATTGATATTGATATTGCATATTGCCCTGAGCGTGTTTTGCCAGGTAAGGTCATGATTGAGCTGATCGAAAATGATCGTGTTATTGGTGGTATGACAATGAAGTCATCTCAACGAGCCAGTGAATTATATAAAATTTTCCTGGCAGGTGAATGCGTGCTCACTAATGCGAAAACGGCTGAAATGTGTAAATTAGTAGAAAATAGTTTTCGCGATGTGAATATTGCTTTTGCCAATGAATTGTCTTTTATTTGTGCTGAGCAAGGGATCAATGTTTGGGAACTGATTAGTTTGGCCAATCTTCACCCACGGGTCAATATTTTACAACCAGGCCCTGGTGTTGGAGGTCATTGTATTGCTGTTGATCCCTGGTTCATTGTTGCTCAGAATCCAAAGCAAGCCCGTTTGATACATAATGCTCGTTTGGTTAATGATAGTAAGCCCGTTTGGGTTGTTGAGCAGGTCAAGACAGCATTAGCGGATTGTGTAACTGAGACAGGTAAACTGGCAAATGAAATTAAAATTGCCTGTTTTGGTCTTGCTTTTAAAGCGGATATTGATGATTTACGAGAAAGTCCCGCTATGCAAATTACTAAAATAATTGCTGATTGGCATAGGGGCTGCACTTATGTAGTAGAACCCAATATTGATGAGTTACCAAAAGTACTGAATGGCCCTTGTCAATTGGTTTCTACTGAAGTTGCTATTGCTAATGCAGACATTATTTTGTTGCTGGTTGACCATCAACAATTTAAGGCGATTAATGGTGAACAAATCCCGCAAAAATGGGTGGTTGATACAAAAGGAGTTTGGCGTTGAAACGTATTTTAGTGACGGGAGGAGCTGGATTTATTGGTTCGGCAGTCGTGCGTCATATCATTGAGCATACTGACGATAGTGTGCTAGTCGTTGATAGCATGACTTATGCCGGTAATCTGGAATCCTTAGCGTCAGTGATAGAAAGCCCACGTTATTCTTTTGCCCAGATAAATATTTGTGATCGGCCGGCAATGGATAAAATTTTTCAGCAATATCAACCTGATGCTATTATGCATTTAGCAGCGGAAAGTCATGTTGATCGCTCGATTGATGGGCCAGCCGCCTTTATCGAGACTAATATTGTTGGCACTTATCTTTTATTAGAGGCTGCTCGCAATTATTGGAATCATTTAGACCAGCAGAAAAAACCGTTATTTCGTTTCCATCATATTTCTACCGACGAAGTTTATGGCGATCTGCATACAACTGCAGGGCTATTTACCGAAACAACCCCTTATGCACCGAGTAGCCCTTATTCAGCTTCAAAGGCTTCCAGTGACCATTTAGTCAGAGCCTGGCAGCGTACTTATGGCTTACCAACATTAGTGACTAATTGCTCAAATAATTATGGCCCCTATCACTTTCCTGAAAAATTAATTCCTCTGATGATATTGAATGCGATAGCCGGTAAATCATTGCCTGTTTATGGTCAAGGAGAACAGATCCGTGATTGGCTATATGTTGAAGATCATGCTCGTGCATTGCACTTAGTCATCAGTCAGGCGGATGCGGGTAAGACTTATAATATTGGCGGTTATAATGAGCGAAAAAATATCGATGTGGTAAATACTATTTGCGATCTACTGGAAGAATTACGTCCGATTAAGCCGAATGGTGTGACTCATTATCGTGATTTAATTACTTATGTCACTGATCGTCCAGGTCATGATATGCGTTATGCAATTGATGCTAGCAAGATAGAGCAAGAGTTGGGATGGAAGCCACAAGAGACCTTTGAATCGGGTATGCATAAAACCGTTGAATGGTATTTAAGTAATGAAACTTGGTGGCGTCATGTACAAGATGGTTCATATGCCGGTCAACGCTTAGGCATTGCGACATAATTGAAAACGAGGAAACGTGATGAAAGGCATTGTTTTGGCTGGTGGCTCTGGAACCCGTTTGTATCCCATTACACGCGGTGTCTCAAAACAACTATTACCTATTTATGATAAGCCGATGATTTACTATCCGCTTTCGGTCCTTATGTTGGCTGGCATCCGAGAAATATTGATTATTTCGACACCTGAAGATCTGCCTGATTATCAGCGTTTACTTGGCGATGGTGATGCTTTCGGTGTTCATTTCAATTATGCCATACAAGCTTCGCCTGACGGCTTAGCGCAGGCATTTTTGATTGGTGAAAGATTTATTGGTGATGATGCTTGTTGTTTGATATTAGGTGACAATATCTATTTTGGACAGGCTTTTAGCGGTAAATTAAAAGCTATAACGGCTCGCCTGTCAGGGGCAACCATATTTGCTTATCAAGTGATGGATCCTGAACGTTTTGGAGTGGTTGAATTTGATGAGCAATTTAAAGTGCTCTCTATTGAAGAGAAACCACAGCGACCTAAATCCAATTGGGCGGTTACTGGGCTCTACTTTTATGATAATCAACTCGTTGATTTTGCAAAACAAATTAAACCTTCGCCACGTGGTGAGCTTGAGATCACCTGTTTGAATCAAATGTATCTTGAGCGTGGTGAATTAAATGTTGAGCTACTAGGCCGCGGATTTGCCTGGTTAGATACCGGCACTCATGACAGCTTGATTGAAGCGAGTATGTTTGTCCAAACCGTTGAGAAAAGGCAGGGATTTAAGATCGCTTGCCTAGAAGAAATCGCATGGCGTAACGGCTGGTTGACTGATGAGCAGGTTAGAAAATCAGCGGAAAAACTGGCAAAAACTGGTTATGGTCAATATTTACAGGATTTGCTGCATGTCTATCCACGCTAATATTGAAATACTCAGTTGGGAAAGTGATTTTTTTAAGCGTAAAACGGCAAAGTTACATTTTGCGCCGGATGCACCGGTTGTTTCATTAGCACAATTAGCCGACTACGATATTGTGCAAGCCAAAATTGCGACCGCTAATACTGAACGGATTGACACAATGCTAGCGATGGGTTTTTGGTTGGTAGAAGGTGAAGTTGATTTTTGTCTGGATATTGCTAGTCGGATAAAAGATCACCGTTCAGAATTAGCGGTGGCGGCTGAAAAAGATATAAAATTCTTGAAAAGTATTGCAGCTACGGCTTTTTCGCATAGCCGTTTTCGCACGCCCTGGTATCGATTGGCAGATAATGCCCGTTTTTATTCTATTTGGCTTGAAAAAGCCGTTAAAGGCACTTTTGATGACGTCTGCTTGTTAGTCAAAAATGTGCAAGGAGATATTCAGGGTTTAGTCACGGTAAGAAAACTAGCCGTTGAAAAAGAGGCGAGGGTTGGTTTATTAGCCACTGCTCCAGCTCATCAGGGTAAAGGGGTTGGTAAACAATTACTAACAGCAGCATGCCAATGGTGTGAGCAGCAAGGGTTAGAGCGATTAAGGATAGCGACGCAAATCAGTAATATTGTCGCTATGCGTCTTTATACGCAAATGGGTGCACAAATTGAAAGCACCGCTTATTGGTTATATCGAGGACGACATGATCCCATTTAATAAACCACCGATTATTGGTACTGAATTAGGTTACATGCAAGAAGCCATGCACAGTGGCAAGTTATGTGGTGATGGGCACTTTACTCAGTGTTGCGAAAAGTGGCTAGAAACCCATTTTCAATGTCCGAAGGCGTTGCTAACCCCTTCTTGTACAGCAGCTTTGGAAATGGCGGCGATTTTGCTGGATATTAAACCGGGTGATGAAGTTATTATGCCAAGTTTTACCTTTGTTTCTACCGCTAATGCATTTGTACTAAGGGGAGCGACGATTGTATTTATCGATATCCGGCCTGATACCATGAATATGGATGAAAATAAAATTGAAGCGGCGATCACGGCCAAAACTCGCGCCATTGTCCCTGTTCACTATGCTGGTGTTGCATGTGAGATGGACACTATTATGGCATTGGCAGAAAAACACCATCTTTATTTGGTTGAAGATGCTGCTCAAGGTGTTATGTCGACTTATAAAGGGAAAGCACTTGGCACGCTAGGTCATATTGGTTGTTATAGTTTTCATGAAACGAAAAATTACTCTTCTGGTGGTGAGGGTGGTGCTGTATTGATTAATGATCCTTCGCTTATTGAGCGAGCAGAGATTGTACGGGAAAAAGGCACGGATCGCAGTCAGTTTTTCCGTGGCCAAGTTGATAAATATACTTGGCGAGATATTGGTTCCAGTTATTTAATGTCAGATCTACAGGCGGCTTATTTATGGGCACAATTGGAGCAGGCGGAAAAAGTTAATCGGCGCAGGTTAGATTTATGGAAAAACTATTATCAAGCACTTAAACCTTTAGCTGAAGAAGGTAAACTAGATTTACCTGTAATACCTACTGATTTGCAACAAAATGGCCATATGTTCTATATCAAACTGAAAGATATTGCACAAAGAACAGCATTTAATAAGCATATGCAAACAGTAAATATTTTGACGGTATTTCACTATGTCGCTTTACACTCCAGCCCTGCGGGTCACAAATTTGGCCGGTTTCATGGTGATGATTGTTATACAACGAAAGAAAGTGATCGTTTAGTACGTTTACCTATGTTCTATAATCTTAGCGATGAAGAACAGCGCCAGGTGATCAAGCAAATCCAATGTTTTTTTGCGTGATATGTCATTAGCTAAAGCGTCTGTATGGACAGCGATTTCAACCTTGATAAAAATTGGGACAGGGTTAGTCGTTATCAAATTATTGGCTGTTTCTTTTGGTCCTAGTGGGGTTGGTCAGGCAGGAAATTTCCGTCAATTGATTACTGTACTTGGCGTTTTATCTGGTGCAGGGATCTTCAATGGCGTGACCAAATATGTTGCTGAATATCATCAGACACCCCCAAAATTAAGTGCTGTATTAGGCACTTCATCATCCATTATTTTGGGTTTTTCAACCCTATTAGCGCTTATTTTTTTACTCTTTGGCTCATTTATCAGTCTGGCACTATTTGGTCATACTCATTATCAAATGGTTATTTGTGCCTTAGCATTGATACAAATGGGGATTGCTTATGCGAATTATTTTCTGGCTATATTAAAAGGTTATCGTGATGCGAAAGGTAATGCACTATCGATTATCGTCGGAAGCTTAGCAGGAGTGATTGCTTACTATTTTTGTTTTAGATTAAATGGTTATCAAGGGGCGCTAATAGGATTAGCTTTAGTTCCTGCATTGATTGTTGTGCCAGCAGCGATCATGATTTTACGCCATAAACAACTGAATTGGTCGTTTTTAAAACCAAATTGGAATAGGGCTATTGCTCATCACTTAACTAAATTTACCTTAATGGCGTTAATTACTTCAGTAACGTTACCGGTTGCCTATATTATGATGAGAAATTTATTGTCTGAGCGATATAGTTGGGATGAGGTGGGTATTTGGCAGGCAGTGACTAGTATTTCAGATGCTTATTTACAGTTTATTACCGCATCTTTTACCGTTTATTTATTGCCCACTTTAGCTAAATTGCAGCATAGAGATGAGATTAGCGCAGAAATTTTTAAAGCTTTGAAGTTTGTTTTACCAGCGGTAGCGATAACTAGTTTTACCGTATGGCTATTGCGAGATCTGGCAATTTGGCTGCTTTTTTCCGATAAGTTTCTCGCCATGCGCGATCTTTTTGCTTGGCAGTTGATTGGTGATGTATTGAAAGTTGGCGCTTATGTGTTCGGTTATTTAGTTATTGCTAAGGCAGCATTACGATTCTACATTTTAACGGAAGTGACGCAATTTGCGTTGTTAACGGGGTTTGCTTATTGGTTAATACCCGCTTATGGCGCTTTAGGTGCTGCTCAGGCCTATATGGCAACTTATATCGTTTATTTTATGCTTTTTAGTGGCATATTTTATCTTTACTGCAGGCGGACATGAAAACCTTAATCCATGTATTAGGCTCTGACATCCCACATCATAATCAGACTGTGTTAGCATATTTTAATGATGTTTTATCTTCGTCAATGCCTTCACGAGAAAAAAGACAGTTTATGGTCGTTAGCCTTGATCCCACGCTAGCATCACGTTATCCATGTCTTAACATTCAGCAATTTGATAATAAAAAAGCGATCGCTAAAGTTATCGCAAGGCAAGCAAAAGTTGAAAGAAATTGCCAATTCTTTTTTCATGGTCAGTTTAATGTGTCAATTTGGTTGGCATTATTATTTGGCAAGATCCGTCGACAACAATTTTTATGGCATATTTGGGGCGCTGATCTCTATGAGGACTCAACTGCATTGAAATTTAGATTATTTTATTATTTACGGCGTCTAGCATTTAAACGGGTAGGGCATGTTTTTGCTACCCGAGGTGATTTAAATTATTTTTCTCATGCAAATCCAGCAATACCAACAACTTTGCTCTATTTTCCAACCAAAATGGATCCGGCTTCAACCGTCTATGAAAAATCGATTAGCCAAACCGATAAAGTAACAATTTTGGTTGGTAACTCAGGTGATAAATCCAATCGACATATTGAAGCATTGCAGGCGATCAAAAAGCAGTTTGCTGATCAGCCAGTTGAAGTTTTTGTTCCTATGGGATATCCCGATAATAATCAAATGTATATTGGCGAAGTCGCTCAGGCAGCGGAAAAGTATTTCCCTGATGGGGAGGTGATAATTATTAAGGAAAAAATAGCTTTTAATGACTATCTGACTTTACTGCGTTGCTGTGATGTAGGTTACTTTATTTTCAAACGACAGCAGGGTATCGGCACATTGTGCTTACTCATTCAGTTCGGAATTCCTTTTATTATTAGCCGTCAAAATTACTTTTGGCAGGATCTTATCGAACAAAGTGTCCCTTTTCTATTTTATGATGATCAATTGGATGAACGACAACTGGCTGCTATTCGAGAAAAAATGACGTTAATTGTTAGAAGCCAAATAGCTTTTTTTAATCCTAATTTTATTAAAGGGTGGCAAGCTGCATTGACATCGATAGGAGAGCAGTAATGACTTTAGCGGAATTTGGTGGCCTATCGATAGTCTATTTTATCTCTCTGATATTAATTTTAGCGCTAACCTATCGAGAATTTCGGCGCGAACGTTTCAATTTCAATATCTTTTTTTCTTTACTTTATTTATTAACATTCTACTTTGGTTTCCCATTAACGGGATTACTTGTTTTTCAATTTGATGTTAGTGTGGTACCAGCTAATGCATTATTAAATGCACTGCTCTCATCTATCAGTTTTTACATTGTTTATTATATTGCGTACAAAACCCGATTGCGAAGTAGTGTCCAACAATCTCAAAAGCCATTATTCACTATGAATGGGGTAGAAACCCGGTTAACTTGTTTTTTGTTGATGTTTATTGCCATAGTAACCGTGGCGATATTTTTCTTACAAAATGGCTTTTTACTATTTCGTTTACAGTCCTATAGCCAGATTTTTTCTAGAGAAGTTTCTAGCATAGCTTTAAAGCGTTTTTTTTATTTCTTCATCCCAGCTATGTTGATTGTCTATTTTTTAAAGCCGACCCAGTATCGCTGGTTGTTTTTTCTATTCAGCACAGTTTTTTTTGGGGTACTTACTTATCTGGTTGTGGGTGGAACACGGGCTAATATTATTATTGCCTTTGCACTTTTCCTATTTATCGGCATCATCCGTGGCTGGATCAATTTATGGATGCTAACCATTGCCGGTGTTATCGGCATTATTGGCATGTTTTGGTTAGCATTGGAGCGTTATGGGTTGAATGTTCGTGGCGCGGAGGCTTTTTATACTTTTCTTTATTTAACCCGTGATACTTTTTCCCCTTGGGAAAATTTGGCACTGTTGCTAGATAACTATGACAAAATTGAATTCCAAGGATTAGCCCCGATTGTACGTGATTTTTATGTTTTTATTCCCAGTTGGCTATGGCCTGAACGACCTAATATGGTATTGAATTCAGCCAATTATTTTACCTGGCAAGTACTTAATAATCACTCTGGTTTAGCCATTTCGCCAACATTAATTGGTTCTTTAGTCGTGATGGGGGGGGTTGTTTTTATTCCTATAGGCGCGATTAGCGTTGGCTTGATTATCAAATGGTTTGATTGGCTTTATGAAAAAAGTAAGCTTGAAACCAATCGTTATAAAGCTGTTATTCTGCAAGCTTTCTGTTTTGGCGCTATTTTTAATATTATTGTTCTTGTGCGTGAGGGTGTGGACTCTTTCGTTTCACGAGTGGTGTTTTTTGGTCTGGTATTTGTGCTTTGTCTGTTTGTTGCCAAATTGGTTTATTGGTTATTTGCTAAAGCCGGTTTAATTCGCATATATATCACCAATGATTGTAAAAAAATAAGCTAAATAATAGCTACTGGAGTAATGTATGAAGCAAAAAGTGATCCCGAAATATGATATTCGAGGTCATCTTATTTGGGGTTTCCATGATATAAGCCATTTCCTCGATTATCTGTTTTCCAATCAACAGATTAAGCCTGGAACATTAGTGGCTATTAATGCAGAAAAAGTCTTAACCGCAGAGCAAGACTCAGACTTAAATGCACTACTCGCTGAAGCAGAATATCTGTATGCCGATGGGATCAGTATTGTCAGAGCGATTCGTCGTAAATACCCACAAGCAAAGGTTTCACGTATTGCGGGTGCGGATTTGTGGGAAGCCTTGATGGAAATCGCAGGTCAAAAGGCGGTACCCGTATTTCTGGTTGGTGGAAAAGCGGAAATTCTTAAACAGACCGAAAATAAACTTCGGACTCAGTGGCAGGTGAATATTGTTGGTAGCCAAGATGGTTATTTTAAACCTGAACAGCGTGAAATATTATTTAATCGCATTCAGGCGAGTGGCGCGAAAATTGTTACCGTAGCGATGGGTTCACCAAAGCAAGAAATTGTTATCCGTGATTGTCGGCAAGTTTATCCCGACGCACTTTATATGGGAATAGGTGGTACTTATGATGTTTTTACTGGACATATAAAACGCGCTCCTAAATTATGGCAACGATTAGGGTTGGAATGGTTATATCGATTGCTTGCTCAGCCGAGTCGTATTAAAAGACAAGTAAAATTATTGCGCTTTTTGGCTTATTATTATGGTGGCAAACTTTAGTCATTTATTTGTATATTATTTCTTTTGCAATGGCTCGCTTTGACAGGTAATAAATCGTAATTCGATCTGCTAGGCCTTCTTTAGAATAGGGTTTTTTAGCTTACAACAGTTTTTTCATTGTTGAGCAATTACCACTATTTTGATTACATTTATAAATTTTTATTTCGTTATTATTAAAAACATGTTTTCATTACGGCACTATTATCTGTCATTTTGACCATGAAGGTCATATGGTATTAAGTGATTATTGAAAGGGCAGGAAATTGCTATGGGGAAACCGGAACAAGGCCTCAGTCGCAGCCTTGAAGCGAGGCATATTGAACTTATTGCATTAGGTGGAACAATTGGTGTTGGTTTATTTATGGGTTCTGCCAGTACGTTAAAATGGGCAGGACCTTCTGTATTACTGGCATACATTGTTGCTGGATTATTTGTTTTTTTTATTATGCGCTCAATGGGAGAAATGTTGTTTCTTGAACCCGTTACTGGCGCCTTTGCCTCGTTTGGTTATAAATATTTGAGCCCATATTGGGGATGTTTAACGGCATGGGGTTATTGGTTCATGTGGGTCGCTGTTGGGATATCAGAGATCACAGCGATTGGTGTCTATGCGGAATTTTGGTTTCCTGAGGTGCCACAATGGGTTTTTGCGTTGATTGCGGTTGTACTTGTTGCTCTAGCTAATCTAGCCGCAGTACGTTTGTATGGTGAATTGGAATTCTGGTTTGCCATGATCAAAGTTACCACGATTGTTGTGATGATCTTAATTGGACTAGGACTGATTTTTGTTGGTATTGGCAATAATTTTGAACCTATTGGTTTAGCCAATTTGACTGAGCATGGTGGCTTTTTTGCTGGTGGTTGGCAAGGCTTTTTGTTTGCGCTTTGTATTGTAGTGGCCTCTTATCAAGGTGTTGAATTAGTTGGCATTACTGCTGGGGAAGCGAAAAATCCGCAAGTGACATTAAAAAAAGCGATTAATAATATTTTATGGCGAATCTTAATTTTTTATGTTGGTGCTATTTTTATTGTTGTAACGTTATTTCCCTGGACAGAGATTGGTCAAAACGGTAGTCCATTTGTACTAATGTTTGCCAAAGTAGGCATTGTATCGGCAGCTGCGGTGATTAATTTTGTGGTACTAACAGCGGCATTATCAGGTTGTAATAGTGGCATGTATAGTGGCGGGCGTATGATTTATGCTTTAGCGCAAAATGGACAACTACCAAAATCTTTATTGAAAGTGACAGCAAATGGTGTGCCTGCCCGGTGCATAATGCTAACAATTTTGTGTCTTATTGTTGGCTCAGGTCTCAACTATATTATCCCTGATCCACAAGCAGTTTTTGTTTATGTTTATAGTGCCAGCGTATTGCCTGGAATGATACCATGGTTTGTTATTTTGTTGAGTCAATTGCGTTTTCGGCAAGTGCATCAACAGCAATTAACCCAGCATACTTTTAAGTCGGTATTGTTTCCTTACGTGAATTATTTGACCTTGCTTTTTTTGGTGTGTGTACTTGTTGGCATGGCAATTAATCCCGATACGCGTTTATCATTAATTGTTGGCGGCGTATTTTTATTGATTGTTTCTGTGATCTATTTTTTAAATCATTTTTTCTGCCGTAAAGCGATGAAAAAATGATTAGTAATAGCCGGTTTGACTGGCTAAAAAATGATAGTAAGGTTAATTTTGTGATTGAAATGGATAAAGCATAAGCAAATAACCTTTTTATTAAAAAAATCACTGGACAGCATGCTATTAAATCCGTACTATCCTCACCCGCAACGGCGTTAAGCGCCCGTAGCTCAGCTGGATAGAGCGCTGCCCTCCGGAGGCAGAGGTCTCAGGTTCGAATCCTGTCGGGCGCGCCATTTAATGCGTGCTCTGCTACGGTGTAGTAGATTAGTGTTGTATCCAATTTATTGGATTTTTAAAGATTTTATGGTGGCTATAGCTCAGTTGGTAGAGCCCCGGATTGTGATTCCGGTTGTCGTGGGTTCGAATCCCATTAGTCACCCCATATTTGTTTTATGCAGCTTGCGAGGGTGGCGGAATTGGTAGACGCGCTAGCTTCAGGTGTTAGTATCCTTACGGATGTGGGGGTTCAAGTCCCCCCTTTCGCACCATAATATAAATAAGTTTTAAAAATTACATAAAAAACATCATTAAAATAGAGATTGTTTTATTTTCGGCGAGTAGCGCAGCCTGGTAGCGCAACTGGTTTGGGACCAGTGGGTCGGAGGTTCGAATCCTCTCTCGCCGACCAAATTTTCAAGAAACCCTGCAATTTTTGCAGGGTTTTTTCTTTGTAGCTCCTGCGTGCGACAATGGCAATCTCACAATATTTAATCCGGGTTTGTTTTTTCTCTTTTGTGCCTAGCATGGCTCATTCATGCGCGTGAAAGTCTCGTCATAAGCCGCTCACCACAAATTAAGTAAAGTGCAACTGCATGCGGGCCAAAATGTCCAGTTGTCGCTTCTCACATAACCTCAATTTTTCGAACCATCCGGTGTGAAGCTACATGCTGGGTGGTCTGGCAGGTATCGGTTAGATATCTATCTGTTCTTATGCCGACTATATCTTTATATTTAGCTAAATAAATGAGTATGGATAAATCCGTTTATACTGGTTATCTGAGAATGCCTATTTTTCCAATTTTTATAGCGAAATAATGGCATAATTGTATTTAAAATGTTGTTTTTTGTATTTATAAAAGTTTGTCGTATTTTAACAACAAACTTAACTTTTAATGTCTCAATATAGAGACATCTTATTGCATGAAAAATAAAGAAAAAATATAAATATTTCTATAGCGTCTCTAAAGAGAGACAATCTAGCACTGGTTATTGTGGGTTATGGCAATCAAAATAAGTAAAATTATTTTGTCAAAAGGCAATCAATCGTTATTTGGTGAATATTTATTCAATAATAGCAATAAAAAGAGTGTCTTTGAGTAAAAAAATGATTTTGGCATGAATTATGCCTTAGATAGAGTGTAGATGCTCATCCAGCTTCTTGTGATAGCGTTTCGCATCATAAACTATAGGATGACGCAGAGCCAATTTAATGTGCCTATTGTCCACGTTATCGATGCAATAATATCCATCACCAACCGGACGCAACGTTGAGTGAGGCACAATCCGTCTGTAGACCTGATTGTATTTTGACACCTATCTTTTGATAGGTGTTTTTTTATCTTATTAATTTTTTAACAAAGTTAAAATTTCATCCAATAGGAATTATTGAATGTGATAATTGATGCTATTTAATTTAAATAGTTTTACGTTATTAATGTCAATTTAATCGGTGAAAGTAAAAAGCCTCTGAAAGTTAGAGGCCGAGGTTAAAACAATAGAGATAGAGTTAGCCATCAACTTTCATGCTTTAATGAAAAAAGTAAGCCATGTTGGCGAATTTGTGCAGCTTCTTCAGCTTTATGTTGTTTATCTAAAGCATCAGCAAGCCAGGCAAAGTCGTGAGCATCAGGACGTTGTGCTAAAGCAGATTTAAAGTATTTTTCCGCTTCTTGCCACTCAGCATGCTGTAATGCAAGTTGACCTAAAGTACTATTTAGTAGGGGAGTGGCACCACCAGACTGTTTTATTAGATTGTGCAGGATTTTATTCATAGCTTTGCTATCGCTGATTTGTAAACGAGGAACCAGCAATAGAAGATGTTCATCATATTGCTGTTTTAATCCATCAATAATAATTTTTTCCGCTGCTTCGCTATCGTCACATTCAATAAGACGAGCAGCAACGATCGATTGTAGTACCGGATCATGACGTATTTTACGTCCTTGAGACCGCCACCAATCTTTTAGATTTTCGCTGCCACCTTCAGCCGTATATTGATTAATCAAACCTTTATAAGCGTCTTTGCGTAATTTATCGATTTCTTCTGCACTATATAACTTTTCTTTTTGCATAATGGGCAAAAGTTCAATAAGCGCTTGATAAGCCCCGCAACGCCGATAAGCTTGTTCTGCCATTCTTAAAACTTCAGGGTGGCGCGGAGCCTGATCCAGTAACTTGTCAACACCGTGACGTGCGGCATAAATTTTATTTTCGGCCAGTTGTATACGCACACGCGTAATATCAACAGGAAGTTGATGGTTACCGGCGACTTCTGCTGCGCGCTCAAGATATTGATTGGTACGATATTCATCTCCGCGCTGTTGAGCGGCTTCAGCTGCCAGTAGATAGTTAACAACCGGTTGTTCGGCATAGTCAGCATGGCGTGTCAGTAATTTTTCAACTTGTGAAAAATCACCTTCTGCTAATTTTAGTAATGCTTTTTGCGTTTGACTATGCGCTTTATGATATTTACGGCCTTTTAACCAATTATGGGTAAATGATGTCGTGCCGCGAATACGACGATAGCACCAGCCAAGAAAACAGAAGATAAATTGTAAAATAATAAAACAGATGACTAAACCGGTTACACTGGTTTCAATATCGTAGTTGTTGGTTTGGATAAGGACATAGCCTTGATGGCCTGCGACATTGGGACCAATAATGATGCCAGCAATCAGTACAATAAAAAGGATCAGTACTTTTATCATGCAGCTCTCTCCTGCGCGGTTTTATTGCTTGGCTTCACCGCCTCTTCTGTTGGTGTAGGTGGCGCTATTTTTATGTCATGATTTGTTTTCTTTTCATTAGTTGGTTGATTTTTTTGCGGTATGGGTGTTGCAGAAGAAGGGATTTGTCCTTGAATACGTTTTTGTAACGCTTTATCGAGCAATAATAAACTTTTTAATTCACTGGGAATATCCATTGTAATGGATTGTTCAATTAGCTTATCGACTTCGGTAAGGAAGGCTTTTGTTGCCGCATCGTTGGTATTGAAGTAGATCCGGATCCAAGTTGAAACTTGCTCTAAAGATTGTTTATAAATTTGCTCTTGATAGCGAGGTACCGCTTGGGCGGCAATCAGTAGCTGAGCTCGAATATTGGCGCGTAGGTAAATATCCTGATTAGGTGCAAGTAAAGGGGTCTCATGAGAATCTCTACGACGAATGGTAATAAAATTTTTACTAAAATTTTTCCAACTTTGACTAAGATTTTGTTTCCAATCAGCAATATTATTGGAAAGTTCTGTACTATCTTCATCCATGGGTTTGCCATCTGGGGCACTATCATTTATACGTAAATTATCAATATCACTGCTAAGTTGATTAAGTTTTAAAATAATTCCCTCATAATCAATTTGGCTAATGGCTGATAGCACACTAATATCACTATTAATTGTTTTTCGGATCTCAATTAAATTAGGATCATTCATTTCAGCCAGGCTTGCATCAGCACTTTTCAATAAAGCAATTGCCGTAACGGGATCATTATCATTCCAAAGTTTACGGCCGGCCATTTTGGCTAAGAAATCAGCTTGGGCCAGTAGCCAGCGTTTTACATCTGTACTTGAAAGTGTGGTGATTTGTGCTTGTAATTCTTCGATCCGCTGTTCAAGTTGCTGCTCATATTCTTTTTTATCTAACTGGGTAATACGCTGAGATTCAACCAATTGGTTAATTTGCTGTTTTTCTGTTTCTTGTTGACGTAGTAGTTCACTTATTTGTTGTTGCAGTTCACTACTTTCATTGACGACTTGTTGATGTTTAAGATTAAGATAATAATAGAAACCACCACCCAGTATGATAATAAGTACGAGAGTAATTATACTACCAAACAGACCAGAACGCTTTTGTTTATCAGAGACACCATTTTTGGCTGTAGATTGCGTTGCTGTTTTTGAGGCATTTGATGTGTTTTCATTTGCCTCATTCGGTTTATTCTGTTCCGTCATAATTAATATCTCAATATCGGTTTACATTAATGCCTGAATTAAAGCATCATTATTAGCACTTTTGGCTACTTTTACTGATTGCCATCCAAATTGGTAAGCAGTACTAGCCAAACGTTCACTGACAACAATTAAATGGCGAGAAAGCAACCAAGGTTTAACATCATCCATAATTAAGTTAAATAATAAATGCAACATTTCGCCACTGGTAACAATTATTGTACTAATATTTGCCTGTTGCCATTGTAACTGGAAAGTTTGTCGATCATATTTTATTGGTTGACGTTGATAACACTCACAATAATCAATATGGCTTCCGCGCGATTTTAATGTTGCGGCGAGTAGTTCACGTCCACCATTACCTCGCAATAACAAAGATTTTTTGCCTAGAAGTGATTGTAAACCAGGTAATTCAAGTAATGTTTCACTAGTTTCACCTTTATGAGATGAATGAATAGGCAAATTAGTTAATTGGTGAAAAGCTAATGCTGTTGAGTCCCCTATACCATAATAGGATAGCGTATCAGGCCATTTTCGTCCTGTTAAATGAAGCGCTGAATTAGCATGCCATACCGCGTTTGGTGATAGAAAAAAAACCCGATCACCGTTAGTTAGGCTGGCTAATTTACTCGGCAGAAGATTCAGTTCATTACCTGGCATAATTTCAATTAGTGGGGCATGAAAGGCCATTTTTCCTACTGACTTAATAAGCCGAACAAGTGTTTCACCGCTGGGGTTTGGTCTGGTGACCAATATACTCATCGAGAAAATGCTCCTGGGAAAATTTTGTTAAGAATTTGTTTGGCGCCATTATTGAGTAACTCTTCTGCCAGTTCAATGCTCGCTTGTTGAGCATCTTCTGGTTTAAAATATCTTTCTGCACGAATAATTTGACTTCCATCGGGCGTACCAACCAGTGCTCTAAGCCAAATTTGTTTATTTTGCCAAATAGCATAGCTACCTATTGGGAGTTGGCAGCCACCTTGCAATCGATTATTGACGGTTCGTTCTGCTTGAATACAGATAGCAGTATCATGATGATGTAACGGCGCTAGAAATTGTTGTGTGTGGTAGTCATCAAGGCGGCATTCTATACCAATAGCGCCTTGCCCAACGGCAGGTAAAGAGTGCTCAGGTGGCAGAGGCATACGTATACGTGTTTCTAAATTAAGACGTTTTAGACCAGCCACAGCGAGAATAATACCATCGTATTCACCATTGTCTAATTTACTTAGCCGTGTTCCAACATTACCACGCAGATCTTGAATAACTAAATGGGGATAAATATGACGTAGTTGGCATTGGCGTCGCAGGCTTGATGTTCCTATAATACTGCCAACTGGCAACGCATCAAGGGAATCATACTGATTGGATACAAAAGCATCACGAGGATCTCCTCGCTGGCAAATAGCTATTAATCCTAAGTTATTAGGGAAAGTAGCGGGGATATCTTTTATGGAATGAACAGCAATATCAGCCCGATTTTCTAGTAGTGCGTTTTCTAATTCTTTGACAAAAAGCCCTTTGCCACCAATTTTAGCCAGAGGGGTATCAAGTAGAATATCACCTTGAGTACTCATGGGAATAAGTTCGATCGTTAGTGTTGGATGATGTTTTTCTAGTTGTGTTTTTACGTAAATCGCTTGCCACATTGCTAATGGACTTTTCCTTGTTGCGATACGCAGTGTTTGTATTGACATGTTTTTATTTTTCTTAGGTAGTTAGATTATGAGTGAATTATAAAGGAAAGGTAGCCAGTTTTAACATTTTGGTAAGTTTTTTTCCAGTTAAAGCTGTTTGCTTAATAAATATAGCTAATGTATAGCACAGCTTGTAGACAGAAAGAAGGAGGGTTACAATAGCGGCAAAATGATTTTTTGTTATTGAATGGAAGCAAATAAATATATGTTTAATTAAAATTTTTATATTTATTTGAATATTTATTATTGAAAACAATTATAAAAAATTTAATAAGAAAATTTAACTAATTGTCTTCTTTTTTTATACAGATCATCTATTTGAAATTCTTAGAAACGAAAAAGATTTTTTATGTAAAAGAATGGAAAGCATTTAGTGTGAAAAATAAACAGTTAATGTAGAGGTAATGTACTTTACGCTTTTGGTACAAAATGTTAAATTGATCACGTTTTTAGCAACCTATTCAAAAAGCTTATCGCTGTTATTGTTCCCTAATAATAAAGGAACCAATGGCTGAGTTAAGGTTATTCATTTTTTAAAGTTTAATTCAGGCAAAACTTTTGTATCTTTATATTGAGACACTGAAGCAAAGATTGGATGCGATCAATCAATTACGACTGGAACGAGCATCATCTTCTATGAATGAAGCGTTCAAGCATGTATATGGATTGCTGCCAGTTTTATTAAATTATCATCATCCCATCTTACCTGGTTATATTGAAGGTAATGTACCTGCTGGTGTCTGTTTTTTTGCGCCTGATGCTCAACAAATTAATTGGTTAAAGCAGTTTGAGGCATATCTCTTTTGTGAACTATCCTCACAGCAAACCAATGGGGAATTACCTATTACAGGTATCTATTCCATGGGAAGTACATCATCAATCGGGCAAAGTGATATTTCTGATTTGGATATTTGGGTATGTCATCAATCATGGTTAGATCAAGAAGAAAGACAGCTTTTACAAAAGAAATGTACATTAATTGAACAATGGGCATCCTCACTTGGTATAGATGTTACTTTCTTTTTAATTGATGAAAATCGTTTTCGCCACCCTACAAGTGGTAGTCTAAGTGGCGAAGATTGCGGAACGACCCAACATATATTGCTATTGGATGAATTTTATCGTACAGCGGTTCGTATGGCTGGGAAACGTTTACTATGGATGATGGTTCCCGCAGAAGAAGAAACTAATTACGATGAATATGTTTTATTGTTGTATGCTCGAGGAGTCCTAACCCCAAATGAATGGTTAGATTTAGGTGGCTTAGGTGAATTATCGGCTGAAGAATATTTTGGTGCTAGTTTATGGCAACTGTATAAAAGTGTTGACTCACCTTATAAAGCTGTGTTGAAAAGTATTTTACTTGAAGCTTATTCCTGGGATTATCCGCGTGGTATGTTGCTAGCAATGGAATTTAAGAAACATTTACATGCAGGAGAAATTGTTTCTTATGGCTTAGATGCCTATTGTTTAATGTTACAACGAGTTACGCGTTACTTGATGGAAATCGGTGATTTTAAGCGTCTTGATTTAATTCGTCGCTGTTTTTACCTCAAAGTTTGTGAAAAATTGTCGGGTGAAAACAATAATTCTGCGAGTCGTAGTTGGCGAAGGCATGTGTTATCACAGCTTGTTACTTCATGGGAATGGAGTAAGGAGCGATTAGATATCCTCGACAAGCGTAATTATTGGAAAATAGAGCAGGTTCGAGATGCGCATAATGAGTTACTTGATACCATGATGCAAAGTTATCGTAATCTTATTCGCTTTGCTCGTCGTAATAATTTACGAGTTAGTGCAAGTCCACAAGATATTGGAGTGTTGACGCGCAAGTTGTATGCAGCCTTTGAAGTATTACCAGGCAAAGTCACTTTGGTTAATCCGCAAATTTCGCCAGATCTATCTGAAAGTCATCTCACTTTTATTTATGTTCCTGCCGGACGCGCGAATCGCAGTGGTTGGTACTTATATAATAAGGCGCCAACGATAGATTCTATCATTGGACATCAACCGTTAGAATATAACCGTTATCTTAGTAAATTAGTGGCATGGACTTACTTTAATGGTTTATTGACAGAGCAATCTCATATTTATATTCATAACGGTGGATCACAATGTGATGAAAATAAATTACATCAATTTGTTAATGATATAACCACCAATTTTCCTCTTCGTTTACTGGCACCCACACCAAAAGCTTTATATAGTCCTTGTGAAATTCGCCATTTAGCCATTATTGTTAATTTAGAGAAAGATCCGACAGCAGTTTTTTCTGATCAAATAATTCATTTTGATTTACGTAAATTAGACATATTGAGTTTTGGTGATCCTCCGCAATGCTTAGTCAGCAGTATTGATCTACTGTATCGCAACTCTTGGAATGAGGTGAGAACACTGCATTTCTCCGGTGAGCAATCTATGTTAGAAGCATTAAAAACGATTTTGGGTAAAATGCATCAAGACGCTGAGCTACCAGATGTGGTTGAAGTTTTTTGTTATAGCCAACATATGAGAGGGTTGATTGGTACACGTGTTCAACAGCTGGTTTCAGAATGTATTGAACTCCGCCTATCAAGTAGTTGTAGTGATTCAGGGCGTTTCAAGGCATTACGTATTGCAGGTCAAACCTGGGGATTATTTTTCGAGAGATTGAATGTCTCAGTGCAGAAATTGGAAAATGCCGTCGAATTTTATGGTGCAATTTCTAATAATAAATTACATGGCTTACCGATAAAATTGGATGTCAAAGAAACTTATCATTTACCGTTAGTTGTTGATGGTTATGCTAGTGAAGGGATTGTACAATTCTTTTTTGAAGATACAGAAGAAAATCATGGTTTTAATATCTATATTTTAGATGAAAAAAATCGGGTGGAAATTTATTCACATTGTGAAGGAAACAAAGAAGAACTTGTTAGGGATGTAAGCCGTTTTTACTCATCTTCCCATTATCGTTCTACCTACCGCGCTAATTTGGTCAATTTTAATTTACCGCAATTTTATCAGATAATAAAAGTAGAAGATAAAAATCAAGTCATTCCTTATTTGACTGGCTCATTTTCTAATTCACAATTCAATGAGAATGTCTGTCGTGAAGAGTCGGGCGTTAGTTTTTATATCCATTAATGATAAAGAATGATATTTGTTTATTTTAGTAGTTAGAGATCAAATAAAAATGGTTCTACGCTTTGCTCACTAATCGCATAGGCTAATATTTGGATAAAATTTTTATTGCTGCGAGCACAATACCAATTGTCTGTTTTATAGTTAAAGTGGTAACCACCAGAGCGAGTAGCTAGCCATATTTGATGGAGTGGTTCTTGGCGGTTGATAATAATTTTACTATCATTTTCGAAGGTTAGCGTCATAATACCGCTATGTATTTCGCAATCAATATCATTATTACCATCATATTGATCAATTTGTTCTTCTATTCTATCCATCAATTTATCAACCAGTTGATGAAATTCAGTGTCTGTCATCGTCAATTTCCTATTTGCTTTTCTGCGCCTAACTGCGATTATAGATTATAAAAGATAATGATTTAAGAATGCAGGCTTTAACATAATGAAAAAATTAATTTGGCTATTTGTGACATCGATATTATTAACCCTACTTTCTGCCTGTGGTTTGAAAGGACCACTCTATTTTCCAGCAAAAGCAACAGCGGAGCAAAAGACTGAAAGCACGATATCGTCTAAAGAAACAGAACATCAATCGACATAGACAGAAACACTTCGCAAATAGATGAATAAATAAAAAGATAGCCAATTGATTATGATGGAGTAGAAAATGCAATTCTCCAAAATGCATGGTTTGGGTAACGATTTTATGGTGGTAGATGCCGTCACCCAAAATGTTTATTTTTCTCCTGAGCTTATTTGTCGTTTATCAGATCGACATACAGGGATTGGATTTGATCAGCTTTTAGTGGTTGAAGCACCTTATGATCCTGATCTTGACTTTCATTATCGTATTTTTAATGCCGATGGTAGTGAAGTAGCTCAATGTGGTAATGGTGCTCGCTGTTTTGCCCGTTTTGTTCGTCTTAAAAAACTGACAAATAAACGCGATATCAAGGTAAGTACTCAATCTGGTAGATTGACATTATCGGTAGCAGAAAATGAAGATGTTTGTGTCAATATGGGAGTTCCAGAGTTTGAGCCAAATAAAGTACCTTTTAAAGCGCAAAAAGCTGAGAAAACTTATATAATTAGAACTCAACAACAAACAATATTGTGTGGAGTCGTTTCTATCGGCAACCCTCATTGTGTATTACAGGTCGAGGATATTGACACGGCTGACGTGGCTTTATTGGGACAGATACTTGAAAAACATGAACGTTTCCCTGAGCGGGCTAATATAGGATTTATGCAGGTTATTGATCATGAACACATTCGATTACGTGTATATGAGCGTGGTGTTGGAGAGACACAGGCTTGTGGAAGTGGTGCCTGTGCTGCTGTTGCTATCGGTATTCAGCAAGGTTTATTAAGAAAAAATGTCCGTGTGGATTTACCTGGTGGCATGCTAAAAATTCGTTGGAATGGATTGGGTCATCCTCTATTTATGACTGGCCCAGCGACACATGTTTATGATGGTGTTATTCATTTCTAGGTTTTGTCTGGTTAAAAGGTCTTTTATTATGGATAAAAAAGAAGCAGCATTTGATCCTCAACCGGTGCTAGATGATCAGACTGTCGTGGAATATCTGAAAAGCAATCCTCATTTTTTTATTCGCAATGCCGCTGCTGTTGAACAGATACGGGTTCCTCATCCTGTTCATCATGCGGTTTCATTAGTTGAATGGTCTATGAAGCGTCAACGAGTTTATATCCAAAATCTAGAACAAGATATGCAACTATTAGTTGAGCAGGCTCGCAATAATGAAATACTCTTTAATCGACTGTTAAAATTAGTTATTCAGCTATCAACGGCAGATGATTTTGCCGATTTTCAACAACGTTTATATGCCTGGTCAAGAAGTTTTGGTTTGAGTGGTGCTTATATTCGCTTGTTTAGTGATTGTTGGCAACTAGGTGTACCGATGGATGCACAAAAGGTTATGATTTCACGTCAAGCTTTTGAGCCTGTCCGTATTCAGCGATTTGGTGAAAAAAATCACTATCTTGGTACGTTAAATAATCCGGAAATAATGTTATTAATGCCAGATGCAGAACATGTAGGCTCGGTGGCTGTTTCTTTATTAGGACTTTATGGTAATTTAGGGATGGTGATCTTTACTAGTCGTGATATTCAACATTATCAAAAAGGTATGGGAACGACCATGCTAGACCATTTAGCCAAATTATTACCCGATTTGCTTTTGCGTTGGGTAACACGGGCATGAATGCAACACGGCAAAGCTTGCAGCAACGAATTGACGGTTTTTTACGTTACTTACATGTGGAACGGCAGCTAAGCCCAGTGACGATTATTAATTATCAACGTCAGTTAGCCGTATTAGTGGATATGGCTCTAGATATGAATATCAACGATTGGACACAATTAGAGATATCACATGTTCGTATGATGGTTGCAAAGAGTCGTCGACAAGGATTGCAGGCAGCGAGTCTTGCTTTACGTCTTTCGTCATTAAGAAGTTTTTTAGATTGGTTAGTTGGGCAGGGCATAATAACCGCTAATCCAGCTAAGACAGTCAAAACGCCAAAAAATAAACGGCATTTACCTAAAAATATCGATGTAGATGAAGTTAATCAATTGCTAAATATAGATTTAGCGGATCCTCTATCCGTACGTGATAGAACCATGTTGGAAGTGATGTATGGTGCAGGATTACGTTTATCTGAGCTAGTTAATTTGAATTGCCAACATCTGGATTTACAAAGTGGTGAAGTTCGGGTTATGGGAAAAGGCAGTAAAGAGCGCAAAGTACCATTAGGACGTATAGCTGTAGAATGGTTAGTTCGTTGGCTTGAGATGCGTCAGCAATATGTTAAGCAAGACGATGCGGTTTTTATCTCAATACAAAGAGGCAAACGGATTTCCGCTCGTAATGTACAAAAGCGTTTTGCGTTATGGGGAATTCGTCAGGGGGTTAGAAGTCATATTCATCCTCACAAACTTCGTCACTCTTTTGCCACTCATATCTTGGAATCAAGCGGAGATTTGAGGGCAGTTCAAGAGTTACTAGGACATGCTAATCTATCCACTACTCAAGTTTATACTCATTTAGATTTTCAGCATTTAGCCAAGGTTTATGATGTTGCTCATCCAAGGGCAAAAAGGGAGAAACCTTGAATGCGCTTTTATCGGCAATTAGCCCCTATTGCGGCAATTACTTTTGATTTGGATGATACACTATATGATAATCGTCCCGTTATAGATAAAACTGAACAGGAGCTGTTAAATTTTATTCGTTGTTATGACCATCGCTTTAGTAAGCTTCAATGTGCCGATTTAAAAAACTATCAAACGTTAATTGTTAATCAGTATCCTGAAATTTATCATGATGTCACACAGTGGCGCTGGTTAGCAGTGAAAGCATTACTCTGTGATTATGGTTACGATCGAGCAAGATCTGCTGGTGGTGCTGACGATATAATGGCACACTTTTCTTATTGGCGTAGTCAAATCGTCATCCCCGAATTAACCCACCAAACCTTATCTACCCTAGCCGAAAAAGTCCCATTAGCGGTCATTACTAATGGCAATGCAGATCCTTATGCTTGCGGATTAGGCGATTATTTTCAATTTGTATTAAAAGCGGGGCCAGATGGACGCGCTAAGCCGTATAGTGATATGTATTATCTTGCTGCGCAGAAATTTAATATTGTATTGGATAAAATTTTGCATGTAGGAGATGATTTAACTACAGATATTCAAGGTGCTTTACAAAGTGGCATGCAAGCTTGTTGGATCAATATTAACAATAGCAACTTACAAACTGCCCATGAGTATGACATATTGCCTCATGTTGAGATAACCGGTTTGGCTTCACTCATTACGCTGATATAATCTTCTTATCTGGTTAAAAACACAGTAGTGATTTATTGACTGCTCTCTTAATTTAATGGTAACCATGAACGCCTCATATTTACTTGAAAACTTAAATGATAAGCAACGCGAAGCCGTTGCCGCACCTAGAACCAATATGCTAATACTTGCCGGCGCTGGTAGTGGTAAAACACGGGTACTAGTTCATCGAATAGCTTGGTTACTGGCGGTTGATAAGGTTTCACCTTTCTCTATTATGGCGGTGACGTTTACTAATAAAGCGGCGGCTGAGATGCGTCATCGTATTAATGCATTATTAGGTAGTGATCAAGGCGGTATGTGGGTAGGAACTTTTCATGGCCTAGCGCATCGTCTGCTGCGAGCGCACTATTTGGATGCCAATTTACCGCAAGATTTCCAAATTTTAGATAGTGATGATCAATATCGCTTATTACGTAGAATTATCAAAGCCCTCAATCTAGATGAAAGTAAGTGGCCACCACGTCAGGCTATGTGGTATATCAATGCAAAAAAAGATGAAGGCTTGCGGCCACAGCATATCGAAAGTTATGGCAATCCAACAGAAGCGACTTGGCTGCGAGTTTATCAGGCTTATCAAGAAGCCTGTGATCGGGCAGGATTAGTAGATTTTGCTGAACTTTTATTGCGTGCCCATGAGTTGTGGCTGAATAAACCGCATATACTACAACATTATCGTGATCGTTTTACCAATATTCTGGTTGATGAATTTCAAGATACTAATAGTATCCAGTATGCCTGGATACATATTTTAGCGGGTAATACCGGTAAGGTGATGATTGTGGGTGATGATGATCAGTCAATTTATGGTTGGCGTGGTGCACAAGTAGAAAATATTCAACGTTTCTTACAAGATTTTCCAGCTGCGGAAACTATCCGGCTTGAACAAAATTATCGTTCGACTAACAATATCTTGAAGTCGGCTAATGCACTGATTGCTAACAATAATAACCGGTTAGGAAAAAATCTATGGACAGAAGGGGCTGATGGTGAACCTATCTCGCTTTATTGTGGCTTTAATGAGTTAGATGAAGCGCGTTATGTTGTTAGTCGCATTAAGCAATGGCATGAGAAAGGTGGCGCTTTGAAACAGTGCGCAATTCTTTATCGTAGCAATGCCCAATCACGTGTAATTGAAGAAGCCTTGTTGCAGTCTTCAATGCCTTATCGAATTTATGGCGGCCAACGCTTTTTTGAGCGGCAAGAAATTAAAGACGCACTCTCTTATTTACGTTTGGTTGCCAATCGCAATGATGATGCATCATTTGAACGAGTGGTTAATACACCTACTCGTGGCATAGGAGAACGAACATTAGACACTGTTCGTCAGGTAGCACGCGAAAAACAACTCACGCTTTGGGAAAGTTGTGAATATTTATTAAGAGAAAAAGTTCTTGGCGGCCGGGCGGCCGGGGCGATTGAACGGTTTCTTGAGTTAATTGATGCATTGGCTAAAGAAACGATGGATATGCCATTACATGTTCAAACAGATCGTGTGATCCGCGATTCAGGCTTGCGCGCAATGTACGAACAGGAAAAAGGCGAAAAAGCGCAAGCGCGTATTGAAAACCTTGAGGAGTTAGTCACTGCTACTCGCCAATTTAGTTATCAAGAAGAAGATCAAGATCTCATGCCACTGCAAGCATTTTTGTCTCATGCTGCATTGGAATCGGGTGAAGGACAGGCGTCACTACATCAGAATGCCGTTCAGTTAATGACACTACATTCGGCAAAAGGCCTAGAGTTTCCACTAGTCTTTATTGTTGGTATGGAAGAAGGTATGTTTCCAAGCCAGATGAGTGTGGAAGAGAGTGGACGGCTGGCAGAAGAACGGCGCTTAGCTTATGTTGGATTGACACGAGCGATGGAAAAATTGACGCTGACTTATGCGGAAAGCCGTCGATTATATGGTAAAGAAGTTTACCATCGTCCTTCACGTTTTATTGCTGAATTACCCACAGAATGTATTGAAGAAGTTCGTTTACGTGCAACAGTTTCACGCCCTATTAGTCATCAACGACTTGGTACTCCTATTAATCGAAATGATAGTGGATATGCATTAGGCCAACGGGTTCGTCATCCTAAGTTTGGTGAAGGAACTATTATTAATTTGGAAGGGGATGGTGAGCGTTGCCGCTTGCAGATAGCTTTTCAGGGCGAAGGGATCAAATGGCTGGTTGCTGCTTACGCCAAATTAGAGTTGCAATAACGGAACAGATTATTGTTTGAAAGAGGAAGCATTTTGTTATTAATTAATTCTCTTTGGGGTTCTAAAGGAGGCACCATAATATGCTGCTGGCATTTAAATTAGACAACCATCGTTTGTCTCGTCTTGAACTTGATGAAGGTGAAAAACTGACAGATGCTGTATGGGTGGATTTAATGGAGCCTGATGAGAAAGAGCGTCAAACTGTGCAAACTGAATTGAAACAATTATTAGTAACCCCATCTGAACTAACCGATATTGAAGCATCGGCGCGCTTTTTTGAGGATGAAGATGGTTTACATATTCATTCATTTTTTTATTATCAAGATAGCGATGAACATGTTAGTAATTCGACGGTTGCTTTCACATTTCGTGATGGTCGCTTATATACATTACGGGAGCGTGATCTGCCGGCTTTTCGTTTGTATCGTATGCGTTCAAGAAGTCAAAAGCTGATCGATGCTAATGCTTATGAGTTATTTTTAGATTTATTTGAAACCAAAATTGAACAACTTGCTGATGTAATAGAAAATATTTATAGCGTATTAGAATCGTTAAGCCGAATTATTCTGGAAGGTAAACAAGGAGATGAACTTGATAGCGCGCTTTCTAATTTAGCAGAACAAGAAGATATTGGCTGGAAAGTGCGGTTATGTTTGATGGATAGTCAACGAGCATTAAATTTTTTGATCCGCCGTGCAAGATTGCCGGCAGGTCAGTTAGAGCAGGCAAGAGATATTTTACGTGATATTGAATCACTGTTACCCCATAATGAATCGCTATTTCAAAAAGTAAACTTCCTTATGCAAGCGGCGATGGGTTTTATTAATATTGAACAGAGTCGTATTATTAAAATTTTCTCTGTTGTTTCTGTGGTTTTTTTACCGCCAACACTGGTGGCGTCCAGTTACGGTATGAATTTTGAATTTATGCCAGAATTAGGATGGCGTTTTGGCTATCCGGCAGCAATAATATTAATGATTATCGCCGGGTTGGCACCCTATCTTTATTTTAAACGTAAGAATTGGCTCTGAATTTATCAGATGATTAAAGAAAACTTGAGTACAATGTAAGGCCAACTTGATAACTTAAACTTCATAAGGTGTTTATTTAAAATAGATTTTATGGTTTGTTAGCCTGGTTATTTTAACCCACTAAGTAAGTGGCTATGCCAGTTGCAATATGTTGATTCTCTTCATTATGTAATTCGGCTCGGGCAACGGAGATCTTATTACCGGTGCGAATGATTTTTCCACTTGCAATAAATTTTTTACCACGGCCTGGATGCAAGTAATTAATATTTAAATCGATGGTGCCAATGGTTGATAAGCGTTTTTTGAGCACTTCTTTTGAAAATGAAGTCATTCGATTTAATACATTACCAATGCAAACTAAGCCGCTAGCGACATCTAACACTGAAGCGATGACACCACCATGTAAGATCTGCTGTTCAAAGTTTCCTATCAATCCTGGTTTGTGGTTAAAAACCAATTTGATCTGGGTTTTATCAAAGGATAGCACCTCAAGACCTAATAATTGGTTGAATGGCATCTCATGAATAAATTTTGCAATGATAAGTTTCTGTGCTTCGTCTAATGTAAAGGCAGGCGTATTCATAAATATTCTCTTATTATTAGCTATTATGTTAATTACTGGTTGATACTATGCAAAGATTGACGGTTTTTCTATGATTTGTTTCATAAACTGGCAAAAATAAATGGTTAGTTAGCACGGAGTGAGCTTTTTTTTCTAACGTTTTATTTTTTTAGCGGAAACTAATGAGATGCTGTAATTCTTATCAGAGTCAGGTAGCATATATTTATTTACCGCTTTTTATCAAAATTGATTAGTCACGTTTATTAAGGATACCAGTGTCTACTGCGGAAATTATCAATATTACATCCCTGGCTCGGCAAGTATTGCAGCAGATTTTTGGTTATCAGCAATTTAGGCCAGGCCAAGAACAAATTATTAATACTATACTTACAAAGCAGGATTGTTTGGTCGTCATGCCAACCGGAGGAGGAAAATCTCTCTGTTATCAAATACCCGCTTTAATTTTACCCGGCTTAACAATAGTGGTCTCCCCCCTAATTTCATTAATGAAAGATCAAGTTGATCAGCTTTCTCAGTATGGTATTGAAGCCAGTTATCTTAATTCAAGCCAAACTGGGCAACAGCAAAAGCAGGTAATCGAGCATTGTCGTCAAGGTGAAATAAAATTACTTTATATTGCCCCAGAACGGTTGGTTATGGATAATTTTCTTGATCAATTGGCGAAATTAAATCCGGTTTTATTGGCTGTGGATGAAGCCCATTGTATTTCTCAGTGGGGACATGATTTTCGTCCTGAATATCGAGCATTAGGGCAATTGCGGCGTCGTTTTCCGCAGTTACCAGTTATTGCCTTAACAGCCACGGCGGATCAAACAACGCGTAATGATATTATTCATGGGCTTGAACTGTGTAAACCACTAGTCCATATTAGCAGCTTCGATCGACCTAATATTCGTTATACTTTAGTAGAAAAATATAGGCCTTTTGATCAGCTTTGGTTTTTTATCAAAGGACAAAAGGGTAACAGTGGTATTGTTTATTGCAATAGTCGCAGTAAAGCTGAAGAGACCGCTGAGCGATTGCATAAACGCGGCTTAAGTGCGGCGGCTTATCATGCTGGTCTTGATAATACACAACGGGTCAAAGTACAGGATGCTTTTCAAAAAGATGACTTGCAAGTGGTGGTGGCAACGGTAGCATTTGGTATGGGAATTAATAAATCTAATGTCCGTTTTGTCGTCCATTTTGATATTGCCCGTAATATAGAATCTTATTATCAAGAAACGGGCAGAGCTGGGCGTGATGGCTTAGCTGCAGAGGCAATATTATTTTATGATCCTGCTGATTTATCTTGGTTGCGTCGTTGTTTAGCGGAAAAGCCTGCCGAACAATTGCAAGAGATTGAACGTCATAAATTGAATGCTATGAGCGCTTTTGCCGAGGCGCAAACCTGTCGCCGGCTAGTATTGTTAAATTATTTTGGTGAAAATCGGCAGCAACCTTGTGGTAACTGCGATATTTGTTTAGATCCACCGAAACGGTATGATGGCCTAATTGATGCTCAGAAAGTACTTTCTTGTATTTATCGAACAGGGCAGCGTTTTGGTATCGGCTATATTGTTGACATTTTGCGCGGAGCCAATCATCAACGTATCCGTGAATTTGGCCATGATAAGTTGCCAGTTTATGGCTTAGGCAAAGAACAGAGCCATGAGCATTGGGTGAGTGTCTGTCGACAACTTATTCATATGGGGTTAGTGAGCCAAAATATTGCCCATTTTTCAGCATTACAATTAACAGAAGCAGCTCGACCGATATTGCGTGGCGAGGTGCCATTGCAACTGGCTGTTGCTAGAGTTTTATCGAAAAAAAGCCGTAATCAGCAAAATAAAAACTACCAAAGCCATTATGATAAAAAATTATTTGCTAAATTACGTCAATTGCGAAAAGTGATTGCGAATGAAGAAAATATTCCACCTTTTGTAGTTTTTAACGATGCCACTTTAATAGAGATGGCGGAGCGATTTCCTGTTCAACCGAATGAATTACTGTTGATTAATGGCGTTGGCCAAAGAAAATTAGCGCGATTTGGAGACGCATTCATGACATTAATTCGCGATCATTTGGCTGGTTTTGAATGAATTGAGGAGTAATTATGACGCCTAACATGCTAAAAGCGAGTTGGCTGACACGTGAATCTCAGTTTTTAGCTTTTACTAATGGTCCGCTTTTAGATTTTTGGAAGATGCGTGATGAAGCGGAATTTATTGGCGTCGATAATATTCCTATTCGTTATGTAAAACTTTGTTCGGCTCAGCATGATAAAGCGATTGTTATTTTGCCCGGACGTAGTGAAAGTTATGTAAAATATCCTGAAGTTGCTTATGATTTTTTTCATCTTGGTTATGATATTTTTATCATAGATCATCGTGGACAAGGCCGATCGGGCAGAATGTTGGCTGATCCTCAAAAGGGACATGTCGAAAAATTTACTGATTATATTGATGATTTTGAATCTTTTATCACTCTTGAAATCAAACCGCGCTACTATTCACGTCGTTATGCACTTTCCCATTCAATGGGAGGGGCTATTCTTGGTGGCTATCTGCTAAGAGATAGTCTAACTTTTAATGCCGCGGTTTTATGTGCTCCGATGATGGGCATTAATTTACCGGTCTCACGTTGGTTGGCAAATTTTATCATTCAATGTGCTGAAGCGAGCGCTAATACCCGTGATGATTATGCAGTATCAACAGGTAAATGGCAGCCATTACCCTATATTATTAACATATTGACCCATAGTTATGAACGTTATCGGCGTTATTTACGTTATTATGCCGATTATCCTGAATTACGTATTGGTGGTCCAACTTATCATTGGATTGGAGAAAGCCTGCAGTTTTGTACCAGCTTAATTGAAAAAGCAGGAGAAATTGAGGTTCCGCTTATGCTATTACAAGCGAGTGAAGATAAGGTTGTTAGCAATCGGGATATTCAGAAATTTTGTGTCGCTCGACAAAAAATGCAGATGGCAAGAGAGGAAAAGCTACCTTTAATTATCGAAGGGGCAGACCACGAAATATTATTTGAAAACGACGCGTTACGTGCTATGGCACTTAATGCAATTTGTGATTTTTTTGATCAACATTGATTAACCAAGGAAAAACAATGACGTATTCTGTTGTAGCTTCAGATTTAGATGGTACTTTACTATCTCCTGACCACACTTTACCGCTTTATACAAAAGAAACGTTAAAATTATTAGCAGAAAAAAATATTCATTTCATTTTTGCTACGGGTCGCCACTATATTGATGTTGATCAGATCCGTAATGGGTTAGGTATTAATGCTTATATGATCACATCTAATGGTGCTAGGGTACATAATACTAATGGCGAGCTTATTTTAAAGCATAATGTTGATCCTGATATTGTTCATGAGCTCTGTCTAATGGAGTTTGATAATCCAAATATTCTGACAAACTACTATTCTAGCAATACTTGGTTAATTAATCGGGAGAGCCCAGAACAAAAAGCATTTTTTCAAGAGTCTGTTTTTCACTATCAACTTTTTGAGCGTAATAATTTTTCGACGACTGATGTGAGCAAAGTCTATTTTACTTGTGAAGATCATCAGCAATTACTGTTATTGCAGGAACAAATAAGAAATCGTTGGGGCGATCGTGTCAACGTTAGTTTTTCATTACCCTGTTGTCTAGAGGTTATGAATGGTAGTGTTTCCAAAGGAAATGCACTAAAGCAGGTAGCTGAGTTATTAGGCTATAATTTGCGGGATTGTATCGCTTTTGGTGATGGAATGAATGATTATGAAATGTTAACGATGGCGGGGAAAGGCTGCATTATGAAAAACTCACATCAATTATTGCGAGATAATTTACCTGATATGGAAATAATTGGTTCTAATGAAGAAGAAGCCGTTTCCTATTATTTGCGTCGACTTTATAGTGGTATCTAAATATTTGCTGCACATACAAACCATGGAAATTGAGGTTACGAAAATTCACTTTAGAAAATAACAAAATAATTTATTATTAATTTGCTAAAGTGATTTCGTTTTTTAATTAAAGCAATAAGTTTATTAATAATGAATTTTTAAAATTTATTATGACTTATATTTATAGTATGGGAAATAAATTGCTTAAATCTATTTTTGATTTTTACAGTGCGAAATAAAGGGATACTAAGATTAACTATTATCTTAGTATAATTTTTGAAGCGTTAGTTATAAAAAGGAGCTGGCAATATGAGAAAATTAATTCTGGTATTTACGTTAGGAATATTGAGTTATGGTTCTTTAGTATCTGCTGATATAACAAATACAAAATCTGATGTAATAACGCAATTACAGCAATTAGCTGAACAAGGTAGCGATAAAGCTCAGTATGAATTGGGGGAAAAATATTTTCGTGGACAAGGAATTTCTCAAGACTTCAAACAGTCTGTTATTTGGTATTTAAAATCTGCTGAATTAGGTAATGCAGATGCGCAGTTCAGGCTTGCTACCATGTATGTTAATGGTTTTGGTGTTAGGCGTGATTATGATCAAGCAATCGAATGGTACCAAAGGGCAGCAATCCAACAGCATGTTCGCGCACAAAGCAATATGGCTACTATGTATGCTCATGGATTAGGGGTAAAACGAAATTTACCGGAAGCGGCATATTGGTTTGAACAAGCATCAAAAGGTGGGTATGCATTAGCACAATTTAATTTGGGTTTAATGTATAGTATTGGCAACGGTGTGATAAAAGATTACAAAAAAGCTGTCTATTGGTTCAAGCACGCAGCTAAACAGGGGTATGCTAAAGCTCAGGATCGTTTAGGTGTCATGTATGCAGAGGGACATGGTGTTAATAAAGATAATAAAAAGGCCTATGCATGGTTAGCTACCGCAGCTTGTAATGGTAATAAAGAAAGTCAAAAATTTCATGATAAGATCGGTAAATTGTTTTCTGATAAAGAAATGAAGGCAGCAGAGGCATTAGCTGAACGTTATATTAAAAAATACCCCACCCGAATTGATTAAAAATAAATTAACAAATCACTATATCAGATCCGTTATATTCTAAAATAATATTATATTTATATTAAAAATAAATATGATATATTTTATTCAAATTTTATGCGATTTATTCCTATTATTTAACGGCAAAAGTTCATTACAGTTTACAATTCTCCGGCTTTTCTTGCCGGGTTACGCCTGGATGTATTTTTTGTTGTACTTCGTAATAGATTATTACTGGCAATATCAATTCGGGCTTGAAAGGGAGGAAATGGTAGTGTAATGCCATGCTGAGCAAAACCAATTAATATATTTTGATGAACTTCATTGCGGGCTGGCATCCTATGCCCCATTTCTGCCGCAAAGATACGTAATTCAAAGATTTGAATACCTTGTTGTAAATCAACCAGATATACCTCAGGTGCTGGGTTAGTTAAAATCATAGGTGTTTTTTCAGCGGCATCTAGTAAGATTTGACTGATCTTGGCGCTATCTACATCTGTGGGTGCAGGAATGGTTAAAACGATACGAGTGATGGTATCGGATAACGACCAGTTAATAAATTGCTCGGTAATAAATGCCTTATTAGGAACAATAATTTCTTTGCGATCCCAATCTGTCAAGGTTGTTGCCCTAGTGTTGATTTTGGTGATGCTACCCGTTAAGTCACGAATAGTGACGGTATCGCCAATACGAATTGGTTTCTCAAATAAGATCATTAAACCTGAAATGATATTAGTAAAAATTTCTTGTAGACCAAAACCTAGCCCAACGCCCATAGCAGCAATTAACCATTGCAGTTTTGACCACTCAATTCCGAGCATCGAAAATGCGACTAAGCTACCTATAAGCGCAATAGTATATTTAGTCAAAGTAGTGATTGCATAACCTGTTCCCGGAGTTAAATCAAGGTGTTGTAACAGGGCAAGCTCCAATAATGCCGGCAAATTTCTAATTAGCTGGGTAGTAATTATAATAATAAGAATAGTAATAAAGAGAGAACTGAGGGTAATAGGTTGAATAGTATCTACACCATTAACCGTAGTAGTTACATTCCAAAGCCGGACATTTTCCAGAAAAGAGAATGCTGAATGTAGTTCAGACCAAATTAAAATCAGTGAAACTAACGCTATCATGGTGAGAATAGAGCGCACTAGACCCAAAGATTGGGCACTGATTGTATCTAAGTCAATTGTACTTTCTTCAATATCGACTAAGGCTTCGCCACTACTATTAATATTACTATTATTGTCACCTTCATCCTTTGCCCGTTGAGCGAGAATATCAGCGCGCCGCTGTTTTGCTCTTTCAAACGCAATTTTACGCCGTTGGATAGACATCCAGCGGCGGATAATGTGATAAATAATTAGTAAAAAAAACCAGATTGCAACAGAGGTTTCTAGCCTGGCTAAAAGTTCTTCCGATGTTGACAGGTAACCCAATAGTGCCGCAACCGCAGAAAAAATTGGTGCGATGATCAGTAATAACCACAATATATTACTAATCGCATTCTCGCCCGAGCCGTGGCGATCTAAATAAAGAGGCACGCCAACTCGTTTGAGATTATGGGTAATCAAACTTAGCGCAATACAGAGTAATAAGAAGCATAATCTACCTAAGCTTGGGGCAAATTCACGGTCATTATAATATTCAAACGTAATCAAGGCCATCATTAACGGCACTATGACAAAAACTGATAGTTGATAATAACGCATCGCTCTTTTTACGTTTTCTTCTGACCAACCAAAATGAGAAATAAATAATCCATTTGGCAGTGCAAAAGTGGCACTAATCATAAAAACCCATAAAACCGGTGTTGTCGCTCTCACTCCAGAGCCAATAGCTGTCGCCATTGGAAATTGCCAGGCGCTTTGCAGGCCGTAACCAATCGCTGACCATAAGATAGGTAAAGGAAGTGCGATGAGAATAGACCAAAATACGGTTCGTAAGGTTAGAGCAAAGCGATCCTGGGTTACTTTACCGATACGTGTGCTCGCGCGAAGCAGAAAATTATTATAATGCTGATGAGTACTAATGCTGAAAATGACGATAGCAACAGCAGCCAGCAGGTACAGCAAACTATCCTGGCTGGCGAAGATAACTCTAATTGCTCCGCTGAGTTGAGATAGTGTATCTAACGATAGTAAGCGCGTCAGATCTTTTACTATCGTTATCGGATAGTTAAGATTTATAGGATCGGTATCCGCGATCCAGAACATATAACGATGGGTTGCATCTTTGATATCTGTTAATGCATCGGTTAATTGGGTTGCTGCAACGTTGAGCTTGGTTAATTCCAATATTTCACTGTCATAACCAGAAATTATTGAGCTTAATAATTCTTTCCGGGTTTGGATGAGTGAATCATAAATTTGCTTTTGTTCTACGGTGAAATTTTTTGTTTCGGCTTGCTTCTCTTCGTTCTCTTTATTGTTGGGGTTAAGATTTTCCAACATATCTTGGTACTTCAGGCGATCAATGCGCTTGTTGACAATTTCTCTGTCAATTTGCTGATTTTTTGGGATTTCAGGCAAATGGTACAACTGAGCGCGTAGTGCTTCACCCAAAGTAGTTGAACCGCTTAACCATTGGGCTTGCTCGCGAATGGTGCCAAGTGCTTGGCGAACGGTTAGTATATCACTGGAAGTTTGGCGTTGCCTTTGTTCAATATCATTTATTCTGTATGCTTGTTCATTAAGCCGTTGTGATAATTTACGATTTAGTTGCAATTGTTCTGTTAAAAATTGGGGAAGTTCTCCTCCTTGAGCAGCAAGCATTTCAGTGTGTTTAAGTGCCAGTTGCGCTTTCTGTTGGCGTTGAAAGTTTAGATGATTTCGCAGTTGTTGAAGCTCTTGATCGATTTGCTGATAACGTTTTTTAAAAAGCTCGATGCGTAAGCGTGCAATTTCTTGGCGATTATTGGCTGAAAGCTGTGCTATTTCTAGTTCATTGGTTTTTGACTTTCTTGCCGTAACTTCTGTTTGCGCTAAGTTATATTGTGCTTCAGCTAAAGGAGAAACCGGAACAGGCAGGGATTCTAGTCTTACAATAGAGTCAGAAAGCAGGCGGCGAGCCTCTAATAATTGTTGAGGCAAGGTTAAAAGTGAGTCGCTGATTTCACGATTTCTATCCTGTTCTTGCTGAATTTGTCTGCCTTGCTCAAGTAATTGACTACTCGCTTGCACAATACGTTGCTCAAGTTCCAGAATAGTTATATTGGTTGGTATAGTAACTGTTTTATTGCTTTCAATAAGAAACTGTTGTTGTAATTCTTTTATGATTTTGGGGAAATTATCAATGGTTTCTTGATAAGCGCGGGTTTTTTTCTCTGATTCTTGTGCCTCTGATAACCAATTGAGCGCAACTTGTAATGCCTGAATAATCTCTGCATTTTTGGCATTTTTATTTGCTTCAAGTTGTTTAATCTCTTTTTTAATCTGTATTTCATCAAGATTAATCGCTGCAAATGCAGGTATCGTGATAAATAAGAGACTAAATAGTATGCAGACTATCAGGCGCACAATAGGGTTCCTCAGATAAAATTATTCAGATCCATCTATTAAATTTTGTGGATTAGTATGTTGCCCAGTATTTGGATCAATTGATTCAGCTAATAATTCGCCAACTCGAGTTATGCTTTCTGGCTCTAGTACAGAATTAAGTTTGATATGGTTAGATTCAAACAAATTGATAACGGTTGAGCCGAGTTTGAATTTTCCCATTTCTTCGCCTTTTTTCAGATAGACTGCACCTGTCTTATCTTTTCCTGGGTAAGTCCAGCGTTTGATAATCCCTTCCCGTTCATTATTGACGCAGCCACACCAACTAGTATCTATACTTCCGACAATGGTTGCTCCTATTAAAATTTGTGCCATTTTCCCAACGCGCGTGTCAAAAATACAGATTAGACGCTCATTGCGGGCAAAAAGATTGGGCACGTTTGTTGCAGTTAGTTGGTTAACGGAAAAGAGATCACCAGGAACATAAATCATTTCAGTTAGTAAACCGTCGCAAGGCATATGGACACGATGGTAATCACGTGGAGATAAGTAAGTAGTTACAAACGTCCCATTACGAAATTTATCGGCCAATAGATGATTACCGGCTAATAATGCCTCTAAACTGTAAGAATGACCTTTAGCTTGTAAGATCTGATCATCTACAATTAAGCCTAATTGGCTTATTACACCATCAGCAGGTAGAGCAAGTTGATTGTTGCCTACAACAAGAGGGCGAATATTTTCTTTTAATGGGCGAGTAAAAAATTCATTAAAGGTAGAATAAGCTGAAAATTCGCTTTCTTTTGCTTCTGTCATATCAACTTTATAAAATTTAGCAAAAAGCTTAATCATTAACTGAGTAAATCCAGCCGCTTTTTGCTCTGCCAGCCAACCAGCTAATTGTGTTAGCCCTTGTTTTGGTAATAGATATTGTAGTTTAATCTTTATTTTTTCCAGCACATTAACCTCTAGTCTGATTCTAATGTTATTGGGTTGTAATCAAAAAAAGATAGCCATTGTACCTATGCTTTTTATGAATTCCATGGTTATATTTATAACTATTTATTATCTATAAAAGGTCTACGTGGTTTTATTTGTTCCATGCCTGCTAAAATACGATGATAGTTTTCAAAACGTGATTTTGTTATTTTTCCAGCAGTTACTGCCTCTAGCAAAGCGCATCCAGGATCATCTAAATGCTTACAATCACGAAATTTACAGTATCCCAAGTATTGCCTAAATTCGACAAACCCTTTAGTTATTTGTTCCTTTGTCAGATGCCATAAGCCAAATTCACGAATACCTGGTGAATCGATAAGATCGCCTCCTTTAGCAAAATGGTAAAGACGCGCAGTTGTTGTTGTATGCTGACCTAATCCTGAATTATCAGATACTTGGTTGATTAAAATTTTTTCTTCATTATTAGGTAGTAAGTTATTTATCAAACTAGACTTACCAACACCAGATTGCCCGACAAAAATAGATATTTTTCCTATAAGGAGCTCAATAAGTTTATCTATTCCTTCATTAGTATGGCTAGAAACCTCTAAAACTTCATAGCCAATATTATGATAAAGTTTTATTACTTTACTAATCTCTTTCCTGTTCTCTTTATCGAGCAGGTCAATTTTATTTAAAATAATAATTGGTGCAATATTAAGTGTTTCGCAGGCAACCAAATAACGATCAATAATATTTAACGATAATTGAGGTAAGATGGCTGAGACAATGATCGCTTGGTCGATATTAGCCGCGATTGGCTTGAGTCCGTCATAGTAATCGGGGCGAGTCAAGATGGATGATCGTTCATAGACTGCTTCAATGACACCGTTAACTTTTATATCAGATTGCTGATATAGCGCAGGACGCCAAATAACACGATCACCTGTGACTAATGAATGGATTGTTCGACGAATATTGCAGCGTTGAATGTCACCTTCATTTGTTTCGATATCTGCATGCTGACCAAAACGGCTAATAACTAACCCGTCTTGAGGAATGCCAAGTTGATTATCATCAATATCTTGCTGGGATTGTTTTTTTAGCTTAGTTTGATGGTTTGCATGTATTCGGCGTTGTTGGCCTTTGGTAAATTTCTTTTTAGCCACCTGACCTCACTAGTTTTATTGGTTTGTTGATTGCATTCATTATCAAAAGTTATCATAGTTGTGCTTTTAAGAAGCTATCATACACTAAGTATTGCATGCTTTCAGTTTAGAATGGAACCCAGGATATAACATGGTCAATCGAGAGAACAATTTGATTTGGATAGATTTGGAAATGACAGGATTAGATCCAGAACAGGATCGTATCATTGAGATCGCAACAATCGTCACTGATTCCAATCTAACTATTTTATCCGAAGGGCCAGTGATTGCCATTCATCAATCGGCGCAACAGTTATCTCTTATGGATGAGTGGAATGTTAAAACGCATACTGAAAGTGGGCTGATTGATAGAGTTAAATCTAGTCAATATGATGAAAAAAAAGCAGAGTTAGCCACAATAGCTTTTTTAGAAAAATGGTTACCTAGGGGCGTTTCACCTATTTGTGGTAATAGTGTTGCTCAAGACCGACGTTTTTTATTCAAATATATGCCTGAGTTGGAAAAATATTTCCACTATCGTTATTTAGATGTCAGTACCCTAAAAGAGCTGGCTCGCCGTTGGAAGCCTGATATATTGCCCGGTTTTACAAAAAGGAATACCCATCAGGCTTTAGAAGATATACGGGAATCTATTGCAGAACTAGTTTATTATCGCCAACACTTTATCAATCTTTAAGTCGAGTTATTATTATGCTGATTATGAGCGATTTGCTGTTTTAATCAGCATTTAGATTAAAAATAGATTTTTTATGGCTAAAAGTACTTGTCTGTTCGGCAATTTTTCGTATAATTCGCAACCCATGGTGATTGGTAATATTGTTGTTATAAATATGCGGGAATAGCTCAGTTGGTAGAGCACGACCTTGCCAAGGTCGGGGTCGCGAGTTCGAGTCTCGTTTCCCGCTCCAAATTCTCCTTTATCGTAATCAACTTAAAAGTCTGTGATATAATTTATTGTTTTTTTTCATATTTTTCATTCTGTCAGCTTCTTCTTCACTCAAAGTTTAGTGGCCATTTATACCTATTTTGTTGGTGAATTTTATTTTTCTGTTTTGAATTTTATTTAATTATAAGAATAAAATTTTTTGTTGCACTCTGATAAAAAGCGTCTATTTTTAAATAGGAGATTAGCTACCAAAAGAAGTCATATTCTTGTTCCATAGTCAACAATTATATAGCTAGTCGAGATAAAATTTATTTGAAAAATCGGGCACATAGGACTTGCAAATCGTATCTGCTAGGCATAGAATTCCACTCCCCCAATTTTGAAGTAGGTGTTACGGCATATACTTTATCAGTGAAGTGAACCATGTGGTGTCATTCTTGGCAGGGAAATTGTTTTAGTATTTAAAATGTATTTTAGGTGAATAGATGTTGTTATCTACATTAATCTTAGAAATTTTATGGCTAAAGCTGCTACATTTTCTTAGTTAAAATGTTTTAATAACTTATTCATTTACAATTGAATTTTGGTTATGGCACGCAGTGTCTCCTTTGCTTTGTTGCACAGAGTTATCCACAGGCAAATACATTTTTTATCGCTATCACTATTGTTGCTTTTCTTCATAAATATCATTTAACCTATTGAAAATACTGTAAAAAATATTTATATTTTTTGATGGTTGATTATATAATTATTTTTCATGGTCAATGCATTTTTATTTTATACACAAGTAAAATTGAAGTATCTAACTCTTGAAAATATTAATGTTAAAAACCAGATATTGCAGACAAGACGCTATTATTATTTTGATAATGTTTTTACTGATAACGAAAATGTTATTTTATTGATATATTTCAAGGTGTAACTATCTAAAACAATATAATATTTTTTTACTAGCGGGTATTTATTTATGTTTCGATATATAGCACCTGTTTAGTCATGTAAAAAAGCTACTCTCAATTAAATAACTTTAATTGTTTAACACAAGAAAATTTCATAATGTTATTTAATGAAGTTTTATCTACTAATTATTTAGCAACAATATTACATAAAAAACATTAACTTTTTGAAATTAATCAAAAATTTCATATGTTTGTTTTTTATATAAATTTGTTCACTTCAAATGATAGAATATTGGTAAAAGTAAGTAACTGAAAAAGATTAACTAGTTAAATCATAAACATATGATGTAAGTAATATTGCTAAAAATAACATTAAATATCGCTATAATAGTCGGTAAGTAATAGTATTTTATGATATATTTTATGAGTTAAACTATTAAATAAAAAATTACAAAAAATGGCAATATTTTTATGAAAGAACTTATATTATTGCTTGCTAATGAAAAAGCAACAATAGCTTTAGGGCATCGTTTAGCTCATCTTTGTCAGCAATCTTTTATTCTTTATTTGTATGGCGATTTGGGCGCCGGGAAAACGACTTTTAGTCGTGGTTTTTTGCAAGGTTTAGGTTACCAAGGACATGTAAAAAGTCCAACTTATACGTTAGTTGAATCGTATTTATTGGCTCCTAATCCCGTTTACCATTTTGATTTATATCGTTTAACTGATCCTGAAGAGCTTGAATTTATGGGTATTCGTGATTATTTTGATTGGCAGGCCATATGTTTAGTGGAGTGGCCAAAAAAAGGTGAAGGGATATTACCATGCGCTGATCTTGAACTCTATCTATCATATGACAATAATGCAAGACAAGCACGCTTTGTCGCGTTATCAACATATGGGGAAACGTTATTAGAAAAATTGTCGTAATAGGAATACTAATCATGATGACGACTTCGATGATTAATATAATAAAAAGATGGCAAACTCATGTATTTTTTTTATTAATGACAATGATACTACATAACAACTTATTGTTGTCTAGTGCACAGGCTGCAACTTTATCCAATATTCACGTCAATGATAATTTATCAGAAGCAAAAGTCACTTTACACTTTGCTGCAGGTAATCCAGAGTACCGTTTTTTTCCACTCCATGAACCTGAGCGTTTAGTTATCGATTTCCGTCAATCTGATCAGGTAACTGGATTGCCAATGAAGTTTATAAATAATAATTTGGTTAAAGGGGTTCGTACTAGTCAGCCTCCGAATAGTCAGTATCAACGTATTGTTATCGAACTGGCAAATGCAGTGACAGCAAGTGCGGTAGTTGAACAAATAAATCATCATTATCAAATAGTTTTTACCTTAAAGAATAGTCATGCTGGCGCATCACAGCCTCAGATATCTCAGCCAACAACTGAAGTAATCAATAAATCGTTAGCAATTAATTCACAAACTGAGAAAAAGTTAGCCAATTACTCTCCAGCCCCCTCAATATATAAAAATTTACCTAAAGGAACCCGGCAAGTTGTCGTGGCAATTGATGCTGGGCATGGTGGTAAAGATCCCGGCGCAATTGGGCAAAATGGTCATCGAGAAAAAAATATAACAATGAGTATCGCGCGTAAATTAGAGAACTATTTAAAAGCGGATCCGATGTTTAAGCCGGTGATGACTCGCAATGGCGATTATTTTATTTCTGTAGCGGGCCGTTCAGAAGTGGCACGACAAAAAGCAGCTGATATGCTCGTTTCAATTCATGCTGATGCAGCACCTAATAATCGTGCTCGAGGTGCTTCTGTTTGGGTTCTTTCCAATCGAAGAGCGAATAGTGAATTGGGTAATTGGCTTGAACAACATGAGAAGCAATCTGAATTATTAGGTGGTGCAGGTGATGCATTAGCTAATGGTGCAGATCCATATCTTAGCCAAGCTGTTTTAGATTTGCAATTTGGCAATTCCCAGCGTGTAGGTTATGCTGTCGCGGTAAAAGTACTAACAGAATTAAATAAAATTGGTAATATCCATAAATATGATCCGGAGCATGCCAGTCTTGGGGTACTTCGTTCTCCTGACATTCCATCTATTCTTGTGGAAACAGGTTTTATTAGTAATATTTCTGAAGAACGTCTTTTAGTTTCTGATGATTATCAGGAACGTTTGGCAATAGCTATTCATCAAGGATTACGTAATTATTTTATCCTGCACCCCTTACAAGCAGCGCCAAAATGATGGAATACCGCAGAGGTCATTATGTCAGCAATACAAATTCTTTCTCCTCAGTTAGCTAATCAAATTGCTGCGGGTGAAGTTGTTGAACGTCCATCATCGGTTGTGAAAGAGTTAGTCGAAAATAGTCTTGATGCTGGCGCCAGTCGTATTGATATTGAAATTGAGCGTGGTGGTGCAAAACTCATTCGTATTCATGACAATGGTAGTGGTATAGCCAAACAAGATTTAACACTAGCGTTGGAGCGACACGCTACTAGCAAAATAGCTACGTTAGAAGATCTTGCCGCTATTATGAGTATGGGGTTTAGAGGAGAAGCGCTGGCTAGTATTAGTTCTGTTTCTCGTTTAATACTAACTTCACGCGTCGAAACACAAACAGAAGCCTGGCAAGCTTATGCTGAAGGGCGTGAGATGAATGTTACGTTAAAACCGGCTGCTCACCCAATAGGAACAACAGTTGAAGTTCTTGATCTGTTTTATAATACGCCAGCTCGCCGTAAATTTTTACGTACTGAGAAAACCGAATTTAGCCATATTGATGAGGTGGTACGTAGAATCGCCTTAGCGCGTTTCGATGTTGCAATTAACTTGCACCATAATGGTAAATTAGTGCGCCAGTATCGTGCGACAAAGGGTGAAGAACAATATGAACGACGTCTGGCTGCTATTTGCGGTAGTACTTTTATGCAAAATGCGCTGCAATTATATTGGCAACATGGTGATTTAGCAATTAAAGGCTGGATCACTAATCCCTATTTAGGTAAGACTGCTGAAATTCAATATTGTTATGTTAATGGTCGCATGATGCGTGATCGATTAATTAATCATGCCATTCGCCAGGCCTATGCTGATCGTCTGCCAGAAGAGCAGCAAGCTGCTTATGTTCTTTATTTAACAATTGATCCTCATCAGGTTGATGTGAATGTTCATCCAGCCAAACAGGAAGTTCGTTTTCACCAAGCAAGATTAGTTCATGATTTTATCTATCAGGGTGTGAATACGGTATTAAGCCAACAACAAAACCAAAAACAATTTAATCAAGTCGCTGTTAGTTCAAAACAGGAAACTCATCCTGTTTTAGGATTGCAAAATCGGTTAGCTGCCGGTGAAAATTTTTTCGCCTCAAATGATTCAAAACCGCATTTAGTTGTAGAAGAGCAAAAAGCGCAAGCAATAACAGAATTAAATGCAACTAGCCAAATTTCGCCATCGGAAACGACGGCATTTTCTTGTTACAACAATGGAAAAATCGCTAAAAAAATCTATAACAAAAAACAGGGCGAGCTTTATCAGCAATTGATGCAAAATGAGCCATGTAAACAAGAAAAAATCCCACTTTTTCCAGAACGAAACCCCATAGAAACTGAAAAATTAGCAGTAAAATCGATTGTTGTTGAAAAAAATGATAGAAATTATACATTTGGTAAAATATTAACGATTTATTCTAAAAATTTCGCATTTATTGAATCATCATTTGGCATAGGTTTGTTATCATTAGCGGAAGCTGAGCGATATTTGAAACGAAGTCAATTAATTCCTACTGACCAAGGATTAAAATCTCAACCTTTACTTATACCAATAAAACTTGCATTAACAGAAAAGGAAATTGAAACTTTTTATCGAGTAAAGGTATTATTAACTACATTAGGTTTTGACATTAATATTTCTCATAACAAAGCAACAATTAGGGCTGTATCTTGTCCCTTGAGATCGCAAAATTTGGCTGAATTATTTCCAAAGCTGTTGGAATATCTTGCTCAAAATTCTTCTTGTCAGGTTAAGGAATTAGTTGTTTGGTTAGCAGATCATTTAGTAAATGAAAAGCAAGTGTGGACGGTTGCACAAGGGGTACAGTTACTAGCGGATCTTGAGCGAGTTCACCCTGAATTAGTTAAAGAACCACCGAAAACATTACTACAACTAATTGATTTTGAATCGTTGATAACGGCTTTAACCCATGAGTAAACAGATTTTTCAACCTAAACCGCAAGCGATTTTTATAATGGGACCAACGGCGTCGGGAAAGACAGCATTGGCAATGGCATTGCGTCAAAAATTACCTGTTGAAATAATTAGTGTAGATTCTGCGTTAATATATCGCGGCATGGATATAGGAACAGCGAAACCAACACTGGAAGAGCAACAAATTGCTCCACACCGATTAATTGACATTTTGGATCCTTCACAATCTTATTCTGCGGCAGATTTTCGCCGTGATGCTTTAACAGAAATGGAAAAAATTGTTGCTTCAGGTCGTATTCCCTTACTCGTTGGAGGGACTATGCTATATTTTAAAGCGTTGCTAGAGGGGTTGTCACCCTTACCCGCAGCCGATGTTACAATTCGGGCAGAAATTGAAATGCAAGCGAAGCAATCTGGTTGGAAGGCAATTCATAAACGTTTGCAAGAGGTTGATCCTATATCGGCAGCTAGAATCCATCCTAATGATCCGCAGCGCTTGTCTCGAGCCTTGGAGGTTTTCTTAGTTTCTGGAAAGAACCTGACAGAATTGACTAAAATTGTAGAGGCAGAATTACCTTATAATGTGTTACAGTTTGCGATTTCACCACAAGAACGTAAAATTCTTCATCAACGTATCGAGATGCGTTTTCTACAAATGTTGAATGCAGGTTTTGAGGATGAAGTTAGTGCTCTTTATGCTAGGGGGGATCTCCATCAGGATCTACCTGCGATTCGTTCCGTTGGTTATCGTCAGATGTGGTCATATTTGTCTGGTGAAATCAACTATGATGAAATGGTTTATCGTGGTATATGTGCAACACGTCAATTGGCTAAACGTCAAATTACATGGTTAAAAGGATGGAAAAACGTGCATAGACTTGATAGCGATGATATTAAGGGAGCTCTTAACACAATATTGCATCTTATTAGTGCATAGGTTTGCTATTTATGTACAATTGATGGTAAAGGCACAATTTTTTGAGTAGTTAATTTTTTCGAACCATAAAGGTTCTTAGTTAAAAACAACAAAATAAGGAAAATAGAGAATGGCTAAGGGGCAATCTTTGCAAGATCCGTTCCTAAACGCGTTACGTCGTGAAAGGGTTCCGGTTTCCATTTATTTGGTCAATGGCATCAAATTACAAGGTCAAATCGAATCATTTGATCAATTTGTTATTTTACTGAAAAACACAGTAAGCCAAATGGTATATAAGCATGCTATTTCTACTGTAGTACCTTCTCGTCCTGTATCTCACCATAGTAACCAAGGGGGTAATACAGGCCTAGGTAATTACAATACAGGTAATGTGGCAGTTCCACAGGATAGTGATGCGACTGAATAATTCAGTTAATTGTCTGAACAAAAAAATACAGATAAAGGGAACTTTATCTGTATTTTGCCTGTTTGGTATTTTTTAAGTCTAAGGAGTTGTGCTTTTGTTTGACAGACATGAAGGTGGGGAATTAGCTGTTCTTGTGCATGTTTTTTTCTCTAATGAAAAAGATACTGAAAACCTCATTGAATTTGAATCATTAGTCATCTCTGCGGGCATCAAGCCAGTACAGATAATCACAGGTAATCGCAAATCACCACAGGCTAAATATTTTGTTGGCGAAGGTAAAGCGGAAGAAATTGCGGCAGCGGTTAAAGTTAGTAATGCCGATGTGGTTCTTTTTGATCATACTTTAAGCCCTGCCCAGGAAAGAAATCTTGAGCGATTATGTCAGTGTCGAGTTATTGATCGTACGGGTTTAATTTTAGATATATTTGCACAGCACGCTCGAACCCATGAAGGTAAACTACAAGTTGAATTAGCTCAGTTAAGGCATATTTCTACCCGTTTGGTCCGTGGCTGGACTCATCTTGAACGACAAAAAGGCGGGATCGGCCTGCGTGGACCTGGTGAAACTCAACTTGAAACGGATCGTCGATTGATCCGAGGTAAAATTCGGCAAATCCTTTCTCGGTTGGCTAAGGTTGAAAAACAGAGAGCAGGGTAGACAAGCTAGAAGTAAAGCGGGTATTCCCACCATATCATTGGTAGGTTACACTAATGCAGGTAAGTCTAGTCTGTTTAATCAAATGACAAAGTCTGAAGTGTATGCGGCAGATCAATTATTTGCGACGTTAGATCCTACATTACGGCGTATTGATATAGATGATGTTGGAGCGGTAGTGTTGGCTGATACTGTCGGTTTTATTCGTCATCTTCCTCACGATCTTGTTGCGGCATTTAAAGCAACATTGCAGGAAACACGTGAAGCCAGTTTATTATTACATGTTGTCGATGCTGCGGATAACCGTATGGAAGAAAATATCCAAGCAGTTGAAAGTGTATTAGAGGAAATTGAGGCTAATGAAATTCCAGCACTGTTAGTCATGAATAAAATTGATATGTTGAATGGATTTACCCCCCGTATTGATCGCAATGAGAATAATGTCCCTATTCGGGTCTGGCTCTCAGCCCAAACAGGTGAAGGAATTCCATTATTATTACAGGCGCTGACAGAACGTCTTTCTGGTGAAATTGCACACTATGAATTGCGTTTACCGCCAGAAGCGGGTCGTTTGCGCAGTCGGTTTTATCAACTTCAGGCAATCGAATATGAAGAAATGGATAAAGATGGCAGTATCATGCTTGAAGTGAAGCTGCCGATTGTTGACTGGCAAAGGCTTTGTAAGCAAGAACAACCTTTACTTGAGTACATTGTTAAGTCAACACATTAAATGTGGTCAATAGATTGAACAAATTAAGAGTAAATATATTTGCTCTTAGCCCTGAAAAACCAATCATAACGAATGGAGCTATAACATGGCGTGGAATCAGCCCGGTAATAACGGACAGGACCGCGACCCGTGGGGAAGCGGCAATAGCGGCAACTCCAGTGGTAATAAAGGTAATCGGAAAAAAGGAACAGTTGATCTTGATGATCTGTTCCGCAAGTTAAGTCGCAAACTTGGTGGTTTAGGTGGGAATAATAAAGGTAGAAATGGTTCGAGTAATCAAAATGGCGTCAATATAAACGGCCGTTTTATCGCTATTATTATTGCAGCAATGGTTATTATTTGGGCTGCAAGTGGTTTTTATACGATAAAAGAGAGTGATCGTGGCGTTGTTTTCCGTTTTGGTAAATATAGTCATACTGTTGAACCGGGTTTAAATTGGAAGCCGAATTTTATTGAAAAAGTCATTCCGGTTAATGTTGAAACCATACGTGAACAAGCGACTAGCGGTATGATGTTAACTTCGGATGAAAATGTTATCCAAGTTGAAATGAACGTCCAGTATCGAGTCACAGATCCGGCTCAATATTTATTTAATGTTACTAACCCGGATAACAGTTTACGTCAGGCAATAGATAGCGCAGTACGTGGAATTATCGGTCAATCAGCAATGGAACAGGTGTTGACAACGAAACGCGCCTTTATCCGTGATGAAACACAAAAAGAGTTAGAAAATACGATAAGACCTTATAATATGGGTATAACAATATTAGATGTTAACTTCCAGGCTGCTCGTCCACCGGAAGCGGTTAAAGCGGCATTTGATGATGTTATTGCAGCACGAGAAGAAGAACAGAAGACCATTCGTGAAGCGCAAGCTTATCGTAATGAAGTCCTGCCATTAGCAAAAGGTAATGCGCAGAAATTGATTGAAGAGGCAACAGCTTATAAGTCCAGTGTGGTTTTCAAGGCTGAAGGTGAAGTGGCCAGTTTTGCTAAAATGTTGCCGGAATATCGAGCAGCTCCTCAAATTACTCGTGAGCGTTTATATATTGAGACAATGGAGCGAGTGCTAGGTAATACGCGTAAGGTTATTGTTAACGACAAGAGTAATAGTATGTTAGTGTTACCGTTAGAACAAATTCTACGCAATAGCAACCAAAATAAAGTAGCAGATGTACAAAAAATAACGCCACCAAAAGTTATTCAGCAATCGGATATTTCTACTGAATCGCCTTATTCGTATAGCTATGGTACGCGGGATAATGCTCGGGGCAGTAATTCAGCTCGTGTAGGGAGACAATAATCATGCGTAAATCAGTGATTGTTATTATTGTTGCTGCATTAGTTGTGTTGTATATGTCAATTTTCACAGTTCAACAGACCGAAAGAGGCATCATTTTACGCTTTGGTAAGGTTGTACGTGATGGTGATAATAAACCTATTATTTATGAGCCAGGCTTGCATCTCAAAATACCATTTATTGAAACGGTAAAAATGTTGGATGCTCGTATTCAGACATTGGATGTTCAGGCAGATCGCTATCTGACTAGAGAAAATAAAGATTTAATGGTTGATTCTTATTTAAAATGGCGAATTACTGATTTTAGTCGTTACTATGTTGCGACCGGTGGCGGTAATCCTTATCAAGCTGAAACCTTACTGAAACGTAAATTTAGTGATCGCCTGCGTTCAGAATTTGGCTGTTTAAATGTGAAAGATATTATTACTGATTCTCGCGGGCGCTTGACTGTCGATGTACGTGATGCACTTAATAAAGGTTCAGATACTGAAGCGACAAAAGAGGCTGATCAGGCTATTGCCTCGGCAGCAGCCCGTTTTGATAAAGAGATCAAAGGTAATTCGCCAGTTGTGAATCCAAACAGTATGGCGGCATTAGGGATTGAAGTGGTTGATGTTCGTATCAAACGTATTGAATTGCCAAGTGAAGTTTCGGAAGCGATATATCAGCGTATGCGTGCTGAACGAGAGGCGGTAGCGCGTCAGCATCGTTCACAAGGTCAAGAAGAGGCAGTGAAGATCCGTGCAGCAGCAGATAAAACTGTGACTGAAACATTGGCAGAAGCGGAGCGCACTGCGTTGAGATTACGCGGTGAAGGTGATGCGATGGCGACCAAGCTATTTGCTGATGCATTTAATCAAGATCCTGATTTCTATGCTTTCATTCGTAGCTTGCGGGCATACGAGAAGAGTTTTAGTAAAAATGGTGATGATGTGATGGTATTAAGTCCAGATACAGATTTTTTCCGCTACATGCGAGCACCAACTAAACAAAGAGCGGTACAGTGATCATTTAAAAGATAAGCAAAATGATTGCCAAATGACTCTGGATAAGCCCGCATTAGGCGGGCTTTAATGTGTTAAGATTGTGATGAAAAGAGGTATTGGTATTATAAAAATTGCTGGCAGCTAATGTTTGAAATGGTAGAATTCTTTTTTAAGCAATCGAGTGAATTTTGAAATGGGTAAAAACGTTGTCGTATTAGGTACTCAGTGGGGTGACGAAGGTAAAGGCAAAATAGTCGATTTACTAACTGAACGCGCTAAGTATGTTGTTCGTTATCAAGGTGGCCATAATGCTGGTCATACGCTTGTGGTAAATGGTGAAAAAACTGTACTCCATCTTATCCCATCAGGTATTCTGCGTGAAAATGTTATAAGTGTCATTGGCAATGGTGTAGTGTTAGCACCTGATGCATTAATGGATGAAATGAAAAAGTTGGAAGCGCGTGGCGTGCCAGTGCGTGAACGTCTCAAAATTTCAGCGGCTTGTCCATTAATCTTGCCCTATCATGTTGCTTTAGATAATGCGCGTGAGAAAGCGCGCGGCGCAAAAGCGATAGGCACGACAGGCCGGGGCATTGGACCTGCATATGAAGATAAAGTTGCCCGCCGTGGAATACGTGTCGGTGATTTGTTTAATAAAAAAACATTTCCAGCCAAACTTAAAGAAATTGTTGATTACCATAATTTTCAATTAGTGAATTATTATAAAGCGCCTGCAATCGATTACCAAAAAACATTAGATGATATTATGGTTATTGCCGATATTTTGACGGCGATGACCGTTGATGTTGCTGATTTGTTATATAAAGCACATCGAAAAGGTGAATTAGTGATGTATGAAGGGGCACAGGGGACATTACTGGATATTGATCATGGTACTTATCCCTATGTGACTTCATCAAACACAACGGCGGGGGGCGTAGCTACTGGCTCTGGCTTAGGTCCGCGCTATATTGATTATGTTTTAGGCATATTGAAAGCTTATTCTACCCGTGTTGGTGGTGGTCCTTTCCCAACCGAATTATCCGATGAAACGGGCGAATACCTGCGTGAAAAAGGGCAGGAATTTGGTGCAACAACCGGTCGTTGCCGCCGTACCGGCTGGTTAGATATTGTTGCTATTAATCGAGCTGTTCAAATCAATTCGCTTTCTGGTTTCTGTTTAACTAAATTAGATGTATTAGATGGTTTAGATGAAGTGAAACTTTGTATTGCATATCGCAAACCAGATGGAACTGAATTGACAATAACACCATTAGCGGCAGAGGAATGGGAAGGTTTAGAGCCAATATATGAGACATTACCAGGCTGGAGTGAAAGTACTTTTAGGGTAAAAGAATATAATCAATTACCTAAAGCAGCAATTGATTATATTAAACGGATTGAGGAATTAACCGGCATCCCGATAGATATTATTTCCACCGGGCCTGATCGTGCTGAAACAATGATATTACAAGATCCTTTTGATGCATAATTTTACCCCTAAATACTATCGCTCAATGAGTGACGCCTGAACATTCAGGCGTTATTTTTATATCTACTAATTCATGTTACCAAAATTACTGATCAATTTTGCTTAATAGGATAAAAATTTACATAATAGATATAACTTAATGAATTAATGTAAAAAAAGTGTCCTTTCATTTTTGTTTTATAACTAGAGGTTGATGTGCAGTTAACAAGTTTTACAGATTATGGCTTAAGAGCATTGATTTATATGGGGTCATTACCTAAGGATAAAATGACTAATATTACTGAAGTCACTAATGTTTACGGTGTCTCACGTAACCATATGGTAAAAATTATTAATCAATTAAGCCGAGTTGGACTTGTTGCTGCGGTGAGAGGGAAAAATGGGGGTATTTATTTGGGCAAGCCAGCTGAACAGATCCGAATTGGAGAGGTTGTTCGTCTGTTAGAGCCCCTAGCATTAGTCAATTGCTGTAGTGATTATTGCCATATTACTTCTGCTTGTCGATTAAAACAGATATTAAATCAAGCGATTGATCATTTTTTAAGTGAATTAGATAAATATACACTGGCTGATCTAATAAAAAATAACGAGCCACTGTATAAGTTACTGTTAAAATAAACAATAGACCTAATGTATTTGTAGCTATATTAATCGATATGGTAGCGGAGGTGGATGATGGCAAAAGATCCATATAAAGACCGAGAGGCAGAGAAATATCATTCACCAATTGCAAGTCGTGAATATATCTTAGAGGTATTAGCAAAATTTACCACGCCTGTGAGTCGACAGGAAATTGCCCGAATATTAAAGTTAACCAAAGAAGAAGAGTTAGAGGCCTTGCGGCGCCGTTTACGTGCTATGGAACGTGATGGACAATTGGTATTTACTCGCCGCCAATGTTATGCCTTACCTGAACGTCTTGATTTACTCAAAGGTACTGTTATTGGCCATCGTGATGGTTTTGGTTTTTTACGTGTAGAAGGTCAAAAAGAGGATTTTTACCTTTCTTTGGAAGAAATGAAAAAAGCGCTGCATGGGGATGTTGTGCTTGTCCAACCATTGGGCAAAGATCGGCGAGGACGTACAGAGGTTCGCATTGTTCGAGTACTCGTTCCACGCAATAATCATATTGTAGGACGTTATTTTTTAGAATCTGGCATGGGATATGTAGTCCCTGATGATAGTCGTCTATCTTTTGATATTTTGATCCCTAAAGAACAGGTTAACGGTGCTAGGATGGGAAATGTGGTTGTCGTTGAGATGACAACCCGGCCAGCACGGCATACTCAGGCAGTAGGCAATATTGTCGAAGTATTAGGCGAAAGCATGGGTACTAACATGGCGGTAGAGATTGCATTAAGAACCTATGAAATTCCTTATCGTTGGCCGCCACAAGTTGAGAAACAAGTTGCTGATTTGTCGGAACAGATCCCTGCGTCGGCAAAAAAAGGGCGAGTAGATTTATGCCATCTACCTTTAGTCACGATTGATGGTGAAGATGCCCGGGATTTTGATGATGCAGTTTATTGTATGCCGAAAGAAGACGGTGGTTGGTGCTTATGGGTCGCAATTGCAGATGTTAGTTATTATGTAAGGCCACAAACGGCGTTGGATAATGAAGCGGTTAGTCGAGGAAACTCAGTCTATTTTCCATCACGGGTGATCCCCATGTTGCCTGAAATTCTTTCTAATGGATTATGTTCATTAAACCCTGAAGTCGAAAGGCTTTGCATGGTATGTGAAATACAGTTATCGCCGCAAGGACAAATTACCTCATCTAAATTCTATGAAGCGGTGATGCGTTCCCATGCCAGGTTGACTTATACCAAAGTCTGGAAAATTTTACAAGGTGATGAACAATTACGTCAACATTATCAAGATCTAGTGCCACATTTAGAACAACTTCATCAACTATATAAAGCGTTAGATAACGCGCGTGTGAAACGAGGGGCTATCTCCTTTGAATCTGAAGAAGCAAAATTTATTTTTAATGCAGAAAAACGCATTGAGCGGATAGAGCCGGTTGAACGGAATGATGCGCATAAATTAATTGAAGAATGTATGATTTTAGCAAATATCGCTGCTGCACGTTTTGTTGAGCGGAATAAAGAACCTAGCTTGTACCGTGTCCATGATAGGCCCAAACAAGAGAGCATTGTAAACTTACGAACGGTATTTAGTGAATTGGGCTTAACATTACCAGGGGGTATGAAACCACAGCCGGCTGATTATGCTAAAATCATGGACGAAGTAGCTGAACGTCCGGATCATGAATTGCTGCAAACGATGATTTTGCGTTCAATGAAACAGGCTATTTATGATCCTGAAAATAGAGGACATTTTGGCTTAGCATTGAAATCTTATGCCCATTTCACTTCACCGATTCGTCGTTATCCTGATTTAGCCCTACATCGTTCGATTAAATATCTTTTATCTTCACAACATGGAAACAATCAACATCGTTCGACGCCAACCGGTGGTTGGCATGCTGATACCCATGAAATGTTGCAATTAGGTGAGCATTGTTCAATGACAGAACGGCGGGCTGATGAAGCAACGAGAGATGTTGCTGATTGGTTGAAATGTGATTTTATGCAAGATCAAGTTGGCAATGTATTTACTGGCATTATCACCAGTGTTACAGGTTTTGGCTTTTTTGTCCGTTTAAAAGATCTTTTTATTGATGGTCTAGTGCATGTCTCTTCACTGAATAATGATTACTATCGTTACGATAATGTAGGACAACGACTTATTGGTGACTCTTCGGGCATGGTTTATCGTCTTGGTGATGAGGTTGAAATTAGTGTTGAAGCGGTACATATGGATGAACGCAAGATCGATTTCGCGTTGATATCAACTTTACGTAAGGCGAAAAATCCAGGTAAGACAGCAAAAGAAAAAGCCAAAAAGCAATTTAAAAAAGCAATTTCAACTAATAGCCAACTAAATCACAGCCAAGACAAAAATTTTGACCCCAATAGTGTATTGGTTAAACCTAATAAGAACGGCAGCAAGAACGCTAAAAAAGCAGATAAGAAAGGGAAAAAAATTTCTGATAAAAGCAAAAAAATTGCTGCAAAATTGAAAGTAAAAAAGGCACTCAAAAAAGCACAAAAAAAATCTTAGCTATTTTTATTAATGATCCTTTTCATCGGCAATGGTTGACTATCTTTAACCGTTATTAACTAATCGATAAATTTATGAGTGAAATTATTTATGGTATTCATGCAGTGCAAGCACTGCTGGAACGCGATCCTTCGCGTTTAAAACAAGTTTATGTACTCAAAGGGCGTGCAGATAAACGTTTATTGCCAATTATCCATCAACTTGAAAAGTTGGGCGTTATTATCCAGTTAGCTAATCGTCAATGGATGGATCGGCAGACAGAAAACGCTGTTCATCAGGGTATTATTGCTCAGGTAAAACCTGGACGGCAATATCAAGAAAGTGATTTAGATATTATTATTTCTCAGGTGCAATCACCCTTTTTGCTTATATTGGATGGTATTACCGATCCACATAACCTAGGTGCTTGTTTACGTAGTGCAGAAGCCGCCAGTATTGATGCGGTTATTGTGCCAAAGGATAAATCTGCTCAGCTTAATGCTACCGCTAAAAAAGTTGCCTGTGGCGCAGCAGAGAGTATGCCATTAATTCGGGTTACCAATCTTGCGCGGACATTACGTCAACTGCAGCAGCAGCATATCTGGATTGTTGGTACCGCAGGTGAAGCCGATCATACGCTATATGACAGTAAATTAACCGGCGCTATTGCATTAGTGATGGGGGCAGAAGGTGAAGGTATGCGTCGATTAACAAGGGAACATTGTGATGAGCTGATTAGTATTCCAATGGCAGGAGTGGTTTCGTCTTTAAATGTTTCTGTTGCGACGGGGGTTTGTTTATTTGAAGCAGTGCGTCAACGGCGTCGTCAGTGAAAAAAATGAGATCATTGATAATATTGCTCAGATTACAGTCCTCAATTCAATGTAGGATAGATGATGATTTAATCTAATGCTTGAGTTTTAACTAAAGGATAGGTATAGTTACGCGTCAATTTTTCAGCCGCAATTAAATAAGTTCCTTGCCTCCATGGGATGCGGTTGACCCTGACAGGAGGCTGATTAATCCGTAAGGAGCAAAACTCATGCGTCATTACGAAATCGTTTTTATGGTTCACCCGGACCAAAGCGAGCAAGTTGCAGGTATGATTGAGCGTTATAGTAGTTCTATTACCGAAGCGCAAGGTCAAATCCATCGCTTGGAAGACTGGGGTCGCCGTCAATTGGCTTATCCAATCAATAAATTGCACAAAGCACACTATGTTCTGATGAATGTTGAAGCGCCGCAAGAAGTGATTGATGAGTTAGAAACAAACTTCCGCTTCAATGATGCCGTTGTCCGCAGCATGATTATGCGTGTTAAGCATGCGGTTACTGAAGCTTCTCCAATGGTTAAAGCCAAAGACGATCGTCGCAGTCGTGATTTGGTTGATGAAGACCTGGAAGGAATTGAGGGAGCTGAGGATTCTGAAGAGTAATTTTGGTTGTGAATACTAACCGCTTGGTGCTGTCAGGCAAAATCTGTAATGCACCGATAAGAAAAGTCAGTCCAGCTGGAATTCCTCACTGTCAGTTTGTGCTCGAACATCGTTCACAGCAGCAGGAGGCCGATTTTGATCGGCAAGTATGGTGTAGAATAACTATCATCGCCAGCGGACAAAAATTACAACAGTTTACTCACAGTATAACGGTCGGTAGTCGGATCACTGTTATAGGTTTCATTAGTAGCCATCAGGGCGCTAATGGCTTGAATAAATTAGTGCTTCACGCCGAGCAGATTGAATTGATAGATTCTGGAGACTAGCCAAATGGCACGTTATTTCCGTCGTCGTAAGTTCTGCCGTTTCACAGCGGAAGGCGTTCAAGAGATTGATTATAAAGATATCGCAACGCTAAAAAACTATATCACTGAAAGTGGTAAAATTGTACCGAGTCGTATCACTGGTACTCGAGCAAAATACCAGCGTCAGCTCGCTCGTGCGATCAAGCGCGCGCGTTACCTGTCTCTGTTGCCATATACTGATCTTCATCAGTAATTGGTATGGTCCATTAACGACTTAGAGAGGATAAGGTAATGGAAATTATTCTACTGGATAAAGTAGCAAACCTGGGTAGCCTGGGTGATAAAGTTGATGTTAAAGCGGGCTATGCTCGTAACTATTTAGTTCCTCAGCAAAAAGCTGTTCCTGCAACTAAAAAGAATGTTGAATTTTTTGAAGCACGTCGTGCCGAATTAGAGGCTAAATTAGCCGACGTTTTGGACACTGCAAAAGCGCGCGCCGAGAAAATTAATTCATTAGCAACAGTAACCATCGCTTCTAAAGCTGGTGATGAAGGTAAACTGTTTGGTTCGATCGGGACTCGTGATATTGCTCAGGCAGTCACTGCTGCCGGTGCCGAGGTTGCGAAAAGCGAAGTTCGCTTACCAAATGGTGTATTACGTACTGTTGGTGAACACGAAGTTCATTTCCAAGTGCATAGTGATGTATTTGCAAAACTGAATGTGAATATTATTGCTGAATAATTGCTTTCCGATTATTAAGCACAAATAAAAACCCCAGCATTGGCTGGTGTTTTTATTTCTATTTTTGCTGTTTAAATCAGCGCTGCGATCAATTAATCGTATAAAATTAACAACTTTACTTTAGTATATCTATTTCAGTTAAAGAAATTTTAGCTGGTTGTAGATAATTTTAATTCATGCAACTGTCACTGTTAATCTATTATCATTTATAAATATTATTTTAGGAATAAAGCCTTTTTTTCAAATTAAAGGCCAATCTGTCGGTTTTTAGTATTATAAAATTAATGAATTGATATAAAATTATAATATTATTTTTAACTAAATTTATTTTATACGGTTATTTACCCGTTTATTTGTGACTGATATTCTTTATTATTATTTAATAAATAGGTGCTGTTATGACAGATCAGGCATTTGATTCAATTGAAACTCAGGCAAGTTATGGTATTGGCCTTCAAGTTGGTCAACAGCTTTTAGAATCAGGCCTGGAAGGCATTCAGCCAGAAGCTTTACTTGCGGGCTTATGTGATGCATTACATAGTAAAACGCCGGTTGTTCCCATTCAAGCTCTGCATAGAGCATTACGTGAGATCCATGAGTGCGCGGAAGCGCAACGGCGTAAATTTCAGCAAGCGGCGGCAGTAGAGGGACAACAGTTTTTGGATAACAACCAGCAACGTGAAGAAGTCAAGACGACAGAATCAGGATTACAATTTATTATATTAAAACAAGGTGAAGGACCGATCCCGGCTAAAGCAGATCGGGTTCGTGTTCATTATACTGGTCGGTTAATTGATGGTACGATTTTTGATTGCTCAAGAGAACGAGAACAACCAGCAGAATTCCCTGTTAACGGTGTTATTCCTGGCTGGATTGAAGCGTTGACATTGATGCCTATCGGATCAAAATGGGAACTTTTTATTCCGCATAATTTGGCTTATGGTGAACGTGGTGCTGGCGCCGCTATTCCGCCTTTTAGCACGTTGATTTTCGAAGTTGAATTACTCGAGATTATATAATTAAGTTTTACTTTTCATCGAATTAGTTGGTTGATAAACAAGCTAATTCGATAAATAATCTATGCCGTTTTCCGAGATATATTATGCTTGAGCAACTATGTGATTTGGCAAAAGAAGCGGGTAGAGCAATTATGACTATCTATGAAAGTGGACAACAGCTTTCTGTTAAGCATAAAAAAGATAGTTCACCGGTGACTGAAGCCGACCTCATTGCCCACCAAATTATTAAAACTGGATTGGCAAGAATAACACCGCACATTCCGTTACTCTCTGAAGAAGCTCCTCCGGCTTGGCACGAGCGTTGTCATTGGGAGTGCTATTGGTTAGTGGATCCACTTGACGGAACAAAAGAGTTTATTCAAAGGAATGGTGAATTTACCGTCAATATTGCTTTGATCAAATCTGGTTCTCCTGTTATGGGGATTATTTATGCGCCAGCAAAAAATATACTTTATGCTAGTGAGCAAGGTACAGCGTGGAAAATAGAAGAGGGTGTAAAACAATCACTTCATGTTGCTAATGGCTATCCCCCGCTGATTGTGATTAGCCGCTCTTATCAGGATAAAGAATTAATCGATTATTTAGCGCAAATGGGGCAGCATGAAGTTATGGAGATGGGTTCTTCATTAAAATTCTGCCTCATCGCTGAAGGTAAAGCACAGCTTTATCCGCGATTTGGACCCACTCATATCTGGGATACTGCTGCCGGACATGCGATCGCCCAGGCGGCAGGCGCTAAAGTGACAGATTGGTATGGTAGAACACTAAACTATTCTCTCAGAGAATCATTTATTAATCCGGGATTTAGAGTATCAATATTCTGATGGTTTAATTAATTATTTTTTAATTGTTCCTCAATCACTTTGATAACTTTGTTTGTCTCTTCAGATGTTAGTGCGCCATCTTTAGCAAATAATACGTTACCATTTTTATTTAATACGATGATAGTAGAACTCTTGGGTTTTAGCTGCCAGGTTTTTTTAACTACACCATTATTATCAACAATGATTTGAGAAAACGGGAATTCACGCTTGCTGTCTTCAATACTACTGCGGACAAAAAAACCGGTTCCAAGAATTGTATCATCAGTATTTATTATTGTCGTTGTCTGATATTTTTTCTGATCAAATTTCTTTTGTTTAATTGCCTCTATTAATGACTCATTGAGTTCTTTAGCGGAAAGACGCCCGGCAATATGTAGAATCGTTCTTACTTTGCCAACAAGTTCTTTGCTACTCCAATCTTGATAAATCAATTTACCATTTTCGTTCAACAGAAGTTCACCTCGATCGGTAACAGTTACGGTAGGCACTGGCTTATTGACTTCTAATGTAGCAGTTAATGCAGAGATAGGGAGAATTAACAAAATTACTATTGCTATGATCTTTTTTAACATAGTGCTCCTCATTAATTTTTTCTAAACTGATTATTGATGATTGTCATCGTTTATTAGCATAGTCAATCTTAAATATAATGTCTTTGCTACAGAAAGCTGCTAAAGCACATACAACAAAAGTTGTTAAGACATCAAATGAAAAATATTGTAATGATTATTCAAAGCTATTTTATCAGTTATCATGTTATGTAAAATCGTTAAATCTTATTGGAAAAGGAGAACTAAAGCTTGTCACGAGAGTCTATGACTATAAAATGTGTCATGAATCACATTTTTGTGACTTCAAGATCAACAAAGTGGAGGAAAAAGTTGAATGAAGATTTTTCACCGTTACAACCCACTGAAGATTGCGCGTTACGTCAAAATATTATTTCGTGGTCGATTGTATATCAAAGATATGGGAGTATTTGAATTTGACAAAGGAAAGATATTACCCCCTAGAATTAAAGATAAGCGGCATTTCCACATAATGAATGAAATCAATAAAGAAGTCCTTATCCTCCAGACAGAAATAGGTTAACCCGTCTGATAAATTGTGCGCCACATCCTCAGTGGCGCAAATAAAAATATCAACTCATCATGACCTAACTGGTTTTAATAAATAAGTTTTGCTATAGCTCGGATTAGCAAAAAATATTTTAACATACCTCCTCACTTTACTCGCTGCATGTTAGATTTGATGTTTACGTATGGCATTTCATTTTGTGACCGGTATTTGATAATTTGGTGTTGGCTATGCGAGCAGCGATGTTTTAATTACGATAAAGATTACAATTTTGTATAAAATTAAATTTAAGTGTACATTTTTGTTAAAAAATTGAAGTAGTATATACAACTTATCAGCTTATCAACACTAGTTGATGGAACATATCAATCTCAAAGAAGAGAAAGGTTTTCTCCTATGCAAAAAACTGTGTTAGCACTACTTATTAGTCTGTCTGCTCTGACAGGCTCTTCCTTTGTTGTTGCCAAAGGCGTTACTTACGGCGAACAAAAAATCACATTGTCTGATTCCATTTCTCCGGGTAATGATTTTTATCAGTATGTTAATCAGGATTGGATAACCCATGCAGAAATCCCAGCTGGAATGTCACGAATTAATTCCTTTGTTGAGTTATATCTCAAAACAGAAAAACAGTTGCAAGCACTGATAAATAAACTTGAAGTTCAACCGCAAAGTGAGCTTAATCATAATCAACGCAATATTCGTAATCTTTATCGTAGCTATTTAAATGAAACAGCCGTTGAAAAAGCAGGTTTAACGCCGGTACAAAATGCACTTAATGCTATCAAGCAGGCAAAAACTCATGCTGACATTACTAATCTAATGGCAAAACCAGGTTATATGCCATTTATTTCCTATTGGGTAGGATTGGATGCAAAAGTACCTGATACTTACGTTCTTTATCTGGGGCAAGGCGGCTTAGGCTTACCTAATAGAAATTACTATCTGGATAACACTAAACAGATGGAGACTATCCGTCAGGATTATGTCGCTTATATTGCCACTATTTTACAATTAGCGGGAGAAAAAGAAACGCAGTTAAAGGCTAAGCAAATTTTTGCATTAGAAAAATCGTTGGCAAAAGTACATTGGACACCAGAGGCTGAACGTGACACGTTGAAAAATTATCATCCAATGTCGCTTAGTCAACTAAAAAAGTTTACGCCAGATTATCAATGGCAGGGTTTTATTCAACAATGGAAACTGTCAGATGAACAGCTAGCGAAAGTTATCGTAGAAAATGACAGTGCAGTTGAGCAATTGGCAAAAATATTGGCGCATACACCGATATCTACCCTGCAAGACTACTTATTTTTCCACTATCTGAGTAGTACAGCCAATTACTTGAATCAAGCTTTTTCTGATGCTCGATTTAATTTTTATTCAAGCCGATTAAATGGTATTAAACAGCAGCGGTCACGTAAAGAACGGGCATTAGAAGTCGTTAATAAACTACAAGGGGAGCCATTGGGGCAACTTTATGTTGCAACTTATTTTGATCCTGATGCTAAAAATAAGATCCAAAATTTGGTGAGCTATGTTAAAGGGACTTTTAAAACCCGTTTGCAAAATAATGACTGGATGGATAAACAAACCCGTCAGGAAGCACTAAAAAAACTTAACCAATTTACAGTCAAAATTGGCTACCCAGAAAAATGGCATGATTTTAGTACGTTACACTTGCAACCAGATACATTATTCGACAATTATTTGCAAGTACAAAACTGGCTCTATCAAGATAATATGAGTCGGATCGGAGAAAAAGTCAGGAAGTGGGAATGGGGGATGACGCCACAAACAATTAATGCTTACTATAATCCCGTTCAGAATGAAATTGTTTTCCCGGCTGCTATTTTGCAAGCGCCATTTTTTGATCAAAATGTTGATCCTGCTTATAACTATGGTGCCATTGGTGCGGTGATTGGGCATGAAATGGGACATGGCTTTGACGATCAAGGTCGTCTTTATGACGGAAGCGGGCAATTAAGAAACTGGTGGTCAGCAGCTTCACAACTGCATTTTGAAGAAAAAACTGCCAACCTTATTAAACAGTATAATGGGTTTAAAATTGATGGTTTAACGGTTAACGGTAAACTGACCCTAGGTGAGAATATTGGTGATCTCGGTGGGTTAAATATTGCCCTCAATGCTTATAAGCAATTTTCTAAAGAACATTATCCCAATGGTGAACCACCGATTATCGATGGAATGACGGGTTTACAACGCTTCTTTATTGCCTGGGCAAGAACTTGGCGGGAGTTAGCCAATAAAGAGTCCGAGCGTAATAAGATTATGACTGATCCCCATAGTCCGAATCCTTATCGTGCCAACGGCGTGGTACGTAATATGGATGATTGGTATACAGCCTTTAAGGTAGAAAAGGAGCATAAGCTTTATCTGGCGCCTAAAGAGAGGATCCATATCTGGTAGACTTCAATATCAGGCTCTATAGTATAGAGCCTGATAAACTTGCTGCTTTTGGGTAATAACATTAGTAAGCACTTCATTTGTATAATCGCGAACATAAATTATATGCGACATTCAACAATGAGGTGAATTAATAATGGATAAATCAATCACCGTTGCCTGTGTACAGGCAGCTCCGGTATTTATGGATTTGGCAGGAACTATCGATAAAACTATCGATTTAATAAAAGAAGCGGCAAGTAAGGGGGCGGAATTAATTGCTTTTCCGGAAAATTGGCTACCTGGCTATCCCTGGTTTCTTTGGTTGGACTCACCCGCAGCATTAACCCCACTGGTTTATCAATATTATCAAAATTCTTTAGTATTAGACAGTGATCAGGCAAAGCGTATCGCTTCGGTGGCTAGAGAGAATAATATTTGGCTGCTATTGGGTCTGAGTGAAAAAGATCATGGTACCCTTTATATGGCTCAATGGCTTATCAGTAATACGGGTGAAACGATCGGTGTGCGGCGAAAACTTAAACCGACCCATGTTGAGCGCACTCTATTTGGTGAAAGTGATGGTTCATCGCTAAAAACATTTACTACTCCGTTAGGCATAATAGGTGCGTTGTGTTGTTGGGAACACATTCAACCGTTAACGCGTTATGTTATGTATGCTCAGCATGAGCAAATTCATATTGGGTCTTGGCCTAGTTTTAGTATTTATCGCGATGCAACAGCTGCTTTGAGCCCTGAAGTTAATATCGCGCTTTCACGCGCCTATGCAGTAGAAGGGCAGTGTTTTGTTATTGCGCCATGTGCCACTGTGTCAGAGCAGATGATTGAACAGTTATGTACAGATGAGACTAAGCGGAACTTGTTAAAAGCAGGTGGTGGTTATGCGCGTATATTTGGCCCAGATGGCAGTGAGCTAACAGCACCGTTGGCAGAAAATGAGGAAGGATTACTGTTGGCTACGCTTGAACCTGCCGCAATTACCTACGCCAAAGCAATTGCTGATCCGGTCGGCCATTATTCACGTCCAGACGTGACTTGTTTACTGTTTAACCCTGCGGCTAATCGTCCGTTAACAACTAAAATGGCTTCTTATACTGTCCTAAATGATACAAAACAGATTGCATTACCAGGGAGTGAGGAAATTCAGGCTAATTAGCATATTCAGACTATTATCTGAACAGATGTAATGATGAATTCTAATATATCCACTTGATCGCATGTAGCTGTTTAAACAGTGATATAATTACCAAAATTTGTGGTTATTTGGTAATTATTTTTTCAGCCTACCCTCTATTTATATCCCTATCTAAACTTTTTATGGTAAGAAAATTTTTCCATTTCGTTTTTTCGAAAGAAAGTTGCTATTTTTAATAAGGTATTTGGTACATAAATTTTGGCTTAACGGTATAAAAATAAATAACCAATAGTGCTATTAGTTAAAAATGTTTTAGCATGCTATTCAACTACTGTTATTGAGCCAAAATCGAGAGTGAAAGATTGCATTATTTATTATTAATATCTTGTATATCTTGTTTAATTTAACCAAAATGAGTGAGTTTTTATCGTTATTTTCCATTAGGAGTTGGCGTGCCAAGATATTCTTTGCTTTGTTTTCTTTGTATGTCGATGGTAGTGCCTATTGCCAATGGTGCCAATCTTCGTTTAAAAGTTGAGGGTTTGACAGGAGAACTTGAAAAAAACGTTCGTATTCAGCTCTCAAGTATCACTCAGGATGAAATTGCCACAGATGGTCGTTTTCGCGTGAGAGTTGATAAGGCAATTCGTTTAGGGTTAAGGCCGTTAGGTTATTATGAACCCACTATTGAATTTTCTTATCAGGAATTTCAACCACCTTCTCGACCCGTTTTAACCGCGAAAGTTGATCCTGGAAAACCGGTTCATGTGGCAGATGTAAAGATAACACTAAAGGGAGCGGCCAAATATGATAAAGACTATGCGGAAATGATAGCCCGCAATACGCCCCCAAAAGGAATTATTCTTAATCATGGCGATTATGAAGATTTGAAACAGGGATTTAGTCGGCTGGCGGTTCGTAAAGGTTATTTTGATGCAGAAATGGAAAAAAGTCAGTTAGGCGTCTCATTAGCTCATCTAGCTTCTTATTGGGTATTTGATTTCAATAGTGGTGAGCGTTATCGTTTCGGCGCTATCAAATATGAAGGCGCTCAAATTCGCGAAGATTATTTAAATAATATTGTTCCCTTTAAACAGGGAGACTATTACGCTTCTGAGCAATTGGCTGAATTCAATCAACGGTTAGTCAGTACGGGTTGGTTCAATTCCGCCATTGTGACACCTGATATCAATAAAGCGCGTCAGAAAGGCACCCATATTCTGCCAATGGACGCGGTATTAACGCCACGTGCGCGAAATCATGTTGAATTAGGTGGTGGTTATTCCACTGATGTCGGCCCTCGAGTCAAGGCTACTTGGAATAAGCCCTGGATTAATTCGAGAGGACAGAGTTTTACTTCCAGCCTCAGTCTTTCGCAACCTGAACAAATTATTGATGCAAGCTATAAAATTCCACTAAAAAAGAGCCCCTTAGAACAATACTATGCCGTTCAGGCCGGTTTCAAACGTACTGACTTAAATGATACCCAGTCTGATACGACAACCCACAATTTATTAAGGAATTGGGATTATTATAAAGGTTGGCAATATGGCGTTAATTTGCGTTGGAGTCTTAGCCATTTTACCCAGGCAAATGTAACCAATACAACTATGCTTCTGTATCCTGGCGTCAGTCTCAGCCGCATGCGACAACGAGGTGGCGCCATGCCCTATTGGGGGGATAGCCAACGATATACTATTGATATTTCTAATACTACCTGGGGTTCAGATATCGATTTTATTGTATTACAAGCGCAAAATGTTTGGATAAGAACCCCCTGGAAAGGGCATCGTTTTGTTGTAAGAGGTCATCTGGGTTGGATAGAAGCTAATCGATTTGACAAAGTCCCTCCCGATCTGCGTTTTTTTGCTGGTGGTGATCGCAGTATCAGAGGTTATGGTTATCAAAAAATTTCCCCTACCAATGACCAAGGAAAATTAACCGGTGCTTCCAAATTAGCCGTCGGCTCACTGGAATATCAATATAATGTGACGGGCAACTGGTGGGGTGCCATATTTGTTGATGGTGGTGAGGCGGTCAATGATTTTAATAAGGATGATTTTAAAGTTGGCGCTGGCGTTGGTATTCGCTGGGTTTCACCAGTTGGGCCAATTAAACTGGATATTGCTGCACCGGTTGGTGATCCTGATCATAGCAAAGTACAATTTTATATTGGGTTAGGTGCTGAGCTATGAAATGGATAAAACGAATTAGTCTGGCTTTATTGTTTTTGTTATTAATATTATTAACGATAATTGGTTGGATAGTTACCACGCAATCAGGCTTACATTTTGCCCTTAATACAGCCGTGCGTTGGTTGCCAGGATTAGAAATTGCGACCATGTCCGGCGGCTGGAGTGATTTGAATTTGCAAGGAGTTCGTTATCGAACCAAGGGTATTAATGTTGATGTTGATAAATTTAATCTTTCACTCCAAGTTAACTGTTTAAAACGTTTTCAATTGTGCGTTAATAATATTTCAACTGAAGGCGTCGATGTTAAGATTGATAGCAAAGCCTTTCAATCTGCCGAAGAGCAAGCTAGCTCAAAACCCTTAACTAAATTGTCGACCCCTTATCCTATTTTGTTAAATCAGTTAACCCTCAAAAATATCAGTATCCAGCTTGATAACACCCAGGTTTTGCTGGCTGAATTAACAATGGCGGCTGATTGGCAAGCTAATCTATTAACAATTAAACCGACGACAATTAATGGATTAGCAGTTAATTTGCCAAAAACAACAATAGAAGCAAATAAAGAGACAGAAAAAACAGTAATAAAAACTACTAATGGGATAGCAGATAAATCACCTGCTGAAACATTAAAAGCCCTGTTTGCTGAGCCCTTATTGGCTAAATTACCTGAAGTCGTGTTGCCTATCGATATTAATATTGAGCAGATCCGAGGGATAAACTGGCATTTAGCTGGAGATACTAAGCTATTCGTTGCTAATTTGACATTAATAGCTAGCGTACAAAATCAGCAGATAGCTATCAAGCAATTTGATGTTGTGGCGCCTGAAGGCAAGATCACTCTCACTGGTGATGCTAATTTGGCTCAGCAGTGGCCGGTCAATATTGCTGTTCAAGCCGTATCCTATCTTAATGATCTTAAAGGGCAACAAGTTGATTTGAAATTAGAAGGGGCTTTATTACAACAGCTTAAATTAATGTTAAGTTTTACGGGGCCCATCAAGGCTAATTTGGTTGCTGAAGCAGCCCTATCACAAGCAGGATTGCCAATTCAATTAACCCTAGAAAGTCAGCAGCTTAATTGGCCACTGCAAGGTGAACCCGAATATCGTTTAAAGGATCTGCGTTTACGTTTGAATGGTAAGGTGATGAATTATGACCTCTCATTAAGAACCCAAATGGATGGACGGGATGTGCCACCGGCCTTATTAACGCTTGATGCTAAAGGGAATGAAGAACAGTTTCGTTTAACTCGTCTGCGATTGAATGCGTTGCAAGGACACACTGAATTAAGCGGAATTATTGATTGGAGTAAAGCGATAAGTTGGAATGGGTTATTAACTTTATCCAATATTAATACTGCAAAACAGTGGCCACAATGGCCAGCTAAATTACAGGGTAAAATCGTCACGACAGGCAGTTTACATGGTGGTAGCTGGCAATTAAAAATCCCTGAAATTACCTTGGATGGTAAGGTAAAAGGTAATTTATTACAAACCCGCGGACAGATAAACGGAAATGCCGCAGGTCAATGGAACATTTCCGATTTCAATATCTTACTCGGGCGCAATAAATTAGCTATTAATGGACATGTGAGTGACAAATGGCAACTAGATGGGATAATAGATGCCCCCGGTCTCGATGGTGTATTACCTGGTTTAGCGAGTGTCATTAAGGGACAATTAAAATTACGAGGTGATTTAAAGTCACCACAATTAATGGTTGATCTGGCAGCTCGTAAAGTTAAATGGCAAAAAAACTTAGCTATTGATAAAGCTATTATTCAAGGTGATATCCGTTCTGATAAACAGATCCATGGTCAGTTAACCGTTGCTATTCATCAGTTGAAACAGTCCGATTTAGTTGTGCACAATTTCAACTTAGATGCTAAAGGTAATGAACAACAGCATAGTGTTAAAATGAATATCGATGGAAAACCCATTTTTGGTCATTTAACACTGAAAGGCCGTTTTGATCGACAGAAAGCGTTATGGCAAGGCGTGTTAGATAATACTTTATTTAATTCACCGATCGGTGAATGGCAATTAAGTCGGCCAGTTGCGATTGAGTATGCTAATCAACAACAGGAAGTCACTTTGTCCCCTCATTGCTGGATAAATGCTAAAGGGCGTTTTTGTCTGTCTAAAACGGCTAAAATTGGTAAGTCCGGTAATGCAGATATTCTATTACAACAGTTTGATTTAGCACTGCTCAAACCTTTTTTGCCTGCTGAAACTCAGCTCACAGGCAGTTTTGATGGTGATGCAAAAGTGAGCTGGTATGCGGATGGCCGTTCACCACAGGCAAAAGTAAATTTGCTTGGTAATAGTGTGAAAATTAAGCAATTAATTGAAGGATCGGTGTTACCAGTTGAATTTCAAACGCTAACATTAAATGCAGATATGAGTAATGGTAAGGCGGTCTTACAGTGGTTAATACAAATTAACAATAATGGCAAATTTTCAGGCAATATACGGATTGACGATCTGCAACAAAACCGTAAATTATCAGGTAGTGTTAACATTGAAAATATTTCATTAGCATTAATTCGTCCAGTTCTAAGTAAAGGTGAAAAGTTAGATGGCGATTTGAATGCCGATTTAAGGTTAGCTGGCAATATGAAGCAGCCACTATTAAATGGTAATTTGGCACTTTCTAATGTGGCAGCAAAAGGACACTGGTTTCCATTTGATATCAATCAGGGTTTCCTCAAACTGAATTTTATGGGAACACATTCTCAATTAACCGGACGTATAAATACACCAGAAGGTTATTTAAAATTAACCGGAGAGGCGGATTGGCGTAACATTAAAGCCTGGCAAGCGAGAATTTCGGCCACCGGTAACAAACTGCGGATAACATTACCGCCAATGGTTCGTATTGATGTGGAGCCGGATATTGTTTTTGAAGCTACACCTAATTTATTAAGTCTTAATGGTAATGTAAATATTCCCTGGGCGCGTATAACAGTACAAGAATTACCGGAATCAGCAGTAGGCGTTTCATCAGATGAAGTGATGTTAGATGCAAATTTGCAGCCAATTGAGAAAAAAGGTATATCAATACCAATCTTAACCAATCTACAAATTAAAATTGGCAATGATGTTCGTCTGGACGCATTTGGTTTAAAAGCTCGATTAACAGGAATATTAAAAGTTATCCAAGATAAACAAGGATTGGGTTTAAATGGCCAGATTAATATTCCTGAAGGACGATTTCATGCATATGGACAAGATCTTATTGTCCGGAAAGGACAAATTTTATTTTCAGGCCCCGTTGATCAGCCATTCTTAAATGTAGAAGCGATCCGTAATCCGGAGAGTACCAATGATAATGTGATTGCGGGTGTCAGGGTTACCGGCTTGGCGGATAAACCAAAAGCAACGATTTTCTCCGAGCCAGTTAAATCGCAGCAGGAAGCGCTGTCTTATTTACTTAGAGGTGAAGGGTTAGATAGTAGTGGCGCAGATAGTACCCATATGGCTGCTTTGCTGATTAGTATGGGAGTTTCCAAAAGTGGAAAATTATTGGGAAGTATTGGTGAAACATTTGGTGTTTCCGACTTAGCATTAGATACTCAGGGAGTTGGTGACAAATCTCAGGTTGTAGTGAGTGGAAAGATTACTAATGATTTGCAAGTTAAATATGGTGTCGGGATATTTAATTCTCTTGCTACATTAACGCTACGCTATCGTTTGATGCCAAAATTGTATCTAGAAGCTGTGTCTGGTGTTGATCAGGCACTAGATCTGCTTTATCAGTTTGAGTTTTAATTATGCGTATAATTGTTTATGGTAGTTTAAGACGTAAACAGGGAAATCATCATTGGATGACCTATGCTCAGCTATTAGGAGAGTATCGGTTGGAAGGTTATGAAATTTATGACTTAGGTCATTACCCTGCAGTAATACGTGGTAAAGGGACGATAGAATGTGAAGTTTATCGTATTACACCTTCAATTTTAACTGAGCTTGATGAATTAAAAAGGAATTCCCAGGATTATGAAAGAGAGTTGATATCGACACCTTATGGTAATGCATGGATTTATCTTTATAAACTTCCGGTAGATGGTTTACGGCGAATTGAAAGTGGTGATTGGCTAAAACGTAATGGGAAAAGCAAATAAATTTTTCTAACTAGATCCCATTTATTAATAATAAAGGGGATCTGTTAAATCTATATGATGATTATTTTTTAGCTGCGCGTTCAAAAGAAGAAAGAATTTCAGCTTTTGCCGCATCAACATTTTCCCAACCTTCCACCTTTACCCATTTGCCTTGTTCTAAATCTTTATAGTGTTCAAAGAAATGTTTAATTTGAGCACGTAATAATTCAGGTAGATCGTGAATATCCTTAATATGATCGTATTCTTTAGTCAATTTAGAATGAGGCACAGCAACTAATTTTGCATCTTCACCGGATTCATCGGTCATTTTTAAGACACCGATTGGGCGACAACGGATCACTGCTCCTGGTTGTAGCGGATAAGGTGTTGGAACTAAAACATCAACAGGATCGCCATCTAGGGAGAGAGTATGGTTGATATAACCATAATTACAGGGATAAAACATAGCAGTAGACATAAAACGATCGACAAAGATGGCGCCGGATTTTTTATCTACTTCATATTTTATCGGATCAGCATTGGCTGGAATTTCTATAATGACATAGATATCTTCAGGCAGTTCTTTCCCTGCCGGTACGTTATTTAGGCTCATAAAAAATGTCCTTTATTTAAAGCTATAAATTGAGTAGCGGTTATTATAGCCGTAAACGAAAGAAAAACTCACTATCAGATAGGATCTTATTATAAAAATAAGCTTAACAATAAAGGCCAGATTGGTTGCCTTTATTGTGTACGATAGGACGTTATTCATTAACTGAAAATTCAAGCATAAAGCTTTCGGCTTTCTCTACCATAGATTTTGTTCCAACGAAGAATGGTACACGTTGATGTAGTTGTTCTGGAACAATATCTAAAATGCGATGACTACCATCACTTGCTTTACCTCCCGCCTGTTCGGCTAAAAAGGCAATCGGATTGCATTCATATAGTAAGCGTAATTTACCTTTAGGATGGCTTGCTGTACTTGGATAAATATAAATACCACCTTTTAGTAAATTTCGATGAAAATCTGCCACCAGAGAGCCAATATAACGGGTAGTATAAGGGCGAAGTGTAGCGGGATCTTGCTCCTGGCAATATTTTATATATTTTTTTACCCCTAATGGAAATTTACTATAATTTCCTTCATTGATTGAATACATGTTGCCTTGGGTCGGGAACATCACTTTTTCGTGAGATAAACAGAAAACTCCCAGAGAAGGATCATAGGTAAAGGCATGCACACCATAACCGGTTGTATAGACCAGCATGGTTGAAGAGCCATATACAACGTAGCCGGCTGCGACTTGTTGATGGCCCGGTTGTAAAAAATCTGCTTTGGTAACAGGTTGTCCAATCGGTGTAATGCGGCGATAAATAGAGAAAATAGTTCCTACCGAAACATTTACATCAATATTTGATGAACCATCTAATGGATCCATTAATACGACATATTTGGCATTTTCTGCCCGATCACCATCAAAAATAACGATTTCGTCTTCTTCTTCAGAGGCAATGCCAGCAACCTCTCCTCGCGCTTTCAAAGCGGCTTTTAATTTTTCATTCGCGTAGAGGTCAAGTTTCATTTGAACTTCACCTTGAACATTAGAAGCACCACTTGCGCCTAAAATATCCACCAAACCGGCTTTATTAATATCGCGGTGAATGATTTTTGCACCTAATTTAATGGCTGACAATAATGCAGTAAGTTCACCAGTAGCATGAGGAAAATCATGTTGTTTTTCAACGATAAATTCGTCTAATGTTTTCATGACCAAGGTCCTGAGTCAAATTTTATAGAGGTTTTTTAAGGAACTGTAGTTCCTTATGTGCGTGCAGTTTAGCCAAATTAGGGCAAGATTAATAGTTGGATTATTTTTGTTAATCAAGATAACGATTCATTTCATATTATCGCGCTGATCAGCGCGATAACTGTGATTTTTACAACTCTTGTTCAAATAAATTCAAAATGGCTTCATAAAGTCGTTTGGTGGAAAATCCCAGAGTTGGAGTAGAAAAAATGGTATCATCGCCGGCGATACTACCTAAAATTCCTTCTGAAGTTCCTAAAGAATCTAATAAACGAGCAATCAGCTGTGCAGCCCCAGGGCTAGTACGAATAACCACAATTGATTCATTGTAATTAACATCTAATACCAAATTTTTTAGTGGGCTAGTTGTTGTAGGAACAACCAGTTCAGCGGGTAGGCAATAAACCATTTCCATTTTCGCATTACGGTTACGCACTGCGCCAAACTTAGTCAGCATTCTAGAAATTTTTGATTGGTTTATATTTTCAAAGCCTTGCTCTTGAAGTGCTATAACGATCTCACTTTGTGAACTAAATTTTTCTTCTTTGAGCAGCGCTTTAAAAGCTTTCACGAGATCTTCTTGTTTAGAAGAAGCATACATAAATCACCTTTTTCAAGACGTTAAGTAGAGCGATATTATGTATAAAGGTGAATTTTTATGCAACAAGGAGTCTAGCCATAGTGCTATGAAAATAATAAAAAAAGCAATAATAGAAATTATTTGTTAGTTATTTGTCTGTTTTGTGGAAATTGAAGATAAATTTTTGTTTAAAAAATAATGTTAATTGTAAAAATAACCTTTGTGACTCTACCTTATGCTGCTACCTAATCAATATTAAAAAAGTGCCCCTTATCGCATTAGTCGATAAGGATTTTATTTAAAATGAAAGCAAAAAATTTATCGGACTTATCTATTAACAACAATTAATCGTAATTAATAGACTGTCATATGAATAATGTATGTAATAGATTGAAAGTTTTAAGCTATTTCGAAGTGTCATCATTTAAAGGAGTATCAGCATGAAATTAGCTATTCTTGGGGCAGCAGGTGGTATTGGTCAAGCGCTTGCACTTCTTCTTAAAAACCAGCTTCCATCAGGCTCAGAGCTTTCTCTTTATGATATTGCTCCTGTGACCCCTGGTGTTGCCAAAGATTTAAGCCATATTCCAACGGATGTAAAAGTAATTGGTTTTGCTGGTGAAGATCCAACACCTGCACTTGACGGTGCTGATGTAGTATTAATTTCGGCAGGTGTTGCCAGGAAACCGGGAATGGATCGTTCAGATTTGTTTAATATAAATGCCGGTATCGTACGTAGTCTGATTGAAAAAGTTGCTCAGAGCTGTCCAAAGGCGTTAATTGGTATTATTACTAATCCGGTCAATACCACGGTTCCGATAGCAGCAGAGGTATTAAAAAAGACCGGTGTGTATGATAGAAATCGACTATTTGGTGTAACAACCTTAGATATTATCCGTTCTAACACTTTTGTTGCTGAATTAAAAGGTAAAAAACCGCAAGAAATTGAAGTGACGGTTATTGGAGGTCATTCTGGCGTAACGATTCTACCGCTACTCTCTCAAATTCCAGCAGTTAGCTTTACCGAACAGGAAGCTGAGGAGCTAACTAAACGTATCCAAAATGCGGGAACTGAAGTTGTAGAAGCAAAAGCCGGTGGTGGATCCGCAACACTTTCTATGGGACAAGCCGCTGCACGATTTGGTTTATCATTAATACACGCTTTAAATGGTAAAGAAAATATAATCGAATGTGCATATGTGGAAGGTGATGGTGAATATGCGCGTTTTTTTGCTCAGCCAATACGTTTAGGTAAAAATGGTATTGAAGAAAGATTACCTATAAATATTATGAATACCTTTGAAAAAAATAAATTGGAAAATATGTTAGAGACACTCAATAAAGATATTAAATTAGGCGAAAATTTTATTAATAAATAATATTATTAACTTAATTAAATAATAAACCGCAGATATGAGTCTGCGGTTTTTTTATAATTTATTCGTTATTTTTATTAGTAGGCTGACGAATATTTCGTTCTAATAATTCTCCTGTATTGAAATCGTAATAACGGCTAGGCCATATTTCAGAGGGATGAAGGTTTAAAAAGTTTGCAATTATCCATTCTTTTTTTGGCCAGGGCCGAGATAAAGCATTGGCTAGGGTAGAAGAGCTTAAACCTGCTTGTCTTGATATAGCTGCTAATGTTGTTCCGCGTTTTCTTAGCGCTGCAATAATATCCGCAGGATGCCAATCAGATTTCTGTGAAATCATTTTTAATCCTTTTTCTATTAAATATATTGCTGTATTAGTGGTATAAATAACAGATAGTTCTCACATGTATTTCGAACTAGAACTTGTTATTAGAAATAAAATAACATTTTTTTCTTTAATAGTTTCTTATTTTTTTCTTAAAAATCTCTTTTTTGAACTTGATTGCAAAAAATAGAGAAATTTTACAGATATTTTAAGAAATATAGTGAGGTTCTCTTCAATTTATTAGGAGTGTATATAATTAATTCTAGTTATATTAATTCAGTATAATAGAGTGAAAAAAATAAAAATCTTTAATTCATATTAATTCCTTAAAATTAATAGTTATAAAATAATTTGTCCGATATTAATAGAAAAAAAATTAGTTAATAATGATAGTAAAAAGGAGAACAATATTTGCAAGAGATAAAAAAAGAAATAACCCTGCAATTTTATTCAATGATTTTTCTATGTTTAAGAAATTTGGAGGGTTTTAAAAGAAAAAAATAATCAAGAAGGCCACCATTTTTAACAATTAGATTTGCAGAATTAGGTTATGTATTAATACCAAAAGTGATGCGAGAAAATTATGAAAAAAGAATGGTATACCGCGAAAGAACTCGCTGGATTGGTTGGTTTGCCTTCATCACCACAAGGTATCAACCTAATGGCTCGCAGGGAAGGTTGGGAGCAACGTCGAAAACGTGGAGTCCAAGGCAAAGCTGTTGAATATCATGTCAGTAGTCTGCCTGAAGATGTATTTAATGTATTATCGCTAAATGATAACTCTATTGATTATCGCGGCAAAGGAAAACGACAAGATGCTTTTTTAATTTGGGTCGAAGCTTATAAACAATTAACAAAAAAAGAGCGTGAAAAAATTATTAAATTTATTTTACGGGAAGGATTGGAAAAGTTAATTGGTTATATCAATTGTTGTGAAGCGATATTAGTGGAAGAAGATAACTCTGGAACAGGATGAGCTGTTCCAAAGAAGTTTTTGTCACGAGGGGCGTTGCACGGAAATGCAAGCCAAGCTGATCAGAGCATCCTTATAAGATGTGTCAGGTAAGATATCTAGCGTTTTAATTGCTTTATCGGCTTCCTCTCTAGCTCGGTCACGGGTATATTCAAGAGAGCCACAGCGTTTCATGGTAATTAATATAGTACTAAGTAAATGGCGCCCATTACCTTTTTCTATTGCGTTACGAATAAGTGCGGATTCTTCTGCGGTGCCTTTTTTCATTGCATGAAGTAGCGGTAATGTTAACTTTCCCTCATTTAAATCATCGCCGATATTTTTGCCAATAGTGGTACTATCCGCGTCATAATCTAGAAGATCATCAATCAGTTGGAAGGCCGTACCAAGAAAACGACCATAATCTCGTAAGGCTTGTTGCTGGGTCTCATTGGCACCAGATACAATCGCTGATGCATGTGTCGCAGCTTCAAATAGGCGTGCAGTTTTACTATATATTACTTGCATATAGATGCTTTCGGTGATGTCTGGATTATTACAATTGATTAGTTGTGAAACTTCACCTTCTGCAATGACATTTGTTGCATCAGACATCAGTTTTAAAACAGGCATTGAATCAAGTGCTGTCATCATTTGAAATGAGCGGGTATAAATAAAGTCTCCTACTAATACACTGGCGGCATTACCGAAAACAGAATTTGCTGTTTTTTTCCCGCGCCGCAAGGTTGACTCATCAACAACATCATCATGTAGTAATGTTGCGGTATGAATAAATTCAACCAATGCTGCTACATTAATGTGCTTTTCGCCTTGATAACCTAGCGCTCTTCCAACCAGAATAGCAATCATAGGCCGAATTTTTTTTCCGCCACCACTGATAATATAGTGACCTAGTTGATTAATGAGGTAGACATCTGAATTTAATTGATTCAAGATTGCTTTATTAACCGCTTCCATGTCTTTTGCGGTTAGATTGATAATTGATTCTAAATTCATTTTATAAATTCTTACATCAATTTGGTTTTACCTAAACATAATATTTAGTCATGTGATCTTGTACTGTTAATCTGTCACCGATTGTACTGTAAAATTAATTGCAAATGAACGGCTACAGAATAAATACACTTTATAAAGTAGATTTTTTATTATTAGATTGAATTCTAGGCTTGTCTTCTGATGCTTTTTTGCGTAGAATTCGCGCCCTATTGTGAATATTTATAAAACGCACTCTGAATCAAATATGCTAAGGGAGTGTGTTAAGCGGAGTTTATATGTACGCGGTTTTCCAAAGTGGTGGTAAACAACACCGAGTCAGCGAAGGCCAAACAGTTCGCCTGGAAAAGCTAGACATTGCGACAGGTGAAACTGTTGAGTTCGATCAAGTATTGATGATCGCCGACGGTGATGATATTAAAATCGGTGCGCCTGTCGTTGAAGGCATCAAAGTTAAAGCTGAAGTTATTGCGCATGGTCGCGGTGAGAAAATTAAAATTGTTAAATTTCGTCGCCGTAAACATAGCCGTAAACAACAGGGCCACCGTCAGTGGTTTACTGATGTTAAGATCACTGGTATTGCTTAAGAATTAGGAGAGCAGATTAATGGCACATAAAAAGGCTGGCGGCTCAACGCGTAATGGTCGCGATTCCGAAGCAAAACGCCTAGGTGTAAAACGTTTTGGTGGTGAATCTGTATTGGCAGGTAGCATTATTGTTCGTCAGCGTGGTACTAAATTCCATGCTGGTATTAATGTTGGTTGTGGTCGCGATCATACCCTATTTGCATTGGCTGACGGAAAAGTTAAATTTGAAATTAAAGGACCAAAAAATCGTAAATATGTCAGTATTGAAGCTGAATAAGTTTTTTTGATCTTTAAATAGAGTTTAAAAAAGCCCTGCAAATATGCGGGGCTTTTTATATTACCTTATGTAATACCATCTCTGAGTAAAACTACCATCTAGCATATAATGTCTAGTATGCGGAGAAAAGATAATGAAATTTGTTGATGAAGCCAAAATATTAGTTATAGCTGGCGATGGTGGCAATGGTTGCGTTAGCTTCCGCCGTGAAAAATATATTCCTAAGGGTGGGCCTGATGGTGGAGATGGTGGAGATGGTGGAGATGTCTATCTGTTGGCTGATGAAAATCTTAATACGTTAATTGATTATCGATTTGAAACCATCTTTCGAGCTGAACGAGGACAGAATGGTCAAAGTCGTGATTGTACAGGTAAACGTGGTCAAGATAACACCATTAAAGTGCCAGTTGGTACACGGATACGCGATTTTTCAACCAGTGAAATCGTCGGTGATATGACGCGTCACGGGCAGCGCTTAATGGTTGCAAAAGGTGGATTTCATGGTTTAGGTAATACTCGATTTAAATCATCAGTCAACCGTGCGCCTCGTCAAAAAACGATGGGAACGAAAGGAGAAACAAGAGAGTTGCTACTTGAATTGATGTTACTTGCTGATGTAGGCATGTTAGGTATGCCAAATGCAGGTAAATCGACTTTCATTCGTTCAGTTTCTGCAGCAAAACCCAAAGTTGCTGATTATCCCTTTACTACATTGGTACCGAGTTTGGGGGTAGTACGTGTGGATAGTGAGCAAAGCTTTGTTATTGCAGATATTCCTGGTTTAATTGAGGGAGCAGCAGAAGGTGCAGGTCTTGGCATTCGTTTCTTAAAGCATTTGGAACGCTGCACGATACTTCTACACCTTATTGATATTTGCCCTATTGATGGTTCTGATCCGGTTGAGAATGTCAAAATAATTGATGCCGAACTGGAAAAATATAGTGAAAAGTTAGCCCAAAAACCGCGGTGGTTAGTGTTTAACAAAGTTGATCTTTTGACTACTGAAGAGGCAAATGATCGTGCAAAAGCTATTATTGAAACTTTAAAATGGCAAGATAAGTATTATCAGATTTCTGCGGTAAATCAGCTAGGCGTTAAAGCACTTTGTTGGGATATTATGACATTTATGCAAGCCCATCCGCAAAATATATCACTAGATAATAGTAACGGATCAGATAAAGCTGAATTTATGTGGGATGATTATCATAAAGAGCAACTATTTGATAATAAAACGGATCTAGATGATGACGATTGGGATGAAGACGATGAAGAGGGAATCGACTTCATTTATAAGCGTTAATTAATACGAATTATTTTTAGCGGGTATCGAGTAGATACCCTTTTGTTTTTTTAGTTATTACGATAAAGATCTTTGTAGAGATGGCCCTCAAAACGGACAAGTGGAATACGGCGACTATTATATTGTGCTGGCGGTAAGCTATAAGCTGAAATAAACTGTACGAAAGCGATACGCTGACCACTTTGTGCAGTAATGAAGCCGACGAGATTATATACTCCTTGCAAAGCACCGGTTTTAGCTGTGACCTTACCATTAACTCCGGCATTGTCTAAGCCGCCACGATAACGTAGAGTGCCGTCATGGCCTGCTAAGGGTAACATAGCAATAAAGTTTAGTTGACCATCATGTTTAGCAATATATTGCAAAATAGACATCATAGCCGCTGGTGTAATTAAATTGTGACGAGATAGCCCTGAACCATCTACCATAATTGTATTAGCTAAGTTAATATTGGCTTTTTGTTTTAAAATCTGGCGGATAGCATCGGAGCCAGAAGACCAGGTGCCAGGGACACCATAATATTCACGGCCTATGGTTCTAAAGATCGCATCAGCTATCATATTATCAGATTTTTTTAACATTATTGTTAGCAAATGATGTAATGGCTTAGATTTTGTTGTAGCTAGGATATTTCCTGCTATGGTAGGCATATGGCGCCGTTTAATGTGCCCAGTAATCGCAATCTGGGCATTTGTCAGGCTAGTTTTTATTATGGCTCCTGCATAGCTTGCGCCATTTTGAATGGCAAATGCTAATGGTAACGGTTCAGTGCGTTGAATTAAGCAACCAGTTAGTATATAACGGTTTAGTTCTCCTGGTATAACATCTAATGCACAATAACGTGCATCAGTAGAACCTTTTGCTAGCGTAATAACTTGGCTGAACATATTAACAGGGTAAAAAGGGGCAGTATGGATATAAGCAATATCGCCAGGTTTTTGACCACTATGTAAAGTGACTGAGAAACAGTTTTTATCGATAATCGCAGCGCTTTGTGGAGCACTAAAACATTGTGTCATATCATTCCATACCCACCCAGGAGCCTTATCTTGGCCAGCGAAGGCTGATATATCAATAATTAAGTCGCCATCAATTTGCTCAATGCCTAGCTGCTTTAATTCAGCTACCATATTGCGAATTTGTTGGCGTGTTAAGGTTGGATCACCAGTGAAGCGTACAACCAAATCACCTTTTAAACGATGACCGATAATTTTTCCTTCGGTTTCGAAATAGGTGACAAATTGATAATCGCTACCTAATTGAAGTAAGGCGGCTAATGCGGTAATAATTTTTTGAGTACTTGCAGGCAGCGCCATTTGTTGGCTATGGTAATCGATCAACGGCGTATCACTCCCCACTTTTTGCGCGATAAAAGCGAGATTTGTGCCTGTGGGCAGATAATTGATATAGGTTTCAATGGGTGCTGATAGCGCCTGATTGAATATGAAAAGTAGGTTAAATAACCAATATGATCTTCCCATTTTTTTTAAAAAAGCCATAAGTGCAGTATATAAAAGTAGACATAATAGACATACTAAAGTGTAATGCAGAAAAAAGTAAACGGTGACCTAGCATTAAGTGTGCGTTAGAATGGTTAATTAAATGATAGAATAATAAAGTCGCAAATTAATAGTTAACAAGGTTTACCCCTTTTTTGTTTGCCTAGAATGTTGTTTTGTCAGAAGTGCTAATTTGCTTTAATGACAGAAAAATCAGGAAGATATTTAATTTTTATTTAGGAAAGAATCAGAGGCATTTATTAATGAAACAGATTCCAATGACGGTACGTGGCGCAGAAAAGTTGCGTAAAGAGTTAGAATTTTTAAAGAATATCCGCCGTCCTGAAATTATTGCTGCTATTGCAGAAGCACGTGAACATGGTGATTTGAAAGAAAATGCAGAATATCATGCAGCGCGTGAGCAGCAAGGGTTTTGCGAAGGGCGTATCCAAGAAATTGAGGCTAAATTGTCTCATGCGCAAGTTATTGATGTAACAAAAATGAAAAATGAGGGTCGTGTAATATTTGGTGCAACAGTCACGGTATTTAATGTAACCACAAATGAAGATCAGATTTATCGTATTGTGGGTGATGATGAAGCTGATATCAAAGAAAATCTCATTTCTGTTAATTCACCAATAGCACGAGGTTTGATCGGTAAGACTATGGATGATGTGGCAGTTATCACCACCCCTGGCGGTGAAGTTGAATATGAAATTTTGAAAGTGGAATATATTTGATTTTCATTTTATCTTAAAGCGTTATATTCTTGAGTTAATTTTAAAGTAAAAGAGGCCAATATGGCCTTTTTTACCCTGCAGTGAGATGGCATTTTTGTATAAATGTAGAAGACTTATTTAGGTAAAATAATCTTGTGTGTTTCAGAAGGACGATAGAGTATCAAGATTTTACCAATAATTTGCACATTGATAGCATCGGTTTCTCTAACAATAGCGTTTGCTATCAAATTTTTGGTCTCACGGTCTTCACTCGCTATTTTGATTTTGATAAGTTCATGATATGAAAAAGATTGTTCTATTTCAGCTAAAACACCTTCAGTTAAACCATTGTTACCTATCATTACAACAGGGTTTAGATGATGAGCAAGGCTTTTTAGATATTGTATTTGCTTTTTATTAAGAGTCATTGTTTTTTGCTTTAGTGGGATTGAAAACGGTACATTCTACCGCCATCTTTTAATTATCACCATAAATTCTATAATTTTGGTATATCGAAATGGCAAAGATAGATGTTATTTTATAAGTATAGTTGGAAAAACAATGGCTAATAAAAAGCGTTCAGCAAGCTCTAGTCGTTGGTTGCAGGAACATTTTAGTGATAAATACGTTCTTCAAGCACAAAAAAAAGGGTTTCGCTCACGCGCATGGTTTAAATTGGATGAGATCCAGCAGAGTGATAAAATATTTAAACCTGGTATGACCGTTGTTGATTTAGGTGCAGCGCCTGGCGGTTGGTCTCAATATGCAGCAAGTAAAGTTGGCCAGACGGGGCGGGTTATTGCATGTGATTTATTGCTAATGGATCCCATCGTTGGTGTTGATTTCTTGCAAGGAGATTTTCGAGATGAGCAGATATTAAAGGCATTGCTTGAACGCGTTGGAGATAAAAAAGTCCAGGTCGTTATGTCGGATATGGCTCCCAATATGAGTGGGACCCCTGCAGTCGATATTCCTCGCTCCATGTATCTGGTTGAGCTAGCGTTGGATATGTGTCGTGATGTACTGGCTTCCGGCGGAAGTTTTATTGTTAAAGTATTTCAGGGAGAAGGCTTTGATGAATATCTGAGGGAAATTCGCTCTCTATTTTTAAAAGTTAAAATTCGTAAACCAGATGCTTCGCGGTCACGTTCACGTGAAGTGTACATTGTAGCGACAGGACGCAAAATATAGTACCCTGTACGTTATTTATTTAACATAGTTGTAATGAAGAGGTTCATCCCTTGAGTGACATGGCGAAAAACCTGATTCTCTGGGTAGTCATTGCGGTAGTCCTGATGTCTCTATTCCAGAGTTTTGGTCCTAGCGATTCGAATAGTCGCAGGGTGGATTATTCTACCTTTATGAATGAGTTAACTCAGGATCAGATACGTGAAGTGCGTATTTCTGATCGTGAAATTAGTGTTAAGAAAACGGATAACAGTCGTTATACGACTTATATTCCAGTGAGAGAGGATCCAAGATTGTTGGATACCTTGCTTGAAAGACATGTCACCGTCATTGGTGAACCACCTCAAGAGCAAAGTTTCTTAGCAACTATTTTCATTTCCTGGTTCCCAATGTTATTACTGATTGGGGTTTGGATCTTTTTTATGCGTCAGATGCAAGGAGGAGGTGGCAAAGGTGCTATGTCCTTTGGTAAGAGTAAGGCTCGCATGCTGACAGAAGATCAAATTAAAACAACTTTTGCTGATGTTGCCGGTTGTGATGAAGCGAAAGAAGAAGTGGGTGAGTTAGTTGAATATTTGCGTGAACCTGGACGTTTTCAAAAATTAGGTGGTAAAATTCCTAAGGGAATTTTGATGGTAGGACCACCGGGAACAGGTAAAACCTTGTTGGCAAAAGCCATTGCTGGTGAAGCAAAGGTTCCCTTTTTTACTATCTCCGGTTCAGATTTTGTAGAAATGTTCGTTGGTGTTGGTGCTTCTCGCGTACGTGATATGTTTGAGCAAGCCAAGAAAGCAGCGCCTTGTATCATTTTTATTGACGAAATAGATGCTGTTGGCCGCCAACGTGGTGCCGGTTTGGGAGGAGGGCACGATGAACGTGAACAGACTCTTAACCAGATGCTGGTAGAGATGGATGGATTTGAAGGTAATGAAGGTATTATTGTTATTGCTGCTACCAACCGTCCCGATGTGTTAGATCCGGCATTATTGCGTCCTGGACGTTTTGATCGGCAGGTTGTTGTGGGTCTACCTGATGTACGTGGTCGTGAACAGATTTTGAAAGTTCATATGCGCCGTGTACCTTTAGATCCTAGTGTTGATGCTTCGGTATTGGCACGAGGCACCCCTGGTTTTTCTGGTGCTGATTTAGCTAATTTAGTTAATGAAGCTGCCCTTTTTGCGGCGCGCGGCAATAAGCGTGTTGTCACTATGGTGGAATTTGAAAAGGCAAAAGACAAGATCATGATGGGTGCTGAACGTCGCTCTATGGTCATGACAGAAGAACAAAAAGAATCTACTGCTTATCATGAGGCTGGTCATGCAATTATAGGCCGGATTGTTCCAGAGCATGATCCTGTTCACAAAGTGACAATTATCCCGCGTGGTCGTGCGTTAGGTGTTACATTCTTCTTGCCAGAAGGCGATCAAATTAGTGCGAGCCGGCAAAAGCTAGAAAGTCAAATTTCCACCCTTTATGGTGGTAGGTTAGCGGAAGAAATTATTTACGGTTCAGAAAAGGTATCTACTGGTGCCTCAAACGATATTAAAGTAGCAACTAATCTTGCTCGTAATATGGTGACGCAATGGGGTTTTTCTGAGAAATTAGGGCCATTGCTCTATGCAGAGGAAGAGGGTGAGGTTTTCCTAGGCCGTTCGGTTGCTAAGGCGAATCATATGTCAGACGAAACTGCGCGAGCAATTGATGAAGAGATTAAGGCAATTATTGATCGTAATTATAAACGAGCTCGTCAGATTTTGAATGATCACATGGATATCCTGCATGCGATGAAGGATGCATTAATGAAATATGAAACCATTGATGCACCTCAAATAGATGATTTAATGAATCGCCGTCCAGTTAGAGCGCCAGCTGGCTGGGATGATAATGATAGTAGTAATCCTACTGCAACATCCTCATCACAAGGCGAGCCAGAAAAGAATATTTCTGCCGCTCAGGGTGAAGATAGTGTGAATGGAAATGATAATGGTAGTAACACAGAGAATCGTTAATGCTCATCGGTTTTCTATGTGAAATGAATTAATAATTAAAACCCCAGGATAGCCTGGGGTTTTGTTTGGTTGAGTAAGGTGATTATGAAAATTACTGCCCGAAAAATAGAGCTTGATCTTAATCGTCCTATTGTTATGGGAATATTAAATGTTACTCCAGACTCTTTTTCTGATGGTGGTATATACAATCGTTACGACTATGCGCTCAAGCATGCAGCTAGTATGGTTGACCATGGTGCGGCAATTATCGATATTGGTGGTGAATCAACCCGCCCGGGTGCTAGTGAAGTGACTTTACAGCAAGAACTTGACCGGGTTATCCCAATAATTGAAGCCGTAACTGATCGTTTTGAGGTTTGGGTTTCTGTTGATACATCGAAAGCTGTTGTCATGACAGAGGCAGCCAGAGCCGGTGCGCATATTATTAATGATGTTCGGTCGTTACATGAGCCGGGTGCATTAGAAGCCGCAGCTGAAACAGGGTTACCTATCTGTATTATGCATATGTTAGGTCAACCTAAGACAATGCAACAAACACCCGTTTATAAAAATGTGGTTGCAGAAGTAAAACAGTATTTATCAGATAAAATTGACCGCTGTGAAGCGGCAGGCATTGCGAAAAATCGTTTGATTATTGATCCAGGTTTCGGTTTTGGTAAAAATTTGGCGCATAATTATCAATTATTAGCGAAATTGAATGAATTTCATGCTCTAGAAGTGCCGCTGCTAGTTGGTATGTCACGTAAATCTATGATTGGTGAATTATTAGATGTGCCACTAGAGGAACGGCTTATTGGCAGTATTGCATGCGCTGTTATCGCAGCTATGCAGGGAGCACAGATTATTCGTGCGCATGATGTAAAAGAAACTGTACAGGCTATGAATATTGTTCAAGCAACCCTTTCAGTAAAGGAAACAGATGATTATGAGTAAGCGCAAATATTTTGGCACCGATGGTATTCGTGGCAAAGTAGGAGAAAACCCAATTACCCCTGATTTTGTTTTGAAATTGGGTTGGGCAGCGGGTAAGGTTTTAGCGCGGCATGGTTCTCGTAAAATAATCATAGGTAAAGATACACGCATTTCAGGTTATATGTTGGAGTCATCTTTAGAAGCGGGTCTTGCAGCAGCTGGACTATCTGCTGCATTTACAGGTCCTATGCCGACACCAGCAATTGCTTATTTAACACGCACATACCGTGCTGAGGCGGGTATTGTCATTTCTGCTTCTCATAATCCCTATTATGATAATGGTATTAAATTCTTTTCGATTGATGGCACTAAGTTACCTGATGACGTAGAAGAAGCAATAGAAGCTGAGATGGAGAAGCCTCTTACTTGTGTAGAGTCTGCCGAATTAGGACGAGCAAGTCGTATTGTTGATGCTGCTGGGCGTTATATAGAATTTTGCAAAGGGACGTTTCCGAGTGACCAAAGTCTAAGTGGTTTAAAAATAGTTTTAGATTGTGCTAATGGTGCAACATATCATATTGCGCCGAATGTATTAACTGAGCTTGGCGCGGAAGTCATCGCAATTGGCTGTGAACCAAATGGACTGAATATTAATCAAGGCTGTGGGGCGACTGACGTCGTGCTATTGCAAAAACGTGTGGTAGCTGAAAAAGCGGATATTGGCCTTGCGTTTGATGGTGATGGTGATCGGCTAATAATGGTTGATCATCGGGGCAATAGAATTGATGGCGATCAAATTCTTTATATTATTGCTCGTGATGCACTTCGACAAGGTCAATTGCATGGTGGTGTTGTTGGCACTTTAATGAGTAATATGGGATTGGAATTAGCCTTGCAACAGTTGGATATACCTTTTATCCGGGCAAAAGTCGGCGATCGTTATGTTCTCGAAAAATTACAAGAACAAGGATGGCGGCTTGGTGCTGAAAATTCAGGTCACATTATATTGTTAGATAAAACAACAACAGGTGATGGTATTATCGCTGGTTTACAAGTTCTAAGTGCCATGATCCGTAATAATACCAGTCTTTATGATCTTTGCCGAGAGGTGAAATTGATGCCTCAAGTATTGGTAAATGTGCGTTTTTCTGGTAGCCATAATCCATTGGTTACAGAAGATGTTTTAAATGTGGTAAAACAAGTGGAAAATGACCTAGCAGGTAGAGGACGGGTTTTATTACGTAAATCAGGAACCGAGCCTTTAATTCGTATTATGGTAGAAGGTGAGAATGAAAAACAGGTTACTGCAATGGCTAATCGTATTGCCGAAGTGGTTAAGCAAGTAAAATAGATCATAATATTTTTAGAAAAAATCATATGGTTGTATAAGTATTGTGTTATTTTTTACCCGCTGACTTCAGGTAACGACTTTTGTTGTTTTTTTCTACAAATAGTACAATGAAATAAAAATAATCTTGCTTGTCAGCTAAGCTTTGGTTAGTATTCAAAACCGCTCCTTAGAGTAACGACGTAAGGAGCGAGCTGCAATAGATAGGTTTTCCCAAACTTTATTGTTAAATAGGTAGTTAGCTATGTACATAACCCTTTTGGTTATCTTTTTGTTAGTCTCAATTGTGCTGATTGCTATGGTCATGCGGCAACAAGGGAAAGGTGCTGATATGGGAGCTTCATTCGGTGCTGGCGCTTCTGCAACATTATTTGGTTCATCAGGGTCAGGTAATTTTATGACGCGGATGACGGCTATCTTTGCAACATTATTCTTTGTTATCAGTTTAATTTTAGGGAATTTAACTTCCAATAAAAGTGTGACTGGAAGCAAATGGGAAAACATTGGTGAACCGGTTAAAGTTGAGAAACCAGTTGGAGTACCTACCGCGCCTGTTGCACCAACAAGTGATATTCCTCATTAATTAAACAACAGTTTGTGTAGTGAGGCGGTTTTGGCAAAAAATTGTCTTACTGGTGTGCCGAGGTGGTGAAATTGGTATACACGCTACCTTGAGGTGGTAGTGCCTATAAAACAGGCGTACGGGTTCAAGTCCCGTCCTCGGCACCATTTTAAAAGATAACTTGCGTTTCGTATATTATCAGCGTAAAATTTGCGAAGTTTTCGAACGCGGGATGGAGCAGCTTGGTAGCTCGTCGGGCTCATAACCCGAAGGTCGTCGGTTCAAATCCGGCTCCCGCAACCACTTCTTAGCATATGATCTATTTCAGGCGTCTCGTTGAATTATTTTTCGTTTGGAAGAGTGCTGAGTCAGGGGTTAAACCTACTGGCAGTGTATAGGGTCCAGTTGCATAAAGCCCCGGGTTTCGGGGTTTTTTGTTATTTAAAACAGAATTACTGGGCTTTTAGCCCTTTTTTTATGTCTGGGGGTGGGGTTTGTCCACATTAGAGCAAAAATTAACATCGATGATTTCAGTGCCGGTAGAAGCGTTAGGTTTTGAATTTGTTGGGCTGGAGTTTATTCGAGCACGTGTTTCGACATTACGCGTTTATATTGATAATGAACATGGTGTTACTGTTGATGATTGTGCCGATGTTAGCCACCAGGTCAGTGCAGTACTGGATGTTGAAGATCCGATCTCAGTGCTCTATAACCTGGAGATATCTTCACCAGGACTTGAGCGTCCACTCTTTACTGTTGCACACTATCAGCGTTTTATTGGTAAAGAAGTGAATTTAATATTAAGAATAGCAATGCATAACCGTCGTAAATGGCAAGGTATAATTAAAGCTGTTAATGACGAAATGATTACGGTTACTGTGGATGGCAAGGACGAAGTGTTTGCACTAAAAAACATCCAGAAAGCTAACCTGGTACCCCACTTTTAATAAAGTTCAATGAGGCAACTAGGATGAATAAAGAAATTCTGGCTGTTGTGGAAGCGGTTTCTAATGAAAAATCTCTTCCTCGCGAAAAAATCTTTGAAGCGCTTGAAACCGCATTAGCAACAGCTACTAAGAAAAAATATGAACAAGAGATTGATGTTCGCGTTAATATTGATCGTAAAACGGGAGATTTTGATACATTTCGGCGTTGGTTAGTAGTTGAAGAAGTAACGCAGCCAACACGTGAAATTACCTTAGATGCGGCAAAATTTGAAGACTCAGAGATTAAATTAGGCGATTATGTAGAGGATCAAATAGAGTCTGTTACGTTTGACCGCATTACTACTCAAACTGCAAAACAGGTTATTGTTCAAAAGGTACGTGAAGCTGAGAGAGCGATGGTTGTCGAACAATTTCGTGAGCAGCAAGGTGAAATCATTACCGGGGTAGTAAAAAAAGTAAATCGTGAAAATATTACATTAGATTTAGGAAATAATGCCGAAGCGGTAATTTTGCGGGAAGATATGTTACCACGTGAAAACTTTCGTCCAGGTGACCGTGTGCGTGGTGTATTATATGATGTACGTCCAGAAGCGCGTGGGGCTCAGCTATTTGTTAGTCGTTCTCGTCCTGAAATGTTAGTGGAATTATTTCGCATAGAAGTACCTGAAATTGGTGAAGAAATTATTGAAATTAAAGCTGCTGCCCGTGACCCAGGCTCGCGGGCAAAAATTGCCGTAAAAACGAATGATAAACGTATTGATCCAGTAGGCGCCTGTGTTGGCATGCGTGGTGCAAGGGTGCAAGCAATATCAAGTGAACTTGGTGGTGAGCGTATTGATATTGTTCTGTGGGATGATAATCCTGCACAATTTGTGATTAATGCGATGGCGCCAGCTGATGTGGCTTCTATTGTCGTTGATGAAGATAAATGTACGATGGATGTTGCCGTTGAGAGTAGTAATTTGGCTCAGGCAATTGGTCGTAATGGACAAAATGTTCGCTTAGCTTCTCAATTACTAAAAAAACATCGTGGAGATGACAGATGGGAATTAAATGTCATGACTGCAGAAGAACTTGAAGCTAAACATCAAGCAGAGGCACATGCATCTATTAATTCTTTTGTTAAGCATCTTGATATTGATGAAGAATTCGCTACTGCTCTCGTTGAAGAGGGTTTTTCTACATTAGAAGAATTAGCTTATGTACCAATCAACGAACTATTAGAAATTGAAGGTCTTGATGAGACAACGATTGAAGTTTTGCGTGAAAGAGCGAAAGCGGCGCTGACGACATTAGAATTGGCTCAAAAAGAGAGTATGGGGGATAATCAGCCAACTGAGGATCTGTTAAATCTACCAGGTATGAATCATGCTTTAGCAATGAACCTAGCTGCTCATGGTATTTGTACATTGGAAGATCTTGCCGAACAGGGGATCGACGATCTGAGAGATATTGAAGAAGGGCTGAATGATGAACAGGCTGGTGAAATTATTATGGCTGCGCGCAATATTTGCTGGTTTGGCAACGATCCAAAATAATTTGTAGCAGGAAGGAACAGAATGGCAGATGAAACTGTAAAATCATTGGCAGCAGAGATTCAAACTTCAGTTGAACGCCTGGTACAGCAGTTTGCTGATGCCGGGATAAAGAAAACTGAAAATGACGCTGTTACTCAAAATGAAAAAGAAACTTTACTTGCATACTTAAATCGTGAAGATGGGACTACAGGTAACCAGACTGGCAAATTAACACTACAGCGAAAAACTCGCAGCACTCTAAGTGTTCCGAGTACGGGCGGAAAAAGTAAATCAGTCAATATTGAAGTCCGTAAAAAGCGCACATATGTTGACCGCGATGCATTGGAAAAAACGAAAGCTGAAGAGCAAGTGAAGCATGAAGCTGAAGAGCAAGCAAAGCGCGAAGCAGAAAAAAAAGCAAAACGTGAAGCCGAAGAGAAAAAAGCGAAACGTGAAGCAGCTGAAAAAGCCAAGCGCGAAGCAGCGGAAAAAGAGAAAGTGAAACAAAGTAAAAATAATCAAAAAACGGCTAAATCGAATCAAGATTCGGCTACTTATACGGAAAAACAGCGTCGCGAAGCTGAAGCAGCAGAGCTCAAGCGGAAAGCTGAAGAAGAGATGCGACGTAAGGTAGAAGCTGAAGCTAAACGAGTTGCTGAAGAAGCTCGACGTATGGCAGAGGAAAACTCCAATAGTTGGAGTAGTGCTGATGAAGTAGAAGATAATGTAGATTATCATACCACGACTTCTCGTCATGCTCGTGAAGCAGAAGACGAAAATGATGCCCAAGAAGAAGGCCGTCGCGCCCGAAATCGAGGCGGAAAGGCTACTCGGCAGAAAAAAAATAATAAACATTCTGAGAAAGCTGATCGCGAAGAAGAGCGAGCGGTTGGTCGTACGAATAAAACTAAAGGTAAACAGAAGAAAACCAGTTCATTACAGCAAAGTTTCACAAAACCAGTTGCGGTTATTAACCGTGATGTTGTTATTGGCGAAACCATCTCGGTTGCTGAATTAGCAAATAAGATGGCAGTCAAAGGCTCCCAAGTTGTCAAGACTATGATGAAAATGGGCGCCATGGTGACCATCAATCAGGTGGTTGATCAAGAAACAGCGCAACTTGTGGCAGAAGAGATGGGGCATAAAGTCATCTTGCGTCGTGAAAATGAGTTGGAAGAAGCAATTTTAAGTGATCGTGATACTGGTGAAGCAATCGCAGAACCACGAGCACCAGTTGTAACGATCATGGGGCATGTTGACCATGGTAAAACGTCATTACTTGACTATATTCGTTCGACTAAAGTGGCATCGGGTGAAGCTGGCGGGATCACACAGCACATAGGTGCTTATCATGTTGAAACAGATAAAGGCATGATTACCTTTTTAGATACACCAGGGCATGCTGCATTTACTTCGATGCGTGCTCGTGGTGCTAAAGCAACTGATATTGTTGTTTTGGTCGTTGCAGCGGATGATGGTGTGATGCCCCAGACGATAGAAGCTATTCAGCATGCTAAGGCCGCTAATGTTCCCGTTGTTGTTGCAGTTAATAAAATTGATAAACACGAAGCTGATCCTGATCGCGTTAAAAATGAGCTATCTCAATATGGTATAGTGGCTGAAGAGTGGGGTGGTGAAAACCAATTTATCAATGTATCTGCCAAAAAAGGGACAGGTATTGATGAATTATTAGAAGCTATCTTATTGCAAGCTGAAGTATTAGAACTCAAAGCGGTTCGTACCGGCATGGCAAGTGGTGTTGTTATCGAGTCTTATTTGGATAAGGGGCGTGGTTCGGTTGCGACTATTTTAGTTCAGGAAGGCACTCTTAATAAAGGTGATATTGTCCTATGTGGTTTTGAGTATGGCCGTATTCGTGCAATGCGTAATGAATTAGGTGAAGATATTCAGTCTGCAGGGCCATCAATTCCGGTTGAAATTCTGGGCTTATCAAATGTACCTTCAGCAGGTGATGAAGCAACGGTTGTCCGTGATGAAAAGAAAGCGCGTGAGGTTGCACTTTATCGTCAAGGTAAATTCCGGGAAGTGAAATTGGCACGCCAGCAGAAGTCAAAACTAGAAAACATGTTTGCTGACATGGAAGATGGTAAGATTTCTGAGTTAAATATTGTATTAAAAACCGATGTACAAGGTAGTTGTGAAGCTATAATTGATTCGTTGCAAAAACTGTCAACTGATGAAGTGAAAGTAAAAATTATTGGTTCAGGTGTTGGTGGTATTACAGAAACGGATGTTACATTGGCTGCTGCTTCTAATGCGATTATCATTGGCTTTAATGTCCGCGCCGATGCTGCAGCAAGACGTATCGTTGAAAGTGAAAATTTAGATCTGCGCTATTACTCTGTTATTTATAGTCTTATTGATGAGATCAAACAGGCGATGAGTGGTATGTTGGCGCCTGAATATAAACAGCAAATTATCGGCTTAGCGGAAGTGCGTGATGTCTTTAAATCACCTAAATTTGGTGCAATTGCTGGTTGTATGGTTGTTGAAGGTATAATTAAGCGTAATAACCCTATCCGTGTATTACGGGATAATGTGGTTATTTATGAAGGTGAATTAGAATCATTACGTCGCTTTAAAGATGATGTTAACGAAGTTCGCAATGGTATGGAATGTGGTATTGGTGTGAAGAATTACAATGATGTCCGTGTTGGTGATATGATAGAGGTATTTGAAGTCATTGAAGTGAAACGTTCTATTGATAATTAATACCTCCTTTACTGTTGCTTATTAAAAGGCCATAACATCAGTTATGGCCTTTTAACTAAAGAGTTATAGATAAGCATTCAAATAGTGCATATTGGTTATCGAAAGTTGCGGTGGCATTAATTCTTATGATGATAAATAATGTTTAACAGTTATTATTTATTTTATATAAAAATCAAATAGATATAACTATTGAATTTTATTTTTCTGATATATATATAATAATGAATGGTTATTATATTTTAGTTTTACCCTGTGAGGAGATGTCATAATGGCAAGAGAGTTTGGTCGTGCTCAGCGTGTTGCCCAGGAAATACAAAAAGAGATCGCCATTATTTTGCATCGAGAAATTAAAGATCCACGCGTTAAAATGGCTACTGTTTCAGGAGTGGAGGTTTCTCGTGATCTGGCTTATGCCAAAGTGTTCGTGACTTTTTTAAACATATCAGATCAAGAACATGAAATAGATATGGTTAAAAATGGTATCAAAGTATTGAATGGCGATATGGCGAAACATATTCGTTCTTTGCTCGGTAAAGCAATGCGTTTACGTATTGTTCCTGAATTAACTTTTTTTTATGATAACTCTTTGGTTGAAGGTATGCGTATGTCTAATTTAGTTAGCAACGTGATCCGTGATGATGAAAAGCGCCGTCATACCGCTAAAGATAAAGAGAGGAAGTAATGAGGCGTCGTCGAGGTCGCGAAGTTCACGGGGTATTGTTATTAGATAAACCGGCAGAACTTTCATCTAATGATGCTTTGCAAAAAGTACGTCGGTTATTTAATGCTAAAAAAGCAGGTCATACCGGAGCACTTGATCCTTTAGCAACCGGCATGTTACCGATTTGTCTGGGTGAGGCAACAAAATTTTCACAATTTTTACTTGATTCGGATAAACGCTATCGTGTTGTTGCTCGTTTAGGGCAGCGTACTGATACTTCAGATGCGCATGGCAAAATAATTTGTCAACGTCCGATCGAAATAACCCAGCGGCAACTTGATAAGGCATTAGATAAATTTCGTGGTAATTTAATCCAAGTACCGTCTATGTATTCTGCGCTTAAATATCAGGGTAAACCGCTTTACGAATATGCCCGTCAAGGTATTACTATTGAACGTCAAGGCCGCCCGATTACTGTTTATGATTTACAATTTGAGCGCTGGCAAGAGAATGAACTGGAATTAACCATTCATTGTTCAAAAGGGACTTATATACGGACTATTATTGATGATTTAGGTGAATTGTTGGGTTGTGGTGCTCATGTGATTTATCTAAGGCGCTTACAGGTAGCTACTTATCCTAGTGAACGTATGGTAACGTTAGAGCAATTATATACGCTTAAGCAGCAAGTGGAATTAGGAACAACTTCTCTGGAGGAACAATTAGATCCTTTATTACTACCTATCGATACAGCGGTTAGTCATTTTCCGGTAGTCAATATTTCATCGCTTGTTGCAACCTATTTTAAACAAGGGCAAGCGGTTGTTGCTAATCATCAGCTTCCCGAAGGTAATAAAGTTCGAGTAACAGAAGGTAATATCCATAAATTTATTGGTATTGCTGAGATCGATGAACAAAATAGGATCGCGCCTCGTCGTTTAGTCGTGGAAAGTGTCTGCTAGGATTTAGATGTTATCTTGCGTTATGATTGATTGAAGCGTAAAATAGGTGAGCATTTGTTCGGGAAGGCTGAATTAGAGATCGGCTTTCCTTATGTTTAATGAAAAATCTGGAGTTATTTTATGTCTCTAAGTACTGAAGCAAAAGCGCAAATTATTGCGGACTATGGTCGTGATAAAAATGATACGGGTTCTAGTGAAGTTCAAGTTGCTCTATTGACTGCACAAATCAATCATTTGCAAGATCACTTTGCAGAGCATAAGAAAGATCACCATAGCCGTCGAGGCCTGTTGCGAATGGTTGCTCAGCGTCGTAAGCAATTGAACTATCTGAAGCGTAAAGATGTTGCTCGTTATACCGGACTTATTGAGCGCTTAGGATTACGTCGCTGATTAGTTGGTTTCAAAAGAAAAGGGGCCAGAGGCCCCTTTTCTGCTAGAAAGCGTAAAAAATTTTAGAATTGGTTTACACTTACAAAATAATTTTAGGAAATAGATTTTTGCCAATTTATTTCTAAATAAAGTGAGCTTCTTTAGCTACAACCGGTTCGCGCGGCTAATGAGAATGCTGATATTCACAAGATGAATAAAAATATTCAGTATTGTCATTAGTCGTGAGGATGTAGCAAGAAGGGAAATATTGGTGTTGTTATATAAATAAACAGCTATTAAAAGGGTATTATTTTGCTTAATCCTATTGTTCGTAAATTTCAATATGGCCAGCATACCGTCACAATTGAAACGGGTATGATGGCGCGTCAAGCGACTGCTGCGGTTATGGTTAATATGGATGATACAGCCGTATTTGTCACTGTTGTTGGACAGAAAAAAGTGAAAGAAGGGCAGGATTTCTTTCCACTGACCGTTAACTATCAGGAACGATCTTATGCTGCCGGTCGAATTCCCGGTAGTTTTTTTCGTCGCGAAGGTCGTCCTGGTGAAGGTGAAACACTGATTGCCCGACTGATTGATCGTCCACTTCGTCCCTTGTTTCCAGAGGGATTTGTCAATGAGATACAAATTATTGCTACGGTTGTCTCCATTAATCCACAAGTGAATCCAGATATTGTTGCTATGATTGGCGCATCTGCTGCTTTATCTATTTCAGGTATTCCATTTAATGGTCCAATTGGTGCAGCGCGCGTTGGTTATATTGATGACCAATATGTTTTAAATCCCACCGTTGATGAATTGAAAAGCAGTCGCTTAGATTTAGTGGTAGCCGGCACGTCGAGTGCGGTACTAATGGTAGAGTCTGAAGCTGATTTATTGACGGAAGAGCAGATGCTAGGTGCGGTGGTTTTTGGTCACGAACAGCAACAAATCGTGATTGAGAATATCAATGCCTTGGCGGCCGAAACGGGTAAAGAAAAATGGGATTGGCAGCCAGAAGCGATTAATGAAGAATTACATCGCCGTATTGCTGAATTAGCTGAACAGCGGTTGGGTGATGCTTATCGTATTACTGAAAAACTAGAACGTTACACTAACGTTGATGCGATCAAAGAAGATGTTGCTAATACACTTTTGGCAGAAAATGAATCTATAGATGTTGCTGAAATAAACGACATTCTCTCCGGTTTAGAGAAAAAAGTTGTCCGTACTCGGGTGTTAAAAGGCGAACCGCGGATTGATGGTCGAGAAAAAGACATGGTACGTGCTCTTGATGTACGTACTGGCGTATTACCTCGTACCCATGGTTCAGCGTTATTTACGCGCGGAGAAACTCAGGCATTGGTCACGGCTACGCTCGGTACTGAGCGTGATGCGCAAGTTATTGATGAACTTATGGGTGAATATACCGATCGTTTCTTATTCCATTATAATTTTCCTCCTTATTCAGTGGGAGAAACGGGCATGGTCGGTTCGCCAAAACGTCGTGAAATTGGCCATGGGCGTTTGGCTAAGCGTGGTGTATTGGCGGTTATGCCGAACCAATCAGAGTTTCCCTATACTGTACGTGTGGTGTCTGAAATTACCGAATCTAATGGCTCTTCTTCTATGGCTTCCGTTTGTGGGGCATCACTAGCATTGATGGATGCCGGTGTTCCAATTAAAGCTGCAGTGGCTGGTATTGCCATGGGATTGGTGAAAGAAAACGATGATTATGTTGTGCTTTCCGATATCTTAGGTGATGAAGATCATTTAGGCGATATGGATTTTAAAGTCGCAGGTAGCCGTGAAGGTATTAGTGCTCTGCAAATGGACATCAAAATTGAGGGCATTACGCGTGAGATTATGCAAGTTGCATTAAATCAGGCAAAAGGGGCTCGTTTACACATTTTAACGGTTATGGAAGAAGCGATTAATCGTCCCCGTGAGGAAATTTCTGAGTTTGCTCCACGAATTCATACCATCCACATTAATCCTGATAAGATTAAAGATGTGATAGGAAAAGGTGGTTCTGTCATTAGAGCATTAACTGAAGAGACCGGTACTACGATTGAAATTGATGATGATGGTACGGTAAAAATTGCGGCAACTGATAGTTCTAAAGCAGAAGCGGCTATTCGCCGTATTGAAGATATTACCGCAGAAGTTGAAGTTGGTCGTGTCTATCAGGGCAAAGTCACACGTATTGTTGACTTTGGTGCTTTTGTTGCCATTGGTGGTGGCAAAGAAGGATTGGTGCATATCTCTCAGATAGCAGAAAAACGTGTTGAAAAAGTTACTGATTACTTACAGTTAGGTCAGGAAGTACCGGTTAAAGTACTGGAAATTGATCGGCAGGGTCGTATTCGCCTTAGTATTAAAGAGGCGGTTTCTACTGAAAAGCCGACTGAAACAGAAACACAAATTTCTGCAGAATAATTTGACGTAAGGCTCGGTGTCCTGTAAAAAGAGCACCTACTCAGTTTTTTGCTAACTGAGTCTCCGGTAATTGTGGGGATTGACGGGATATATTGATTAGTTTCTGTCTTTGGGAGAAGGTAATGAATTCTTTTCTGCGCTGGCTCTATACTGCTGCTATTGTTTTTATTGTCGGTTGTAGCAGCGGAAACTGGCGTAAAAATGAAGTCTTTGCTATCCCGTTGCAACCCACATTGCAACAAGAAGTAATATTGGCTCGTATGGAGCAGATCCTTGCAAGCCGGTCATTATCCGATGATGAATACGCACAGCTTTTATATGAACGCGGTGTATTGTATGATAGTCTCGGATTAAGGGCGTTAGCGCGCAATGATTTTACTATGGCGCTAGCTATACGTCCTGATATTCCGGAAGTTTTTAATTTCCTTGGAATATATTTTACACAGGCAGGCAATTTTGATGCTGCCTATGAAGCGTTTGATTCTGTTTTAGAGCTTGATCCAACTTACAATTTCGCGCGCATGAATCGAGGTATTGCACTCTATTATGGTGGAAGATATCGATTGGCGCAGGGTGATCTGCTGGCGTATTATCGACAAGATCCAAATGATCCTTTCCGCAGCTTATGGCTTTATTTAGTGGAGAAAGAGATAGAACCAAAAATGGCATTAGCCAATTTGTTATCTCGTTATAACCAAGCGGAAAAAGGGCAATGGGGCTGGAATGTAGTTGAATTCTATTTAGGCAAAATCAGTGAAAAAACATTGATGGTTCGTCTAAAAGAGAATTCAACAGATAACACTTCGCTCGCTGAGCATCTTAGTGAAACTAACTTCTATTTAGGTAAACATTACCTAAGTCTGGGGGATAATGATAGCGCTATAGCGTTATTCAAGCTTACGGTAGCTAGCAATGCACATAGCTTTGTTGAGCACCGCTATGCTCTGTTGGAACTGGCTTTGTTAGGTCAGGCACAAGACGACCTTTCAGAATCAGGCTAACAGTAGCGACGAACATATCATCACTGCTTTTTTTAAGTCTTCATCGATTGTGATGAGGGCTTGTTGTTCGTTTAATAACATAATTTGAGCCAGTTCACATTTTAAATGAAAATGACCGAAATTTTTTTCGCAGAGTTATGTAAACTGGCCGCCATAATGAATGAGGCACTTTTACATGACTAATGAGACTGAAATCTCTTTTGCTGATTTAGGTTTATCAACACCAATTCTTTCTGCACTAAATGACCTTGGTTATGAAAAACCATCGCCAATCCAGCAGCAATGTATCCCCTATTTATTAGATGGGTGTGACGTATTAGGTATGGCACAAACCGGTAGTGGTAAAACAGCAGCTTTTAGTTTACCGCTCTTACATAATATAGATATCACATTGAAAGCCCCACAAATCTTAGTGTTGGCACCAACGCGGGAGTTAGCCGTACAAGTTGCGGAAGCCATGGGTGAATTTTCCAAACACATGCGTTCAGTCAATGTGGTCGCACTCTATGGTGGGCAGCGTTACGATTCGCAGTTACGCGCACTAAGACAAGGCCCACAAATTGTAGTGGGAACACCAGGTCGCTTATTAGATCACTTGAAAAGAGGGACATTAAATTTATCCCATTTACGTGGTTTGGTTCTTGATGAAGCGGATGAAATGTTACGTATGGGGTTCATTGAAGACGTTGAAAATATCATGAGCCAGATCCCAAGCGAGCATCAAACGGCGCTGTTTTCTGCCACCATGCCGGAAGCGATCCGTCGTATTACCCGTCGCTTTATGAAATCTCCAAAAGAGATCAGCATTCAATCCAGTGTGACGACGCGCCCAGACATTACCCAAAGTTACTGGTCTGTCTATGGTATGCGTAAAAATGAAGCATTGGTTCGTTTTTTGGAAGCAGAAGATTTTGATGCGGCAATTATTTTTGTGCGCACTAAAAATGCCACATTAGAGGTTGCTGAAGCGCTTGAACGTAGTGGCTATAACAGTTCAGCGCTAAATGGCGATATGAATCAAGCGCTACGTGAGCAAACATTAGAGCGTTTAAAAGATGGTCGCCTTGATATATTAATTGCCACTGATGTTGCAGCACGTGGTCTAGATGTTGAACGTATTAGTTTAGTTGTCAATTATGACATACCAATGGATGCTGAGTCTTATGTGCATCGAATTGGTCGTACTGGTCGGGCAGGTCGAGCTGGGCGCGCTATTTTGTTTGTGGATAATCGTGAACGTCGACTATTACGTAATATAGAACGTACCATGAAGCAGCCAATTACCGAAGTTGAGTTACCCAGTGCGGCGGTTTTAAGTGAACGTCGCCAAGCTAAATTTGCTGAAAATATTCAAAAGCAACTAGAAAGTGGTGATTTAGAGAAATATCGAGCGTTACTGACTAAATTAGTTGCTAATGATGAACTGGATATGGAAACTTTAGCTTCTGCGCTATTAAAAATGGCGCAAGGGGATCGGCCGTTAATATTGCCACCTGATCCTGTGCGTCGCGCAAAACGTGAATTTAATTCGCGTGATGAGCGTCGTCGCAGTAATAGTAATGGTACTTCGGAGCGTAGTCCGCGTCGGGAGCGTCGTGATGTTGGTGATATGGAATTGTACCGTATTGAAGTTGGTCGTGATGATGGCGTAGAAGTTCGCCACATTGTCGGTGCAATTGCTAACGAAGCGGATATTAGTAGTCGTTATATTGGTAATATTAAGTTGTTTGCCTCGCACTCAACGATTGAGTTACCAAAAGGAATGCCAAATGAACTACTTAATCATTTGACACGTACACGTATTTTGAATAAGCCAATGCAAATGCAATTGTTAGGTGAAGCACAACCATTTGAACGTCGTGGTAATGGACAACGCAATGGTGGTGAATTACGTGAGCGAGGACGTCGCTTTGGTAACGAACGTCGTAGTGAGCGTGAACAGTTCCGTGGACGTAATGAAGGACATAATAACGCTGGATTACGTCGTCGTAGTAATCACAATATCTAATGTAATAAGATTAATATCTTATGTGACGCCAAAAGCTGAATTCAATTGAATTCAGCTTTTTTGTTTATTAAAACGACATCAACCAAATCAACATAATTCTAATCCCTCTTTAAAGGCTTTTTAGATAGCAACGACTGATCGGAATAGGTTGACCATTACATAATACTAATTTTGCCTGACCATTTTCAGCAAAAGTGTCGTGGTCAAAAAACAGCAGCAGCGATAGCCCGACTTTTCATGTATATCCCCCGACGATTGCAAGGTAATTGACAAAGCAGCCACTTACCAGGCAAAGGCGTTAGCATGTTTTAAATTCCGTTTTCTGAACAAATGCTTATCAGGGCGTCGTTAACGCAAAGCGTTACAATGGTAAAGGGTATTAAGAGACTTATGCTAAAAGATGTCAATTTTATCTTTATAGATGAAATTAAATATCATCTATTGATAAATATTATTTCGTTATATTATTCTTATCAACTTAACAGGATGTTAAAAATAACGTTACAATTGAATAAAGCGAATATAGGAAGCTATGAAACGGAATTTATTGAAATATCGCCTTTTTTCTCTCGTTGTTTTACCCCCTTTCGCCGCGTCAGCTTCACACCTAAAGCCTGAGAATGCAGATAGGTTGTTGCAACAGCAGGCGCAGCAGCAACAAGCTCAACAACAGCAATTGGCAGCCAGGGCACCGGATCTACATTTGTCTGTGCCGATGGTTAAAACCACATTACTGTTTCCAGATGAAAAACCGTGCTTCAGGCTTGAACAAGTCAGCGTGACAGGGCAAGCGGCGTTACCGCATTGGGTTCCCGTGCAACGTTTAGCGGATCAAGCTATCGGCCATTGTCTCGGCGTGAAGGGTATTAATTTACTTGTCACTAATATCCAAAATCGCTTAATCAGCCATGGTTGGATAACCACTCGGGTACTGGTGACAGAACAAGATTTATCCTCTGGTGTATTGAAACTGGTGGTGATGCCAGGGAAAGTACAAAAGATTCTATTGACAGAAGACTCATCAAAATACACCAACTTATATACGGCGATGCCTGCCCGTCGAGGTAATTTATTGGATTTACGTGACATGGAGCAAGGTTTAGAAAACTTGCAACGTCTATCGACCGTACAAGCTACACTGGAAATGGTGCCGGGCGATGGGCCTGGAGAAACTCAAATTGTCATCAGGCGTCAGCAATCACGTTTCTGGCATGCCAGTGCATGGATGGATAACACGGGGGCAAAAAGCACGGGCAAACACCAGGCTGGTGTGATGTTGGCGCTCAATAATCCAACATCGCTAAGTGATCTTTTCTATATTGCGGCAACGCGTGATTTAAGCTTTTCGAGCAGTAAAGACAGCACTAACTACAGCGCTCATTACTCGCTACCATTTGGTTATTGGCAGTTTGCCACCACCGTGAGTGACTATAAATATACCCAAACAATTGCCGGATCCAGTGATGATATTCAATATCGGGGTAAAAGCAAAAGCCTCAGCCTGCAATTAAGCAATGTGCTCTATCGCGATGCCACTGCCAAAACGACAGTGACGTATGATGTGAATTTACGCGAAACGCGTAACTTGATTTATGATACCGAAATTGAAAAACAAAAAACGCCGGACGACTTGGTGGAAATTGGCATTTAATCATCAGCAATATGTTGGGCAAGCGACATTAACGGCGAGTGTGAACTATCAACATGGCATACGCTGGTTTGGCGCCATGCCGGCGTTTGAAGAGTCTCGTGAGCGTGATTCAAAGGATTATGCAACGGCACTCGCTAAAGTCATGCAATTTTCAGCGTCAGCCAGTGTCCCCTTTAAGCTTGCCCGCCACTCCTTGCGCTTTGACAGCCAATATTTACGCCAAATTAGTTACACCCCACTCACCCCACAAGACCAGTTTAACATCGGTAACCGCTGGACAGTTCGCGGTTTTGATGGTGAGCGCACGTTGAGTGCGGATAGGGGTTGGACAATACGTAACAGCCTGTCTTGGGTAAGACCAATACCGGATCAGGAGCTCTATCTAGGAGCTGATTATGGTGAAATTGGAGGAAAAGGGGTTGATCTCAACCTCGGTACACACCTTGCAGGAGGCGTTATCGGTTTGCGTGGCGCGATAAGCCCTGCCAATTTGAGCTATGACTTCTCTGTTGGTATACCATTTTCTAAACCGGATGGATTTAAAACCGATCCGGCGACATTGGCTTTCTCTGTAAACTGGAATTACTAAGGCTAATTAGGATGAATAAATTATTTTATCGTTTAATTTTTAATGTCGCGCGCCAAATGGTGATGGTCGTTGCTGACATTATCACTGGTCACCGTACCGATCCGGTAAACCAAACAGAAAATTCCATCGAAAAAGCCACAAGTAGCCGTCTGCGTTGGGTCATTAAATCCATCACCACCTCATTATGGTTAACTTTCGGCATGGTGAGTTTTAATGTGCAATCCTCTACTATTCAAGCAGATGGTAATGCACCGGATAACCAGCAGCCAACGATTGTCAACAGCCAAAATGGCTTACCGCAAATCAACATCCAGACACCCAACCGTGATGGCGTTTCACGCAACCAATACCGTCAATTTGATGTTGACCATAAAGGTGCGATCCTCAATAACAGCAGTACCAATGTGAATACTCAGCTTGCTGGCATCATTCAAGGTAATGATTGGTTGGCAAAAGGGCAAGCTAAAATCATCTTGAATGAAGTCAATAGCCGTGATCCAAGCCAGCTCAATGGTTTTATTGAAGTTGCGGGTAAAAAAGCGGATGTCATTATTGCTAACCCGGCAGGGATTACCTGTAATGGCTGTGGTTTTATCAACGCCGACCAATCCTTACTATCAGCGGGTAAGACTCTGATAGAAAATGGCAAAGTTAAAGGTTTCGCAGTTGATAAAGGCAATATAAATATTGCTGGAAAAGGTTATAACGGCAATGATATTAACTACACCGCCTTAATTGCTCGCTCAGTAAAAATTAATGCCAAATTACACGCTAAAGATCTGGTGATCACCACAGGTAAAAATCAGCTCGCTGCTGATGGCAAAACGATCCTTAAAACCGATCATTCAGCGCAGGATGAACGACCTAAATTTGCTCTCGATGTCTCCGCACTCGGGGGTATGTATGCTAACCAGATAACCATGCGCGGCACAGAGCATGGCGTTGGAGTGCGTAATGCCGGCCATATTGCTGCTCAGGCGGGCGATATTTCCTTATCTGCTGATGGTAAAATTACTAATGTGGGGGCTATCATCGGCAACCAACATTTAGCGATCAAAAGCCAGCAAATTGTTGCTAACGGCGGCACACTAATGGCTGAGCAACATATTAATTTAACCGCTAAAAATGCGATTAACAACATAGAGAAAGGCCAAATCGTCGCGGGTGAAAATATTGTTGCCCATGCTGAGTGGATCAACAGCGATTATGGCACATTCGTTGCTGCCGGTGTGGATAGCAAAGGGAAATTAACCACCGCGGGCTCACTGATGGTTAAAGGCCCAAAAACAGTTGCACTACAAGGTACTATCGTTGCTAAACAAAATATTGTGCTGACTGGCAGCTCAGTTGATTTATCTGGCTCCGCTATCAAAGCGAAAGCAATGATATTGACTGCAACCGAAGCAAATATTGACACAAAACAAGCCAATATTTTGGTTGATAATAAAGCGCTATTGACGGCGAAAAAAGGGCTTGATAATCAAAAAGGTCAGCTTGTTGCCAAGCAAATAGTGTTAATTAGCCCTGAGTTTATCAACAACCGACAAGGTAAATTAATTCAACAACGCAGATTTGATAATCGGTGGCACACCCGTACCTTGCACAACCAGCAGGGGGAAATCAGTCTGGCAGGCGACACCAATATAGTAGTTAATGAACTGAATAATCAATCGGGTCGTCTGTTGATCCGTGCTAGTAAGTTGGATATTGATAGCCAAATACTGAATAACCAGCATGGCCACCTAATTGCTACTGGCAAGGATGCTACTCACATTAAAGCCAACCTGCTTACCGGCCAACAGGGTGAGCTCCAAACGAATGGCGCACTAAAATTAAACGGCCAATCAATTAACCTCGATCAAGCAATAACGCAAGCTAAAAATATTGCTATTCAAGGGCAAAACCTGTCACATCAAGCTGGGAAGATGCGGCAAACAGGTGCAGAAACAGGACAGATCACACTGAGCCAAACCTTAAATAATCAATCAGGCAATATCAGCAGCCAAGGTGATCTAACGCTTAATATTAATAAACTTGAAAACCAGCAAGGGACAATCATTGCTGCAAAAACGGCTGCATTAAGCGTGGTTGCTCGACAAAGTATTGATAATCGCCAAGGCAGCTTGATTGGTGAAAAAAATGTTTTTTTAAATACCCTGGCGCTGACTCACGATGATGGAAAATTAATTAGCAAACAAGCAGACATGCTAATTCAGACTCAGGTACTGCAAGGACGGCGTAGTAAAATTTCATCCAGCGGGCAGCTGCGGTTAACTGCTACAGAGGTTGATCTGACCGAGCGAATACTCAGGCTGATAATATCCAATTTATAGTCAATAGCCTGAACCATAACCGAGCGAGCTTAACCCAACTGGGCGAACAGCAAGGTTTAATTCAGGTTGCTCAGCAGTTGACCAATCGTGCTGGGGATATCAGTGCTAATGGTTCATTTGTGATTAAAGCCAAACAGCTGGATAACCTGCAAGGTAAATTGATCACTAAGCGGGAGGACTTGCAGCTTATCATTAATGAGGATATCAATAACCAGGCTGGTTTGATTACTGCTGAACAGTTATTGATGATGAGTAATCAAGCACTGTTCAACCACCAGGGGCATCTACAAGCAACCAACATTGATATTAATACTCATCAACAACAGCTTGATAATAGTGAAGGCACGTTGCATGCTCTGCAAAAACTCACCTTACACTCGGGTAAGCTTGCAAATCAGCGAGGTGTTATTCAGTCAGGCAGTAACATGCTGATTGATACCCACGGTCAGCAACTGAGCAATAGCCAAACGGGTGATCAGCAAGGTATTGATGCCCAAGGCAGCTTATCTATTTATAGTGGCGTGTTGAAAAACCAACAAGGCCGCATTTTTGCCCGGCAACGGCTGAATATAGACAGTCAAGGGTTAGATAACCGCCAAGGTCTGGTGACTAGTCAGTCAGACATCAAGCTGAACACGACCCAGTTTGACAACAGTCAAGGTACTATTAAAGGGCAATTAATCACTCTTGATACCCATGGGCATTCCTTAACCAATCTGGCTAAAACAAATGAGCAAGGTATCTTTGCCAGCCAACGACTAGCCTTAAAGATCGGCGAATTAATCAATTATCAAGGACATATTCAGGCTCATGACATCGCGTTAGATACGCAGCAAAAGCGGGTTGATAATCGCCAGGGAGAAATTATCGCCGACAATACCTTGGATGCCAAAATCGGTGAGCTCCAAAATGTACAAGGGCGAATACAAGCGGCTAAAAAATTGCGGCTTAATAGTCACGGACAACTAATTAATAATAACCATAGCCAGGCAACCGGCGGGATCTTAAGTGGTGGTAGTTTATCGCTCGAAAGTGGCAAATTGAGCAATCAGCATGGACAGATCCAAGGCGCACAGACCACGAAGTTAATTACCTTACTGCTTGATAACCAACAGGGGCAAATCTTTTCTGCCAATGCATTTTCAATCGATACGCAACAACAACCGCTATTGAACCAAAAAGGCATTCTGGAGGGGAAAGGACAGGTTGAATTGCAATTGGGTGATTTTATCAATTCACAGGCAATTACTCAGGGCAAGGAGGGACTGAAAATTGATGCACTGCGTATTGATAACCAAAACGGCACCCTGTTGAGCCAATCAATAATGAATATAAACGGGTTAGCGCTAAATAATAGCCAAGGGCTGCTCAAGTCACAGCAAAATACAGCGCTATCCATCAAGCAGAATATCGACAACCAGCAAGGCCAAATCTTATCTGCTGCAGATTTAACTATTCATGGGCAAGCGATAAACAACATTCAAGGGGTGATCCAGGGGCTTAATCATGTGGCGTTATGGGCACAAACGCAGATTGATAATAGCCAGGGTTGGCTCAAAGCGAATAAAAAATTGCTTATCAGCAGTCAAAAAATAACTAACCTAGCCACAGCCCAGGCGGGCAAAGGGATCGAAGGCCAGCAAATATCACTCGATAGCGATAGTTTGCATAACCAAGATGGTGTAGTGCGTGCTGCTCAAACGCTAGATGCTATTATCCGCCAACAGCTGGACAATAGCCAAGGCATGCTATCGGTCGGTAGCCAACTGAATATCAGTGATGATGGCAAGGGTCAAAAATTGCGCTTAGCCAATCAGCGAGGCGTCATGGTGAGTGATGGCTCGGCAACCATCATCGCTAACCAATTAGCCGGCGCGGGTAAGCTTAGCGCGCAAAAAGAGTTATCCCTTTCCCTAAGTCAATGGTTTGAAAATCAAGGCTATATTCAAGCCGGTGAGCGCCTGGTGGCCAACTTTAAACAAGGTTTTAGCAACCATGGCTTATTATCCAGCTTAGGTGATTTACTGCTTACCAGCCCAATGGTGATTAATAACCTGTCAGGCGAAATCAATGGGCAAAAGAGCCATATTAGCGTGAGTGGCAATATGCGTAATAGCGGCTTAATTAATGGTGGATTAATCCATATCAGCGCCCAATCCCTCGATAACATCGGCAGCGGTAGAATTTACGGTGATTTGCTCGCGCTTGCTGTTTCGCGCCTGATTAATGATAAACAGGCAGACAAATCTGCTGTCATTGCCGGACGCAATGCAGTCAATATTGCGGTTGTTGACTTATTAAACCGCGACCATGCGCTGATTTATAGCGATGGTGATCTGGTGATTGGCCAGGCATTAGATGACCAACTGCAGGCTACCGGCCGCGCGCAGAGTGTCAAAAACCACAGTGCTAATATTGAAGCCGCCGGTGATCTGATATTAGCCACTGAGCGGCTGGAAAATAAAGATATCCATTTACAATTTTCTGATCAACCGCTTGAAGTGAGTCGTGAACATTTTAATTGGTTTGATTTTGGTAATGGCCGACGTTACAAAATTGCGCCACGTAATGGTAATCAAACTCGTCATGCTATTAATGATGATGGCACATTAAACCCAGATGTGGGGATTGATTATGAAAGTTCTAACCGCTGGCGCATGTTTGAAAATGGTAACTGGACCAAGTATTTCTATGAATATGACTATCAGCGTATCACTGATAAAACGCAGCTTATTAACCGTGATCCTGCGTTGATCACAAGTGGCAAGCATCTCACCGTGGATGGCCAGCAACTTAACAATGAAAATTCACGAGTAGTGGCTGGGCAAAATTTGATTTTAACCGGTGAAGAACTCAATAACCAAGAAACACAGGGTGTGCTTCGCATCGCTGAAAAGGGTGATACTATCTATCGTTATAAAGGTGGCGGTAAATGGAAAACGCGCAGTAATCGCTCTCAATATCAAGGTGTCAATAGCGAACAAAGTTTATCATTCAATCTAATTGAAGTGACGGAACAGGCCGGAGAGATTAACAAGCCCCAGCTAGATGCCGTTAAGGTAAATAAACTGACTGAACAAACAGATGCGACTGCTGATGCCGATCTGCCGCCGCATTTTGTTGCTAATATTGCTCAGCAAGCCTTAAAAGATCAGCCAAACAGACCGTTGGATCTGCCGGCTCAGCAGACAGCCGTCATTCAGTTGCCAGCAATCAGCAGCAAAGTTGATTTTACTACTGATAAATCCGTTGACTCATCACCAACGATTTTGGCTAGTGTGATCAAAACCATAGAGCCAAATATAAAACTGCCAGATAACAGCCTGTTTAAGCTGACACCCGATAGCGACAGCCAATATCTGATTGAAACTGATCCCCGTTTTACCCACCATAAAAAATGGTTATCGAGTATCGAGGTTGTTACTCACTCGCAGCTGCATAAGCGGTTAGCCGATGGTTATTATGAGCAGCGTTTAGTGCGCGAGCAACTGATGGAACTTACCGGTCAACGGCGACTGGCTAACTACCAAAGTGATGAACAGCAATACCGAGCGCTCCTGACCAGCGGGGTGACTTATGGTAAGCAGTATAATTTGACACCGGGTATTGTCTTATCGTCAGCGCAAATGGCTAATCTCACCAGTGACATGGTGTGGATGGTTAATAAAGAGGTGCTGTTGCCAGATGGACGTATTGAGAAGGTCAGTGTTCCACAGCTGTATGTGCGCGCTCGCCAGGGGGATTTAAATGGCAATGGAGCACTGCTGTCAGGAGGCAATGTTTCTGCCGATATCACCGCTAAGCTGCTAAATAGTGGTGAAATTGCTAGTCGTCAATTGACTGATCTGCAAAGTGAAACTATCCATCACAGTGGGCGTATGCAGGCTAAAACAGTTCAGCTTAAGGCATTGAAAGATATTCACAACCTGGGCGGCCAAATTGGCGCCGCAGACCGCGTTTCATTAGCTGCCGGCGGTGATATTCGTAGTGAAACAGCGCAGCTTGGCGATGGCCAATCGTCATGGTTAGATCGCCCAGCCAGTATTTATGTAACGGGTGATAATGGTCAGCTGACGTTAAAAGCCCGCCAGGACATCAAGCTGACTGCCAGCCAAATTGCTAATTTGGGCGCGGATGGCAAAACGGATATTCAGGCCGGGCAAAATATTCAGTTAGCTACCCGTAATGTGCGTTCAGCTTTCGATTATACGCGCAATTCCAACAACTATTACCGGGGTGAAAACGCCACGGAAATTGGCACCCATATCCAAACGCAAGGCGATTTAGCCTTATCGGCCGGGCAGGATTTATCAGCACGTGCTGCCAATCTATCGAGCGGTGGAGCGCTCTCTTTCAATATCGGGCGCGATATCCATATCACCTCAGGTATTGCAAGCAGCGACTATGCCAAGCACAGTAAACATACCGATAAAGGATTTTTATCGAGCACCACCACCGAAAAGCACCATCAACTGACTGAACGCCGCGCCATTAGTAGCCGTTTTAGTGGTCATTCTATCAATGCGACGGCGGGCAATGAGATAAATATTCATGCTAGCAATCTATTTGGCACCAACAGCGTCACGCTAAAGGCGGGTGCTCAACTCAATGTGAGCACGTCAGATGAAACGTTGCATGAAACCGATATATCGAAAACCCACAACTCAGGTTTAATGAGCACTGGGGGGATGGGTTTTACTTTAGGCGCAAACCGGCAAAAAATCACTCACGATACGGATAGCACGCAGAAAAAAGGCAGCGTGATAGGCAGTATGGCCGGTAATGTAAGCTTAACTGCGGGCGCGCAAGGGACGATTGCAGGCAGTGAACTGATGGCAGCAAAAGATATCACTGTCACCGGCAGCGATGTAACTATCACTGCGGCAGAAAATAGCCGCACCGATATCAGCCGGCTAACTACTCAAGCCAGTGGTTTAACACTTTCATTGGGGGGGACAACTGGCAGTGCCCTTGATAGCATGGTGCGCACGGCAAAATCGGCTAAACAGGAAGAGGATAGCCAACTGGCTGCCCTTAAAGCGATGAAAGCAGGGTTACAAGGCATTCAGGCCGGACAAGCGGCTCGCCTGGCGGCAGCACAAGGTAAAATGCCTGCTGTGGCTATCAATCTGTCTTATGGTCGCCACTCGTCACAATCCACCACCATAACAGAGCAAAACACGGCGTCGGGTAGCCGTTTAAGTGCGGGTGACAATCTTACACTGACGGCAACGGGTAGGAAAGAAAACAGCCAAGGGCACTTAATGGTTGAAGGCAGTCAGTTGGCTGCGGATAAAAACATTAGCCTGATGGCCAAAAATGATATCGACCTGAAAAGTGCCAGCAATCGGCAAAAAGTAAATAGTAAAAACGCCAGTCAAGGGCTGTCGATGGGTATTGGCTATGGCACAGACGGTTGGAGTGCTAACGTTGGGGCTAATAAAAGCCAAGGGTTTGAAAAAGGAAATAGCCAGTTTTTCACTGATAGTCAACTCAATGCCGGCCAGCAGCTGACGATTGAAAGTGGTCAGGACACTAAATTAACCGGTGCGCAAGTGAGCGGTGAAACGGTTAAAGTGGATGTTGGTGGTAACCTGAGGTTAACTAGCCAACAACTTATCGATAAATATGCTGCCCAACAGACCCGTTCAAGCCTGGGCGCGAGTATTCGCCAGGGCGGCGGCGGCTCACTGAATGTGTATGCCAACAAAAGCGAGCTGCACAGTGATTACCAATCGGTTGATAAATAAACCGCTATCAATGCCGGTCAAGGCGGCTTTGTTATTAGGGTGGGCAAGCACACGCAATTGGATGGTGCGGTGATTGGCAGCACGGCCGAGGTGGCTAAAAATAAACTCGACACCGGCACATTGGGCTTTGGCGCTAGCAAAAACCGCGCTGAATATAAGGTGGATAGCTAAAGTGGCGGCTTTAGTTCAGGTGGTGCCACGCTGGGTGAGCAGTTTGTCACCAATGCAGCGGGTTCGTTGCTGACCAATATGAATAACCAAGGCAAAGCGAGCAATACCACCCACTCAGCGGTGTCGGAAGGCCAACTCATTATTCGTGACCAGGACAAGCAGCAACAGGAAGTGGCGGATTTAAGCCGTGATGTGGACAAGGCGCATGTAAAACTGAAACCGATTTTTGACAAACAGCAAGCGCAAAAACGGATCGAACGAAATCAGCTGCTATGAGAGTTAGGTCAGCAGATCACCGATATCGCGGTGACGGAAGCCACTATTCGGGCGACGCAAGCGGTGAATGAAAATACCAGCCCGCCGACAAAAGAGCAGCGTAATGAGGCTAAACAGGCGCTCGAACAGCAAGGCAAAACGGTCAGTGATAGTGCAATTGATAACTACCTTCATGAGCAGGCGATCAAGGCAACAATCAATAGTTCAGGCTGGGGTGTCGGCGGCACTAACCGCCGCATCGTGGAGGCGGGCACCGCCTTAATTCAAGGCCTGGCCAATGGTGATGTGAGCCAAGCGGTGGCGAATGCCAGTGCCCCTTATATTGCCAATCAAATCGGCCAGCATATTGGAGAAGATAACAAAGCCGGTCGTTTGGCCGCCCATGGAATTGCTAACGTTGCATTAGCGTTGGCAAAAAATGAAAATGCAGGCGCCCAGTCCCTGGGCGCAATGACAGCGGAAGCGGTTGGTATGTTGTCGGTCGCCCTGTATAAGAAACAGGTTAGCCAACTGACAGAAGACGAAAAATCGACCGTCAGCGCATTTGCCAGCCTATCGGCAGCTATTGCCGGCGGTTCGATTGGAGGAGATAGCCAAAGTGCAGTAAACTCAGCTCAGGCGGGGAAGGCGTCGGTTGAGAATAACTTTTTAAGCACCAATCAATTAGAAAACTTTGCTCATAAAGCAAGGACTTGTGTTGGTGATGAATGTCAGAAAGTTATTCGAGACATGGTGGATACCAATGTTCGTCAACAGGAAGAAATCAAGGCTGTTTGTTCGACATCACCTGAACAGTGCCAGCAAAAATATGGTTACCTGGTTGAGCAATGGGAAGCCTTTGATACAACGATTAAGAACCTTGCAAAAGATAAATCGTTGGCTGATGAGTTTCGTAATTATATACCTGCAGCCTATATGTTGGGCATGGAAGCGGAAGGTATCACTGTTGAATATGGCTGGACAAAGCGTTTTGAAGCAATGGGGTTCGATGCTGAAACGGCACAAATGATAGCAACAACACTTCCGGCTATGATAAATGGAGGAAGTGGAAAAGGTGGTAAGGGAACAACCGGTAAACAAACCAATACTTCTAAAGTGGAAGCAGAGAAAAAAGCTTTAGAAAAAATAGGTGGAAACTCTAAAAACGCAAAAGATCTCAGTCAAAAGGAAGCTAACTCTGTTTATAATAAACAGTTGATTAAGAATGCAGACAAAATCTCAACGGCTAAACCCGGTCAGCAAACAGCAGTACCGAGAGATCTAAATGAACAAACATTTTGGAAATCAGTTCAATCCAAGCCATTGCAAGGTAAAGAGTTACCTGGATTAAATAATGATCCTCGTTTTCCAACATCAGCAGGTTTCCAAAAAATGGAGGCAAAACATAGACTTCCTGATGGTCAAACAATAACTATACACTATCAGTACAATTCAACTACTGGTAAAGCATATGATATGAAAATCATTACATCTCAAAGGATTCAACAAGATCCGAAACAAGTTGCAGATACAATAAGGGATAAAGTTAAATGAAAATACAAGAACCAAGTGGTGAATTTATTGATGTGTTTGCTATTTATTGGATAAATAATAAATCACTATGTCTTGGCTTACCCAAAGGGTATGGAGGATTATCTGTTTATGACTTGTCAGAAGTTAATTTAATTGAACCAACACTGAATGGTGAGTTGGTTTACTTCCAAAATGAAGGGGCTGGTTCTGGTGTGTATCATTGGGCTTTAATCCAAGAGTCATTATTAGATGATTTACTTGAGCTAGATGAAACTGCCTATAAAAGATTTTTAGATATATTAAAATCTGAAGGGCAATTAGATGATAACTTTTATTAATGGTAGGAGACCCAACGCACACTGGGCTCTCCCTTAACCGCCCTCACTCCCCCTCAGCCAGCTGGATAATAAGTTGTCCGGCCTGGCGGGTGAGGGTGTAGTGGTTACCGACAGTAAACCCTAATTTATTCAGCCAGTTACCGCTAATTACCATCTGTGGACTGGGGTTGGGTTTACCGCGGTTAGGTGAATAACCCACTGTATAGTGTCTGGATTTTGCCGCTTTATCTTTAGCTGTTTGGGTTTTTACTCCACAATTGCCTCTAGGCCATCGTGACTATACACCTCATAGTTTCTGTGGTGAGCGGTGGTTCCGTACTCCAACACAGGTCGCCGCATCTGTTTTACATCTTACTTCTTGGTGCTCGCTCTGTTGTTACGGGCAAAACAGTTAGCATCGTGTTTTAAAATCAATGATTCCGGTATCCAGGCAATAATTAAATAAAACACATATTTGTTGGAGTAATAATAGTAATAAATCAAAAACATACCTAGTTAATCCTGTAAAAAACACATTTCATGGTATCGCATAACTGCATGAGCGGGACTAAAATTGAATGGTTACCAGCCAAAATATGCCTAGGGTAAAGATTAGATTGTGCTGTGGTAAAGGTATATCGTCTGTTTTAATGCTATTTAGCGCACGAATTTATTAACAACTTACATTTTAAAAGCGCATACTAAATTGTTTGTTAATTGCAAACAGTATAGTTGCACGTAAAATAGTTAAGGTATATTAAAGTTAATATGAAAAGAAGAATATCATTTTTAGTGCTAATCATGCTGATCGTTGTTGCGATTGCAGTGTTACTTTATACACAAAATAAGCACCTGTTATTACAAGGGGAAGTGGATGCGCCTGAAGTCATCGTGACCTATAAAGCAAGGGGACGCGTAATTGAGCATCATATTGAACGCGGTGACATGGTAAAAAAAGGCCAATTATTGATCACCTTAGAAAGCCCGGAATTGCAAGCGCAACTAGCGGCATTGAGCGCAGTACGTGATCAAGCTAAAGCGCAACTTGATTTATCCTTAAATGGTACTCGCGAAGAGACCATTCGCAATGTTCAAGCGGCATTAAAACAGGCTCAATCTCAGTATACCAATGCAAATAACGAATATATAAGATTGAATAATTTATCGGGTAAAGGCTATGTTTCGGCTAATGAATTAGATAAAGCACGTCGGGCTAAAGATGTTGCTTTTCATCAGGTAAATAGCGCTCAGGCGCAATTAGATGAAGCGAAAAATGGTGATCGTATTGAATTGCGGAATAAATATGCCGCTGCATTACGACAAACCGAGCAACAAATGATCGAGTTACAGGTGCAAGTAGATGATTTACATGTTAAAGCGCCGGTTGATGGTGAAGTTGGCCCCATACCGGCTGAAGTTGGTGAATTATTTAATGCCAATAGCCCATTGCTAACACTTGTTCGTTTACCGCAGGCCTACTTTATCTATAATTTACGCGAAGATATTATGGCTTATGTTCGTAAAGGCGATAAGGTATCGATACGTGTTCCTGCTTTGCAAGACAAAATTATTACAGCGGAGGTACGCTATATTGCCCCGATGGGAGACTATGCAACTAAACGTGCAACACGAGCAACAGGAGATTTTGATTTAAGAACATTTGAAGTACGCCTTTATCCACTAGAGGCTGTTGAAGGGTTGCGTCCTGGAATGAGCGCTCTATGGGCTTGGGATAAATAGGTGTTTTTATGACCATAAAAGCGATATGGCCTAATTTTAGGTTTGCTTTTAATCAAGAAATCCAGATTGCTATTCGTAGCCCGATCCTACATTGGCTAAGTTGGATATTCCCATTACTGCTATTTATATTAGTAAGCGCTAACTTTTCTGAAGGAACCTTGTTAAATCTTCCAGTTTCAGTCGTTGATCATGACCATAGTCTATTGTCAAAAAAGTTAATTCGTCATTTAAATGCAGCGCCACATGCTGATATTAAAGCGATTGATGGCACACTTAATACTTCGTTATTACGTTTAGGCAGCGCTAAAGATTATGCTTTACTCTACATTCCTTATCATTTTGAAAAGGATGTTCTTACAGGTCGGCAACCGACAGTCAGAATGTATTATAATGCCTTATTTTATGCTTCTGGTAGTTATGCCATTCAAGATTTTAGAGGGGTAATCGCTTAACTGAATGCAAAATATCGTCCGATATTAGCCTCTTCAATGGGGCGTAATATACCTCCCCTAGCCAGAGTGACGCTATCTTATGATAGTTTGTTTAATCCTAGTGGAAACTATATCTATTATCAGCAATTTGCCGCTACCATCCATATGTTACAACTGTTTGTTATCACTTGTACTATCTATGTTATGTCGCGGGGAACGGCATTATTAACCCACAAAACATTTATCAGTGCGTTATTAGGCAAATTGGCGCCTTACACCCTTTTTTTTACCACCTTATTATTAATTGAAATTGCTGCACTCTCTTTTTTCTTCGACGCCAGGGTTGCCGGTAACCCATTTTACCTTTTTTTGGTAGGCTTTTTTTATGTAACGGCTGCTCAAAGTATCGGTATGCTGCTGTTTGTTTTTACCAAAAGTATTTTTACTGCTTATAGTTTGATCGGCATGTTAGTCAGTATTGCATTGGCTTTTTCCGGTTTTGCCATGCCAATAATGGCAACGGCTTGGCCCGCGCAGATCGTTGCAAATATTCAACCGCTTACCCATGCATTAAATGTGATGTTTGATATTCTTCTACGAGAAGTTTCTTTGCTACGTGTCATACAAGTCTGTTTAACATTGCTCCTTTATCCAGTTATTTGCGCTTTTTTGATTCGTAATCGCCTGTTAACAAGGCTAAGAGTGCAGGAGGCATTTTGATAAAGCAATATTTGATAACCTTTTATCGGGTATTACTTGGCATGTTGGCAAAGCCTATGTGGTTATTGTTGTTGGTTTCGTTATCAATTATGAGTTTGGTTTACATTCGGCCAGTATTGTGGGGTTTGCCGGTAGCGATTATTAATCAAGATCATAGCGCTGCTAGTCGCTTACTAATGGACCGATTAAATACAATACCGAAAATAAAATTACACAGTTATGATAATTTGGCCAGCGCCAGAGCTGATATGCGAGAACGAAAATTGTTTGCCATTATTCTTATTCCTATCGATTTTGAGAAAAGTTTACTAAATGGTAAAAATATTACCGTACCGGTTTATGGTGATGGTACTAATCGACTTGCTAGTGGACAAATACAGCAAGAAATTTCCTCCGCTTATCTTCAACTGTTAAACGAGTATAATATCCAACGGCTAAGAAATGCATGGTTCACTGATCAACAGGCTAGTACATTATTAACACCCATTAAAGGAATAACAGAACCTCTATTCAATCCAGGCCCGAGCTTCGCTGCAATTGTTTTTCCAGGTTTATTGGTCATGTTATTACAACACTCACTGTTAGTCGCTTGTGTGAAAGCCTATATTGACGTTCACAAAGTGGCAAACGGCAAAGTCTCTGCTGCTGTTTATCTAGGTGCATGGTCAGCATTGTTGCCCATTTGGTTATTTCTGTCGGCCATCTTTTTTGCGCTCTGGCCCTGGGTATTAGGTTACCGACAAGAAGCGCCACTTTATCAGCTTTTGATCGTCACCTTACCGTTTTTATTGGCGGTTTTGGGGTTAGGTAAGTTTGTTACCGAATTTTTACGTAGTGTCGAAATGATTCATCTGACACTGGCTTTTCTAACTACGCCGGTATTTTATATTTCAGGCGCTATTTGGCCATTACAAGCAATGCCGGATTGGGTAAGAATGGTGGCTTATTCTTTACCTTCAACATGGGCAATAAAAGCGATAGCAGGTATTAACCAACTTGATTTAAGTTTATCTGACGTGGGTATTGATATTGTGATGATGCTAATATTAGGCACAATTTATGCATTACTGGGCATATTGATCAATATGCTACGTAGTGGTGAACTGCGCCAGTTCAGCCACCATGTCCGTTGTTTATTGAGAAGAAAAAAACGTTCTTAATTTTTATGCTATAAGAGATAAACCGGCTGCACGTCGCCAATAACCGTTGCAATCTAAATCATTAGTTAATGTTAGTGGATACTCACCCTGTTGATTAGCTCTGAATTGTTCCAAAATGGTGAGTGAATCTAGATTTTCGGCAGAGATGCGGACAATATCGACTAATCCGCTCATTGAAGTTTGTTCATTGCCTAGATTATAACAGTAGCCACTTTGCGCCTGAATACCATTAAGGGTAAAGAGCAATTGATTTTCCTGGGAAAAAACTTTTCTGCCCTGGGGATATTTTTCACAACAAGTCTCACAATTATCTTTATGGCGATTTTCTGAGCGGGCAGTAAAACAGCGAGCTGATAGTGCCAGTGGTAAATGCCCATAGCCAAATACTTCGACTTCAAACTTGTGGCGAAATCCTAGCTGTTCACATTGATAAAGCAGATCTTGTAACCAATCACGAGAAAGTTCAATTGGTAAGCACCAGCGTATCATGCCTTGGCGATAGAGTAGTCGTAATGCATAAGCATTGTAGCAATTGAGCCCATAACCTGCCATAAAGGGTATTTTTTGCTCAATAAGCTGATTAACCACACCGAAATCGTGCGCTTCCACTAAAAATTCACCATTATCGACCAATTTAGCGATTTGTCTAAGTTCGGCCGCGTTTTGTAATAAAGACAAGCTAGAAATTACCACTTGTTTGCCATGCAAAGTGATTTCTTTTGCCAGTTCAAGCCAGTCAGCTACTTGCATTTGCCGACGCTTATTACAAACCGTTTCACCGAGATAAATAATATCGGCGCTACTATTAATCGCTTGTTGATAAAACTGAATTAATGTCTCTTTTGACCAATAATAAAGTACTGAACCTAAGGAATATTTCATTTTTTCGCCTTATCCTACTGCCATTTACGATGATAAGCACCTAAGGTGGTTTGTTGACCTTCGGAAAGATTTTCCAATACATTTATCCATTTTTGATTGGTGATGAATTTTTTAGGATCATTTTTGCAATGATCAATAGCTTGTCGCCAGATATGGGTCACATCGCCAACATAAGTTGGGCTGCGTTGGCGGCCTTCAATTTTGACAGCGGCAATATTTGCCAGCATCAGTTCTGGTAACAATTCCAGTGTATTTAGGCTGGTAGGCTCCTCTAATACATGATATTTTTTTCCATTGAGACAGTATCTTCCTTTACAAAGAGTTGGGTAACTCGCATTTTCATTATTCGAATAGCAATCGATTAAAATATCATTTAAACGTGACTCCATACCTTTATCGGTTTGTTGCCAACGTACAAATCGGGCAGGTGAACAAGCACCTACGGTATTTGGTGATTCTCCTGTCAGGTAAGACGAAAGATAACAGCGTCCTTCTGCCATGATACAAAGGCTGCCGAAAGCAAAAACTTCCAATGCGACAGGACTAGTTTGGGCTAACTGTCTGACTTGATGTAATGATAGAACACGAGGAAGAACAATTCGTTGGACGGCAAAATTACGCTGATAAAATTGAATCGCCGCAATATTTGTCACTGAAGCTTGAACAGAAACATGACGTTCAATATGGGGATATTTATTAGCAGCATATTCTAAGATAGCCAGATCAGCTAGGATCAAGGCATCAACACCGATTTCCGCAGCCATATCAACGGCGGATAGCCAGCGACTAAAACCGTTAGGGTGAGCAAAAGTATTGATAGCAACATGTAATTTGCAAGCATGATCATGAGCATATTTGACTGCTTCAACTAATTTTTTTTCGCTAAAATTTAAACCAGCAAAATGACGTGCATTAGTATCGTCTTTAAATCCAATATAGACTGCATCAGCGCCATTATCGACAGCTATTTTTAAAGCAGGTAGATTGCCTGCCGGACATAATTCCATAGGTGATCCTAGCGTATAGTTAGATGTCTATCGATTGTAGTCAAGGTGTAATATTGTTGTTTTGACTTAAACCAGATTACTTTCTTTTGTGAATTGATTTTGCTAGATGGAGCATAAAACTGAATGGTATTAATCGATTGTTGGTTAAATTTTGATGTGGGTTCAAAGATATTAATTAATAATTTGGCAGAATGGATAATTGTCATTAATGCTTAAAGATATATCATAAAAGTGTAAGAGGAATTTGGATCGTGTTAAAGAAAATTCGCCAGCAGCTTATCCAGCAAGGACCTAAATTGATGTGTTTACCTTTAAAAGTTACGCCTTTTATCTTAGAACGTCAAATTCTGGAGCAATTATTAAGCTGGCAATTTCAGCAGGCACTAAACGATGGTGAACTGGATTTTTTGCACAATAAATGGCTTAAAGTTGAGGTTATTGATGTGCAGCTTGTTTGGTATATTAGCCAGCAGGCAGGTAAGATCATCGTCAGTAAAGATCAACATGCAGATGTCAGTTTTTGCAGTGGAGCGAATGATTTAGTTTTAATTGCTGCGCGGAAAGAAGATCCTGATACCTTATTTTTCCAACGTCGCTTACGCATAGAAGGAGATACAGAGCTTGGTCTGTATGTAAAAAACCTGTTGGATGCCTTTGAATTAGAGACAATGCCAGCAATTTTACGCTTTGGTTTATTGCAATTAGCTGATTTGATTAAACTAGTACAAAATGAAAATATTGATTATAAAGAGCGTGCATTATCATGCTAATTCGTGTTGAAATTCCGGTTGATGCGCCAGGCATTGATCAATTATTACGTCAAACATTTCCCACCGGTGCTGAAGCTGATTTGGTACAAAAATTGCGTGAGGACGGTTTATTCGTATTGGGAATGGTGGCTACTGATGATAAAGGAAAAATTATTGGTTATATCGGCTTTACTTTAGTCGATGTCAACGGTGATAAGCAGTGTCAATGGGTCGGATTAGCGCCATTAGCCGTTGATAGCGCTTATCAGCAACAAGGTATTGGGGCAAAATTGGTTTATGACGGATTAGATAGTCTAAATGAATTTGGCTATAAAGCGGTAGTGGTGGTTGGCGATCCTAATTATTACCGTCGTTTTGGTTTTACGCTTGCTAAGCCGCATGGGCTTGTATGTAAATGGCCTGGAATGGAGGCCTATTTTCAAGTTTATGCGTTAGATAATGGTAAGTTAGCCGATTATGCAGGGCTAGTTAATTTTTCGTCTTATTTTGATGAGTGCTAATGGGGCAAGGTAACTAGCCAAATCTAAAGGCTGGTCTGCGACAAGTTGTTCTTTTTGTACTTTGGTTAATTGTTTTATTTGGTATTCTAGGGACAAGGCGTCTGAATGGCAGGCTAGCTGGCATTGGTATACTAACAAAAGAGGCGATTTTCCTCTTAACGCTTTAGCGCCTTTGCCTAAGTGATGTTGTTGCAGGCGGCGCGTAATATCTGTGGTGATGCCAGTATAAAGTGCATTTTGTCTATTTCTGATCAGGTAAATTGACCAAGGCTTTTTCGTCATATTGGATTGATTAAATTAGATTTTTAATTAAGTTAATAAAAAATTCTCTACTGATTTTGTCGTGATGATTTACCCTAATAAGGCGTATAAACGCTATTTTAACCAAGTTAAAACAATTATTTTTGTATGTTATTCATTTTTTTTGAAAGATAGCAACAAAAAAAACTAATCCAAAATTTTAAGTAGTGCCTATACTATGATCTATATCACAGGAATAACCAATAATATTTCTGAATGATAATAATCAATTAAGGAGTTTATGATGAAAAAATTACCCGCTGCTTTAATTTTGGTTTTAGGTACGTTGTCATTTGGTGCAATGGCAGATCAGGCAAAAGAAGTAATAGAAACCCCTGCTCAGCAGTCAATAGGAATTGTCTCAGTAGCTGCGGGAGAAACGCCTACTAGTGCCGTTCAGCAGTTAGCTGAAGAAGCCACCAAAAAAGGAGCAACTATTTATCGTGTTACCTTTTTAGCTTATACACAAAATAAAGTACAAGCTAATGCTAGAATCTATGGTAATAGCCAAACTACTGCGCCTGTCTATAGATAATTGGCAGTATAAATTATCGGATGATGATAGCAGCTTTAATTTTTGATAAAAACACGCTGAATAATTATTTTTTCAGCGTGTTTTTACTTAAGGAGAGATATTATCCACTATGTTTGCTGATCAATCATCAATGGCTATTATGCAACAATACCTTTCTCGTCAGCATGTTTTTTCACTATTCACCTCTTTTCAATCAGATAGTTGGCCGGCCATCTGTTTTTATACCTTCAAAGCTCAAACGATGTCATTATATTTTCTGACCGAAACGACTACTCGTCATGGTGAGTTAATGCTTAAAAACCCAATTTTAGCCGGAACTATTTGTTGTCAAAGCAAAACCATAGCCAACATTCAAGGGATACAATTTATTGGTAAAGTCCATTCGCTGACTGGCAAACAAGAACAGCACGCCAGGCAAAATTATAATCGGCGATTTCCGGTTGCTATGGCGGCCAGTATTCCTATCTGGCAATTATCTTTACAACAGATCAAAATGGTCAATAATAAGTTAGGTTTTGGCACTAAACTGATTTGGCATCGTGACACTTAACCTAATTTATGGATCACTTGATTATGACTACCTCGCCATAATAGATTGGGTTCATGAAGCGCTTGAATGAATTTACCATCGACTAATACATCAAGATAGTTAACGACGGCGCGTTGATTAGCGGTTAATTGGTCAAGGGTATAACCGGTCCAGAGCCAAATATCTTTATCTGGGCATTCAAATTTGATGCGTTTAACCAGTTGTAAAACTGCTGCTACATTTTGTGGATGCAGTGGGTCGCCGCCAGAGAGAGAAAGTCCTTGGCGAACGATCCTTTGATCTTGCAGATCAGTGATAATTTGATTTTCTATTGCTTGGGTAAACGGTTTACCTGAGTCAATTTTCCAGGTGCTTTTATTGTAACAACCTCTACATTGATGAAGGCAACCTGCGACAAATAACGTACAACGTGTTCCTGGGCCATTAACCACATCAACCGGGTAATATCGATGATAATTTATAATGTTATCCAAGTTGACCATTTTTTAAGTGTTTAACGCGTCGTTTAACTTCTTCTTGTTTACCGCTATTGAATGGTCTGGCATCGGGGCTACCAAGATAACCACAAACACGGCGAATAACCGAAACGCGGGTTGGATCATGATTATCGCAAGATGGGCAGACAAACCCTTTACTAGTACAGGCAAATTCACCGGTAAATCCACATTCATAGCACTCGTCAATCGGGGTATTGGTACCATAATAGGGAATATGATGATAGCTGTAATCCCAGACATCTTCTAATGCTTTTAAGTTATGTTGTAAGTTTGGATATTCACCGTAGCAGATAAAACCACCATTAGCTAACGCTGGGTAAGGTGCTTCAAAGTCAATTTTATCGTAAGGATTGACCTGTTTTTCGACATCCAGATGGAAACTATTAGTATAATATCCTTTATCAGTAACACCGTCGATTAAACCGAATTCAGCCATATCTTAGCGACAAAATCGGTCACATAAATTCTCACTGGGAGTACTATATAAGCTAAATCCATAGCCAGTTGCTGCTTTCCAGCGATCGGTTGCTGCCCGCAGATGTTTAATGATCTGATAGGCTTTTTGCCGCAGAGTTTCATCATCAAAAACATGTTTTTGCGTGCCATAAAGTGCATTGATTGTTTCATGCAGACCGATATAACCTAAAGAAATCGATGCACGACCACGTTTGAAGATTTCAGCAATATTGTCTTCCGCTTGTAAACGAACGCCACAGGCACCCTCCATATAGAGTATGGGTGCGACACGCGCTTTGACATTTTCCAGTCTGGCGATACGCGTCATCAGCGCTTTTTTGGTAATTGCCAATCTGCTATCTAGGATTTGATAAAATTGTTGTTCGTTACCTTTAGCCTCAATGGCTATCCGAGGCAAGTTAATACTGATCCCTCCGAGATTATTACGTCCTTCATGGATACTTGGCCTTGCTCTTCATAAACGCCTAAAAAACTGCGGCAACCCATCGGAGTTTTGAAGGAGCCAGTAACATTTACTACTTGATCATAGTTAAGAATATCTGGGTACATCCGTTTGCTGGCACATTCTAATGCTAGTTGCTTAATATCGTAGTTTGGATCACCATATTGGTGATTGATCCCCTTACGGATAGCAAAAACTAATTTTGGGAATACCGCGGTTTTACGATTTTTACCCAGTCCAGCTAAACGATTTTGTAAGATCGATTTTTGGATTAATCGCGACTCTTTTGAGGTTCCTAAGCCAAATCCAAAGGTAACAAAAGGTGTTTGACCATTTGCGGTGTGCAGTGTGTTGACTTCATATTCTAGTGATTGAAAAGCGTCATAACACTCTTTTTCTGTTCTGCTGTCAGCGTAGCCCAATTGGTCGGCAATTTGCCATTCTTTGGCAATTTTTAAGTGTTTTTTATAGCTCGCCTGGACAAAAGGAGCCAAGACTTCATCGATACGATTAATGGTTGTACCACCATAAATATGGCTGGCCACTTGAGCAATAATTTGTGCCGTGACGGCGGTGGCGGTTGAAATCGATTTTGGTGGCTCGATTTCAGCATTACCCATTTTAAAACCTTTGGTTAACATCCCTTGCAAATCGATAAGCATACAGTTAAACATTGGAAAAAAGGGTGAGTAATCAAGATCATGATAGTGAATTTCACCACGTTCGTGTGCCATAACGACATCACGCGGCAAAATATGTTGTTTAGCATAATGTTTGGCAACAATGCCGGCTAATAAATCGCGTTGAATTGGAATTACCTTGCTATCTTTATTTGCATTCTCATTGAGTAACGAAACATTGCTTTGCTCAATCAAGCCACGAATTTCGTGAGTGAGGCGACTACGTTGTTCTCTGGCAATATCCCGATCATGGCGATAGGCAATATAATTTCTGGCCAGATCTTAATAACGACCTGCCATCAGTTGATTTTCAACCGCATCTTGGATTTCATGAATATCAACGGTTTGACGGTTGCCTAATTGTTGTTCGACGACTGAGGCGACAACTGCACAATAATGATCATCGCATATCCCATTGGCAGTGGCTGCACGCATGACGGCTTGTTTGATCCGATTTTTATCAAAAACGACCTGACAGCCATCGCGTTTAATAACTACTGTTTTCACAATAGGCTCCTCTAATAGTTATCCACAATTAAATCACAATTAAATATGCAGCATTAATTTGTGGATAAATCTGTCTATAAATTCTATATATAGTGCTTTACTATATATTAAAGCACAATATATAGTGCCTGGTGTTTATTTAGCAGGACTTTTATTGATCTAAAACAAAGAAATTGGATGTTGTTTGTTTTTTGGCTAAATGTTAATAACAACGGAGAGGTTTAAGTGGTTAATTGTGGCAAAATCTTTATAGAAAAGGTTTCTATAAAGATTTAGTTAAGTAAATGGTTAAATCATTGGCGCTGACTAAGTTTTATTAACCATAATACCAAAGTGAGTGAAATTTATTAACGAATAGCTATCGCTTCAATTTCAATGCGAACATCTTTTGGTAAGCGAGCAACTTCGACGCAAGAACGAGCAGGATAAGGCGCATTATGTTTATTAAAAAAAGCTTCATAAGTGGCATTTACGCTCGCAAAATCATTCAGATCTTTAACAAAAACGGTAGTTTTAACAATATTAGCCACACTGAGACCCGCTTTTTCCACAATAGCTTGAATGTTTTCCAGTGACTGTGTTGTTTGAGCAGTAATGTCGTCAGCTATTTCACCGGTTTTCGGATCAAGCGGAATTTGGCCGGATGTAATAATCATGCTGCTAAGATCAACACCTTGCACATAAGGGCCGATAGCTGCTGGCGCGTTTTCAGTTTTGATTTCGTATGACATAAGTTATTCATTACCTTGTAGTCTAAAAGTTAATCATCAATTTACTAGCACCACTATCTTAGTGGTCTACATATATAGGGGTTATATAATAGCGCATTACATATTATTAATTACCGCATGTCGATCAAAGGTTTTTTCACAATATTTGCATGTCAGAATGACTTCATTATGCCGCTGTTTCACGTTAAAACTGCTCTTGACTGGCTCATTGTTACTAATGCAATTACTGTTAGGGCAGATCAAAACAGCATCAATTTGTTCAGGTAAGCTAATTGATAGCTTTTTTTCCACTTTATAGTCTTTAATACAGTTAACGGTGGCATAGGGAGCATACATTGCCAGTTCGTTGGCTTGTTCGGGTGTGAGAAAGGTATTTTCAATTTTGATCAGATCTTTTTTACCTAAGTGATTAGAAGGTAGATTTAAACCTATGGTAATACGCTGATCAGTTTGCGTTAATTTAAACAGCGAAAGTAATTTAAAACCCATTTGGGCAGGGATATGGTCGATAACAGTACCACAGCTAATTGCTTCCACTTGTAATTTGTGGTTATTTGCCATAATTGTATGCCTCAGAAATTAATGGTTTTGTTAAGTATCAACGCTAAAAGTGCTTGTCGTGCATAAATACCATTACCGGCTTGCTGAAAATAGTAAGCATGGGATGTTTTATCAACATCAGTAGTAATTTCATCAATACGTGGTAGAGGATGTAAAACTTTCATGCCAGATTTAGCAGCGGCTAATTCATGGCTGGTTAAAATAAATTGGGCTTTAACATTGGCATATTCGGAAGGATCTAAACGCTCTTTTTGTACTCGTGTTATATATAGAATGTCCAGTTTTGGCAACACCGCTTCTATGTTGTCATGTAAGCTATAAGTTATCCCTTTTTCTTCTAACAGATGTAGTATATGGGCCGGCATGGCTAAAGCTTCAGGTGCAATAAAATAGAAATGATTATTGTCAAATTTTGATAACGCTTGGGTTAATGAATGAACGGTTCGGCCATATTTCAGATCACCAACCATCGCAATATGTAAATTATTTAAGCTGCCTTGGCTCTCTTGAATGGTGAATAGATCAAGTAGTGTCTGTGTAGGATGTTGATTGGCACCATCACCCGCATTTATGACCGGGATTTTTCCTGCAAACTGAGCTGCTAAACGTGATGCACCTTCTTGTGGATGGCGGATAACAATGGCATCAACATATTGGCTAATAACCGATATGGTATCTGCCAGGGTTTCCCCTTTTTTACCTAACGAAGTATTATTGCTATCGGAAAAACCCACCACAGAAGCCCCTAAGCGGTGAATAGCGGTTTCAAAAGAGAGGCGGGTACGGGTGGAAGCTTCAAAGAAACAACTAGCGATCACTTTATGTTTTAGCAAATCCGGTTGGGGATGTTGTTTTAGTGACGTAGCAACCTCAAGTACAGCGAGTAGATCTTCACGTTTTAAATCATTAATCGAGATTATGTCTCGAAGATACAACGGATTAACCATCGTGTTGTTCCTCCTTTCTTTGTGCCATATCTAATTGTTATGCCAAAAAAAAGCCCCTCATTGAGGGGCTTGAATAAATAGGGTTAGTCGAGGATGAAATGCAATAACTAAATAGCCCATTGGCAGCAATGCGTATATTGATTCTTTTAAGCATTGGTTATGCATTTTTTCTCCCACAAAAATTTGGGCGCATTATACGCCGCTCTGTCAGTATAGCAAGTGATTGTGGAAAGAAAATTGATAAAATTTTTTTAAAATATAATGTATTGAATATAAATAAAATTTTTCGCAACCTAACAAAAAAATTTTTGCTAATCGTATTGAGGCCGATTTTGGCAAAATTAACTCTATAATGCTTAGCCATTAATAATTTGGTTGATGATCTGTTTTTGATTATTTACTAATCAATAAACAATTTTATTAATCAACCTTTTTTTGTTCATATTCATTCAAATAATTATAAATGCATAGTCATTCATTAAACATAACTTGGTAATTTTACTCATTTTTTTATATTTAATTTAGATTCAAAGCATGATCATAAAAAATCCAAATCAATCTGTGTATAAATTTCTTTGTTGTAATAGTAGCTCTCCTTCGTTGGCTATGGGAGAATGCAAAAGTTACTGTCATATTAATACAGAGGGAGCGCGACATGGTTAATAAAAAAGTACTAGGAGAACAGCAGGAAGATACCCGTTTGGATGTTGAAAATGTAGCGACGGATAGCAGTGATCCTAATGTGTTTTATGAAATAGAGCATTACCTTTCAGTTGAAGAGTTGGCGTCGTTTAAAAAAGCCTTATCAGAACAGCAAATTTCCACAGAAAATTTGTTACTAGATAAAAAAGCCGTCGCAGAGCAGCGAGCAGAAACGCATTCAATCATTGAAGAATTGTTGGAAGATGGTAGTGATCCGAACGCTCTGTATGAAATTGAACATCACTTTTCGTCCAAAGATTTTAAATTATTGGAAAAAGCGGCAATAGTGGCATTTAAATTAGGTTATGAAGTGCACGATGCTGAAGAGCTAGAAATTGAAGATGGTACGGTATTGATGTGTTGTGATGTCTATCGAGATAGTGCACTTGATGCAGAATTAATTAATAAACAAGTTGTGCAATTGATGATGTTAACGGAAAAAATTGGTATTAACTACGATGGTTGGGGTACCTTCTTTGAAGATCCTAATTATGATGATGCAGAAGAAAAGCCCGTTGAACCGAAAGCATTACATTAGAATCAAATTGTTAGAGTGGACAAGAATTATTAATCAGCTGATAATGCGGATTAAGCTGAGTAAGTAATGGTTAGAGTAAGTTTGTGAGTAAACAACACTGCTACATTAGGTAGTAGTGTTGTTACTTCTTCATAGTGAGCTAATAGTTGCTTTTTGATTAGTCAGTTTCTGTTTTGCTGCTAATTGAATTGCTAAGCGTTCACGCTCTTTTTCAACAACCGCAGCAGGTGCTCGGCCGACAAAACTATCATTAGCTAATTTGTTTTCAATCGCTGCTATCTCTTTGGCCAGTTTATCCAGCTCTTTATCTAGCCGTGCTAATTCGGCATCTTTATCGACTAAATCTGCCATTGGGATCAACACTTCCGCGCCATCTATCAGTTTAGTCACAGCAAGGGGGGTTGGTTGCAGTTCAGCCAAAATAGTAATTGAGCTAAGACGAGCCATCGCTTGAATAAAATTCAGATTTTCTGTCACACGTCGTTTTGTTGCAGGGTTAGCGCCGCGTAATAACAGATCTAATGACTTGGCGGGTGAAATATTCATTTCTGCCCGAATGTTTCGTATAGCGTTAATGAGCTCTTTGATCCATTCCAAATCATGGCGTGCGGCTTCATCAACCTTGTTGGCCTCAAAGATTGGAAAAGGTTGTAACATGATAGTGTCTTGTGAGATGCCCTTAACCACTTTCACCCGCTGCCAAATAGTCTCGGTAATAAATGGAATAATAGGATGCGCCAGCCGTAATAAGTTTTCCAGTATTTCAATCAAGGTATAACGTGTCGCACGAATTTCTGCCTCATTTCCCTTATGAATCGCGGGCTTAGACAGTTCTAAATACCAATCGCAAAATTGGTTCCAGGTAAATTCATACAAAATATTGGCAGCCATATCAAAGCGATAAGAATCTAGTGCTTCACGATACAGTTTTACCGTTTGGTTAAATTCTGCCATGATCCAGCGATCAGCCAGCGAAAAAATCATTTTTCCACCATGCTGACCACAATCTTGTCCTTCAGTATTCATCAAGACATAACGACTCGCATTCCACAGTTTATTACAGAAATTGCGATAACCAGTAAGGCGTTTCATATCCCAATTGATGTCTCGCCCGGTCGATGCTAATGCTGCCAGTGTAAAGCGTAAAGCGTCGGTACCATGTGCTTCAATACCATTCGGATATTCTTTACGCGTACGTTTAGCAATTTTTTTAGCTAATTGGGGCTGCATCATATTGCCAGTACGTTTCGTCACTAGATCTTCCAAGGAGATACCATCGATCATATCGAGCGGATCGATGACATTGCCTTTGGATTTTGACATTTTTTGCCCTTCTTCATCCCGGATCAGGCCTGTCATGTAGACGGTTTTAAAAGGAATTTGCCCTTGGCCATTTTCATCTTTGATGAAATACATCGTCAGCATGATCATGCGGGCTATCCAGAAAAAGATAATATCAAAGCCACTAACTAACACATCGGTGGGATGAAAAGTTTTTAACGCTTCACTATTTTCTGGCCAACCTAATGTTGAGAAGGTCCACAGACCGGAAGAGAACCAAGTATCTAATACATCTTCATCCTGATGTAGACTAATGTCAGCACTGAGATTGTTCGTTTGACGAACTTCATCTTCGTCATGACCGACATAGACATTACCGACTTCATCATACCAAGCGGGAATTCGATGCCCCCACCATAATTGGCGTGAAATACACCAATCTTGGATATCCTGCATCCAGGAAAAATACATATTCTCATACTGTTTAGGAACAAACTGAATACGGCCATCTTTTACCGCCGCAATGGCTTGTTCTGCTAATGGTAGAGTACGAACGTACCATTGATCAGTCAGCATAGGTTCAATAACAACGCCGCCACGATCGCCATAAGGAATAGTAAGTTGATGTGGCTTTATGGCAACTAATAATCCTAGTTTTTCTAATTCGCTTACCATTGCCTTACGAGCAGCAAAGCGCTCTATTCCTTGGTAGGATGCAGGGATTGTCGTTGTATAAATCGTGCTAGGGTTGCCAGCGCTGTCAAATACTTCAGCTTGTTGGCGGATATGTCCATTGAAATCGAAAATATTGATCATTGGCAACTGATGACGTTTACCCACTTCATAGTCGTTAAAATCGTGCGCTGGGGTGATCTTCACACAGCCGGTGCCTTTTTCCATATCGGCGTGTTCATCACCGACAATAGGAATACGACGATTAACCAAAGGTAGTAAAATTTGTTTGCCAATTAAATTCTTGTAGCGTGGATCGGCGGGATTAACTGCCACGCCCGTATCACCAAGCATGGTTTCTGGTCGAGTAGTAGCAACAACCAGGTAATCTTGGCCTTCCGCCGTTTTTACACCATCAGCCAGGGGATAACGTAAATGCCACATAAAACCGTTAACTTCTCGATTTTCAACTTCTAAATCAGAAATAGCGGTATGCAGTTTAGGATCCCAGTTGACTAATCGTTTGCCGCGATAAATAAGATCATCTTGATAGAGCCGAATAAATGCTTCTTTTACTGCTTTGGAGAGGCCTTCATCCATGGTAAAGCGTTCACGTTGCCAATCAACAGAATCACCCAGTCGTCGCATTTGCTGAGAAATATTACCGCCTGATTCTGCTTTCCATTGCCATATTTTTTCAATAAACGCTTCTCTGCCATAGTCATGACGAGTTTTATTCTCTTCCGCGGCAATTTTACGCTCAACAACCATCTGCGTGGCTATCCCCGCGTGATCTGTTCCACTTTGCCAAAGCGTGTTTTTTCCTTGCATGCGCTGGTAGCGAATTAAGGTATCCATGATTGTTTGTTGAAAAGCGTGCCCCATATGCAGGTTACCCGTGACATTTGGCGGTGGGATCACGATACAAAAACTCTGTTTGCTGTTATCACCATGCGGTGCAAAATAACCATTTTTTTCCCAGTGTGCATATAAAGGTTGTTCAATTGCCGCTGGCTGATAAGTTTTGTCGAGCGATGGCTCAGACTGAGTTTGATTTGCGGGTTTCTTTTCCATCTTGCGTCGTTATTTATTAAGTTGTTGGTGGTGCTGCCATGATCAAATTAAAACCCATACTGCGATAAGTTTTGTATCGTTCGCGCGCCAACTGTTTCAAATGTTCATCAATTGGTACAAAGTCTATCACTTCATGGAATGCTGTGGCAAAGTCTGCGAATGTTAATTGTAGATTTATCAATATATCTCTGGCTGAGCTACTGCGTTTTGTTGGCCAACAAAGCTCAACAGGCGCGCCATAGCGAGGGCCCTCACCTGCTAAATTATGCGGGACAAATTGATGAGGTTCTCTTTGCCAAAGTATTTCATCCAATTTTTCGGCTTGAATTTGATCTTCACAAGCAATTAAAACCCGTTTACCCATCCGCCAGTTTTCTGCTGCTAGCTGACAGGCTAACCATTCATGACTTTCAAGTTCTGCTTGTGAAGATAGCTGCTCTATCAAATAGAAAGTTGCTTTTTTCATCGCATTACGCTTATGAAAGGGTATTGTTTACAATACCCTATTATAAATTCACTGGTCAATTATTCGTCACAGTTTATATAAGCACGATTTAACAAAAATTGAGCAAGTAATGCCACAGGACGGCCTGTTGCTCCTTTTGTTTTTCCTGATTGCCAAGCTGTTCCTGCAATATCTAAATGTGCCCAGTGATATTTAGTGGCAAAACGTTCTAGGAAGCAACCAGCGGTAATTGCACCACCCGCGCGTCCTCCTATATTGGCAAGATCAGCAAAGTTTGAATCTAACTGCTCATAAAACTCTTCAGCCAGAGGTAGACGCCATGCTTTATCGCCCGCTTGCTTAGCAGCATTAAGTAATTCATGGGCTAAAGGATTATGATTTGACATTAATCCACTATAGTGATTACCAAGGGCAATGATACAGGCTCCGGTTAAAGTTGCAACATCAATTACCACATCAGGATCAAAACGTTCTATATAAGTTAGTGTGTCACAAAGCACTAGTCTTCCTTCTGCATCCGTATTGAGGACTTCCACTGTCTGGCCCGACATGGTAGTTAAAATATCACCAGGCCGATACGCTTTACCGCTCGGCATATTTTCACAGCCAGCCAATACTGCAATGACGTTAATCGGTAATTTTAGTTCAGCAACAAAGCGCATAACGCCATAAACAGTAGCGGCTCCACACATATCATATTTCATTTCATCCATGCCATCGGATGGCTTAATAGAAATCCCGCCAGAGTCAAAAGTTAATCCTTTACCGACCAACACAATCGGTTTAGCCGTTGGATCGTTACTTCCTTTATATTCCATAACTGACATTAGCGATTCATTTTGTGAGCCTTGCCCGACAGCTAAATAGGCATTCATCGCCAGCTCTTTCATCTGTTCTTCGCCGATCACTTTGGTGGTAAGATTTTGATAATTGTCGGCCAACTGACGTGCTTGTGAAGCTAGATAGGCCGCGTTGCAAATATTGGGCGGCATATTAGCTAGATCTTTTGCTGACTTAATACCTATAGAGACAGCAAGGCCGTGCGAAATAGCGCGCTCGCCATTGGCTAAATCACGGCGTGTTGGGACATTAAAGACGATTTTACGTAAGGGACGGCGTGGCTCGCACTTATTACTTTTGAGTTGGTTAAATACATATAACGTTTCTTTAGCAGTTTCGACTGCTTGGCGAACTTTCCAATAATTATTGCGGCTTTTTACATGCAACTCAGTTAGAAAGCAGACGGCTTCCATTGAGCCGGTTTCATTTAAGGTATTAATTGTTTTTTGGATAATCTGTTTATATTGACGCTCATCGAGTTCACGTTCTTTACCGCATCCAACTAACAGAATACGTTCAGATAATATATTAGGAACATGGTGAAGTAATAGCGTTTGGCCGACTTTACCTTCCAGTTCTCCGCGGCGTAGTAAGGCACTGATATAGCCGTCACTGATAGTATCCAGTTGTTCGGCTATAGGGGATAAGCGGCGAGGTTCAAATACGCCAACAATAATACAGGCGCTACGTTGTTTCTCTGGGCTACCGCTTTTTACACTAAACTCCATGCATTCTCCTGAATTTTAAAGACAAAGATTGATACTATCGCTAAAATTAACGAACAGTATAAATTTACCTTATGAAATAGCTGCTTTATGTTAAACTAACCCAATGGTTTACCGATAGTAATAGATTACGACTAAGCATATTCTGTTGGTTGATCCAATAGTTAATGCTACATTTATCATCATGATACATTGTAACCATTAAGAAAACCAAAATATTGTACTTAACTGTAACTATACGATGAAGTTAGCTATTTTGCTGCAAAAAACAAGTTTTCCACAGGTGTAATTAGTGTGATTATAATTCGATATTTAGTTAAGGAAACGCTGAAAAGTCAAGTTGCAATACTTTTTATCCTGATTTTAATTTTTTTTAGTCAAAAAACAATCAATATATTAAGTTCAGCGGTTCAGGGAAATATTCCTTCCGATTTAGTTTTTCCTCTGCTGGGGCTTGGTATCCCTGAAATGGCACAATTGATTTTGCCATTAAGTCTGTTTCTTGGACTGTTAATGACTTACAGTAAACTCTATATCGATAGTGAAATTACTGTTATGCATGCCTGTGGCTTAGGTAAAAAGGTATTAGTGATAGCGGCTTTAATTCTGGCATTATTTACCGCTTTCATTGCGGCAGTCAATGTAGCATGGATGTTACCCTGGTCGGCAAAATATCAAGAACAAGCATTAGCCGATGCGCAAGCCAATCCTAGTTTAGCTCATATGGTTGAGGGACGATTTAAAACCACCAAGGATCAAAATATTGTTCTGTATATTAGTAATGTAAAAGGTAAGAATTTTACTGATGTCTTTATGGCACAATTACGCCCGGCTAATAACCAGCGCCCTTCGGTGGTCATTGCAGAAACTGGACGTATCCGAGAGGATCAAAACGGTAATCAAATTGTGGTATTAGATAAAGGAACTCGCTATGAAGGTACTGCGTTATTACGCGATTTCCGCATAACAGATTTTAAAGATTATGAAGCGGTGATCGATCATAAAGAAACGGCAGTGACAGGCGATAAAATCGAGCAAAAGGATATGTTGCAATTGTGGCATGCCACAGATGCTGAATCAAAAGCGGAATTTCATTGGCGTTTAACATTGGTGGTAGCGGTACTAATTATGGCTTTGATGGTTGTGCCATTAAGTGAAGTTAACCCCAGACAGGGACGAGTGTTAAGTATGTTACCGGCTATGTTGCTTTATTTAATTTTCTTTTTATTACAAAGTACGTTGCACTCTAATGCAGAAAAAGGTGAAATTGATCCCAAGATAACCATGTGGTTAGTGAATGCGGCTTTTCTGCTATTAGCGCTCATATTAAATATTTGGGATACCGTTATGATGCGTCGACTACGTGCTAAGTTCTCCAAAGGAGGCGCCTGATGTTTGGTGTATTAGATAAATATATTGGGCGTACTATTCTCTCCTCGATCCTAATGACTCTTTTTATGTTGGTGTCATTATCGGGCATTATTAAATTTGTTGAGCAATTGAGAAAAGTCGGTGATGGCGACTTTACCACTTGGAGTGCTGGGATTTTTACTTTATTAACCGTTCCCAGAGATATTGAAGTTTTTTTTCCGATGGCGGCGCTGTTAGGCGCATTACTTGGTTTAGGAACTCTGGCAACCCGTAGTGAATTGGTGGTGATGCAGGCGGCTGGTTTTTCTCGCCTACAGGTTGCGATGTCAGTGATGAAGACCGCGATCCCTTTAGTGATCCTAACGATGGTGATTGGTGAATGGGTTGCACCTGCGGCAGAGCAGTGGGCGCGTAACTATCGGGCGGAAAAAATTGTCGGTCGCTCGTTAATGGTGACAGATAGTGGTTTATGGGCTAAAGATGGTAATAATTTTATTCATATTCAGCGTGTTATCGATAAAAATGAAATAAAAGAAATCTCCATCTACCAATTTGATGCACAGAAGAAACTGCAAGCGGTTATTTTTGCTGCTTCAGGTCGCTATAATTCTGATACTCACCAGTGGCATTTGTCACAAGTAGATAAATCTTTGATTAATAATGAAAAAGAAATTACTGGCTCACAAAGTTTATTGATGGATTGGAAAACCAATCTAAGCCCAGAAAAATTAGGTGTGGTTTCTCTGGAGCCAGATTCGTTAGCAATAAGAGGACTATATAAATACGTTAAATATCTTAAGGAGAGCGGGCAAGAAGCGTCAGTCTATCAATTAAATATGTGGAAGAAAATTCTGTCACCGCTTTCGGTAGCGGTCATGATGTTAATGGCACTATCATTTATTTTTGGACCGTTACGAAGAGTTGCAATGGGGGGAAGGGTATTGATCGGTATCTCAGGGGGATTTGTTTTTTATCTGCTCAATGAGGGTTTTGGTAGCCTAAGTTTAGTTTATGGTGTTCCGCCACTGATAGCAGCAATGTTACCCAGTGTACTATTCCTTGGATTTAGCATTTTATTATTAATGCGGCGGCAATGATGAGCTTTAGCATTATGGTTAGGTATATTATCAATCCGTTACCATGTTGATAAAAATTTATTTCCTCTTGTTCGGCTTAGCCCTGATCAGGACTTTCTAGCAATTTTTTAACCAGATTTACTGCAAAATCTTGTTTAGTTGGCTGGAAAGGGTCGTTATTGTGATTGATAGTGAGTGCGGCGGTTAAATCATTGACACCTTGGGTTAACCGACTAAATTTACTGCCTTTTTTGCGTGAAATCACAGCAAAGATACCAATACGTTGTTGTGGGATCATGGTCATATAGGTATTAAAACCGCCACCGCCACCGGTTTTTTGATAAATGCCAGGAATGCCATCTCGTGGATTCATATAAACCCATCCAAGGCCAATACCATCGGCATGGCCAGCAACGTCCATCCCTTTAATGTCGGTAAGCATATCGCGAGCAAAATAGATCGCTTGTTCACGTTGAGCGGTTTGTTTACTAACCTGGCTATGGGTTGACAGAAATTGTTGCATCCATCTTTGCATATCAGCTGGTGTTGAATAAACACCACCACTGCCAGCGGCAGCTAACGTACTAATACATGGACTGGATTTATAACCAACCATTAGGCGAGAACATTGATGGCTAGTTGGTGTAAAAGTTGTATCGTACATTGCGGTTGGTAAGGTGATTTTTTCGGCAAAAAGTTGTTTATAAGATTTTCCTGCCGCTTTTGCCAAGGCATCTGCTAGTAGATCATAAGCCAGATTAGAATAGGCGGCTTTGGTTCCTGGCAAACACTTAATTTTTGCCTTCTTCAACCATGCCCAACGATTTGTTTGGGTTGGCCAAACAAATACTGGCCGGCCGATTTTACCGCCAGGTTGTTCCCTTGGTAAACCGCTGGTATGACTAGCCAGATGATATAAGCGAATTGGCTGTTTGCCATTATAAGTAGGAATATACGTACCGTGATAGCTATAGTCTTGTAGTGGATCAGTAATTCGTAATTTTTTATCCGCTTCTAGTTTGATCATTACTTCACTGGTCATCAATTTTGTTAATGAAGCAATGCGGATCAGTGACTCAGGACCAGGGGTTTTTCGGCTGCCTGGTGCAGTTTCACCATAGTAACGGGTTATGATCTGATCATTATCGATAACAACGATTGCCATCCCTTGGGGATTTGTTTCAGTAAAAATCTGGCTAGCAAAACGATCTACCAAATCAGTCGTTTTTTCTGTAGCGGGTTGATGACGATTAAGAATTTCCAGCGTTGTGGGTGAAGATGATGCAGTTTTGGTTGAGGTAAGTTTTGTTTCTGCTGTTGATGACGAGCAGCCAGTAAGTGATAAAAATAGAGTAAAGGCTGAAAAGAATTTTAGGCAAAATAGTTGCATTCTTAATAAACCAATATGAATAAATTTTTATAAACAATCGCCTGATAAATGTTCAATTTTTCATGAAAGCCTTCATCAGACACCTGAATAAAAATCAATTATGTTATCGATGCTATACGTTTTAAATAATATAACACTCTAATTATAGAGAAATTATGAATATAAGCTACAAAACTATTCTCTGATGTTCTATTGCTAGCATAATAGTCTGGAAAAATTGGTTGGATAAAAGAGTAGTCATAAAAAACTACTCTTTATTATTGAAATGAGGGTAGAGCAGAGATTAACGTAAAAAGCTTTTGGCGCTATCTTGCATAGCATTGATGGTACTGCTTAGAATTTTAACGAAGTTATCATAGTTCGCATTGGCCGTATTGTAACGTTGTGACATCTCATCTAACATGGCTTGATAATCTTTTTTAGTAGTATCAATTGCAGTGTTGATCAGATTGAAACGTGCCTGGGAGATCTCAAGATTATCTGTGGCTGGTAGTTGCAAATTTTCCACTACTTGAATAACACGCGCTAATGGTTTGGGATCAATTTTGATTTTAATTATAATACCTTGCGTTAAACTTTCCGCATTGATTTGAGCTAAATCTGGCGCTTTCATTAAGGTGCCGGTAACTTTTTGTTCAAAAGATTGGCGATAGCTTTTCATCAGTGCCAATGCTTGTGTTTCGGTGTAATGCACACCGCTATTATCGCCAACTTTTTGATAATCACCTTCCGCCAGTTTGATAAATTTAATTTCTTGTTGATAAATGATCCCATCCGGTTCTTGCGATAATTTAGCGTGTAATTGTCGTAAATCCTTCAGCATTTTCTGTTGTTTAAGAGTAATAAAGTTATCTTTTGAGCTTTCACTGACGTAATTACTAACATCAGAAAGTAAGCCACTAATCTCCTGAAATTTTTCCATACTATTTTTAAATATATCGCGATAACAGTGCAGATAACTCTTATTGGCATCTCTAATAGTTTGTTGAATATCATTAAACACCACTATTAATGAGTTATAATTATTTTCTGCTAAAGTTTGCTGTTGTTGTGTGAATTGTTGTGCTGTAGGTAATGATGCGTTACGTGACTGATAATAACTTTTGGCAACCGGGGGAGGATTTTTATCCGATAATAGTCGAGCAAGGTTCGTTTGGCCATTATCTCTTAGAGCCTTACCTTTTTCTACTAATGCTTCACCTTTTTTTATTAGTGCTGGATCTTTATTTATTTTTCCATTTATTATATTTTGCGTTCCATTTTCTATCTCTCTATTGCCATTTTTTATATCGTTTAGCACATCATCTACGGCAGAAAGATATGCATTTTTTTTATTTTGCAATGTATTAGATGGATTGTTAGCAGTAAAATCAAGATCATATTCTATTGTCTCAGACAATAAAGTAGTTAATGCTGGTGGTAACATAGATGGAATATTATTTAATGCATTATTATTTAATGAAGTATTAGCATTGATAACTGTATGCGTAGCATTATTGTGCTTTATCTCTGTAGAAAATGCGGCAGTTTGTGGTGTTGAATTTGTTGAAATTATCATAAAAATTTCGTCTAGTTATTGATCATTGAATAAGTGCTAACCCTAAGCTCTAATATTACCTGAGATAGTGGATACAGTTTGTTGGCTATATTCGATCATTTTATTGAGAATTTGGATCATTTTATTCTTTACCTCTTCATTGATATTTTCTTCCCGTTGATGAGTTTCGCCTGTAGCATTATTAATTTGTTGCTCAGTTTCTAAAATACGCTGGTTACCCTGTTCTTTAATTTGCCCAGAAGCTAACGGTTGTTGAGTTATTTGGCTGATTGGATTTGATAAGTTGCTAACGGCATTTCCGGCTATCAATGAGCTATTTTGTAGACTGCCAATACTGTTGCTGGTGGTTTGCGCTAGCCCTTTAAGACTGATCCCTGCGCCGGCAACTGTCATTCCTAGACTTAAAGAACTTCCGGCGATAGCACTTGTCAACAATGAACCCGCTTCGGTGTATTTACTGTCTTTGACTTTTTCGCTGGATTGTAATGTGGCAATTTTAAGTTTATCGCCATTTTCACGGCTTTTGGCATTAAGTTCTCTTAATGTCGCTGATATCTTATTCAGTAACGCTAGTAATTGCACATCACTAGTACCTAATAAATTCATTACCACAGGCGGTGATTTTTCTAAACGATCGATTAACGCCTCGGCATCTTTTTCCACTGTTGGTAGAGAGAGTAGCGGTAAATTGGTTTGATTGATTTGCTCTTTGGTTGTTTGTTCAATCTGCTGTTGCGCTGTTTTACTAGCCAAGATCTGAGATGCCTTTTTGTCAGATATTTGGTTAGGTTCTGTGATGTTTTTAACATCCGGTGTAATTATTGGTGAAACAGAATGTTTAGTTATTGAAGGAGTAATAGTTGACATGATTAAGTCCTTTTTATGCCCTGGTGTTTAAGTTATGAGTAATATATTTTCCGGTATGTAGGCTTTGGCTGCCCATTTCGCCTATTTTACGCATTAACTCAGTGACGGTTTCCATCTCCTTGGCAAAATTATCCATCACTTGGTTAAGCAGTTTATCCAGTTGAGCCATTATTTGGTTAATGACCGTTAAATCGCCTAATCGTTTAATAACGTCAGCTTCCAAATTTGTAGCGTGGAGATTTAAGCCGGCACTAGAATTAGCATTAATCACAGAAAGACCAATTAAGCTTTTTTGTACCATTTAGGCATTAATATATTGAGTCAGTTTATTTTTCAGATTTTTAATTAATACATTATTGATGGTTTTATCCAGCAAGTTGTTAAATACTTGCTTGATAGTGAAAGCAATCATTTTGCTGGTGTCGTTGCCGACGATGCGTACTAAGTTACTCAATAGATTATTGATCATTTTGTCCAGTAAGTGCTTTAGAGCCCGTTTAAGCTTGTCCGCAATAATTTTGCCGATCATTTTNCCCGCCACACTGGCCAATTTAGCTGTGCCAATGGCGGCTGCAACCATTGTGACTGCAACGATAATCGTGGCGACAATGTCGGTTATTTCCTTGGCCTGTTTTTTCAGTTCGGCAATTTCACTTTCTGATGCTCCATGTAATTTAGCTTCACTAACCGCGATTTGGCATAGAAAGTCAGAGATCCACTCTGCCACTTTCATCATGGCTTCACCGACTGGCTTTAATGCCTGATTCATAAAGGAGCCACCACCGGCTGCCTGACAGATGGTATCCGCAGCCAGTAAGGCGATGCCAATAGCGGCTAAAGCCAGACTGGCACCACCGGTAAAAGCAGCGGCCACTACACCGACCGCCGCAATTAACCAGGAAAAAATTTGACTGCCAATCGCCATCCATTCACGGGCTTCTTCTGCTTTACGAATTTTTTCATCAATATCTTGTGCACGTTTTTCTGCCTGGATTTCAATCATGCGTTGCATTTCTTGCAAAATTTCTCGTTGGCTACTCATGCTTTCCAATGTGAGTGAGCCAAGCAGTTCACGCATTTTTGCCATCAGTTAAGTGAGTTTGGCGCTGCCTTGCAGATGCTGCGATTCCAGTTCGATTAATGTTTTAAAGGTGGCTAGCTTTAAACTGAAAATACTTTTTTCAGCTTCATTCAGTTGCTCGGCGATGTCAGTGTCATTTTTAAGATTAGCCAATCGATCACGCTGATCTTCTGTATCACGCACTAGGCTTTTATAAGCGCCTTGAGCGCAAGAGATAGAGTATAATGTTCGCTTGCTATCCTGCATCGAATAACGCACAGCGTTATACCATTGTGTATGTATAATACCATTATCACGCCATTTCTTATCGGTTTGACCAGTACTATCACTAAAGATAGGTTTTGGGCGATTATGTTCAATGCCTTGGCAAAATTGTTTAATGGCAAGTTTTTTTTGGTTAAGTTCATCAACAGACAATTTGGCATTAGTTAAATCTAACTTCAGCCATGGAAACTCTTCCTCTAATAGTTTGCTCATCTGTTGCCGATCAGTGAGGCGATTTTTTCCTGCGATAGCTTGCCTAAATCGCTCACTGAGTCCCTGATTTGCAAATAGGTTGGCCAGCGCATTAGTATCAGCTTCGGTTTGTTCATGTAGCCCGCTGGCGACCCGTAGCCAACTGTTGATAAAATCATCTCGATGCTGATTGAGCTTTTTTTCAACTTGCCGGTAGATTTGTTCAACTTTTTTGGCTTGTTGAATCTGATGATTCAACTGGGCTTGAATTTTCCATTGGGTAAGATTTTCGCGTAGATTTTTAATCTCATTTTTACCGATCAATTGTTGATATTGTTTCATTAATAACAGTAATTGGGCATTATTATCTACGCTAGATAAAGAATTATCTGTGGGTGGAGTAAGGATCGGTATATTTTTATCAGATTGATTATGACTGGCCGTTTTTTTTTGTTCGTTTTCAATCACACTATTAACTTGTTGAATAATATTTTTTTGTAGCGCGGTTAATTGGTTGACCAGATTATTATCCGCGATTACGTCTTGCTTTACAGCAGCAAACGGGTGTGCTTTGTTAGCTGTTAATCGGTTAATTTCTACCATCTTTAGGTCATCCTTGATTATCGTCATTTGATGGAGAGGTTGTTAAGAGTTCAAGATAGGCTTGCGCTCTATTCTTTAATTCTTGATCGCTACTATGTTGATAAACTTTCTGAAAACAGTATTTAGCTTTCTCTTTTTCAGCGATAATAAGATTACATTGTCCACCGTAGAACATTGGGCGGTAGTCATTATCACCATGTATATAAGCCAGCGCGTAGAGATCAAGCGCTGTTTCATACTGTTTTTGTAGCTGTTTAACCGCCCCTAACCCCATAATGTAATCACTATTATTGAAATCATATAAGCAGAGAAAACGAAAAAAGGTTTCAGCCTCTTCCAATTTACCTTGTTGATAAAAATCATATGCAAAGCGGTAAACACCATCCATCAGTTCATCGGGTATGCCTTCTAAATCCTTTAAGCTGGCACCTTGCTGGAGGGCTTCTGTCACCAGTTCAGTGTACTCATCCAGGTGAGCATCGGTGTTATTATCATTTTGGTTAATCGTATTTTGCTGTTCCATAGCATCTTCTCGCTTTATTTATGACAGAGTAAAGGAATTTAAGCGGTTTAACTTGCAAAAATCCGCCAAGTTAACAAAAATATTAAGACTTTTGCTCACTGTTTATTGCTTCTGTTGGTGTATTTTCTAGTATGGCGGCCATTTCTACCTGCTTTAACCAGATAAAAATATCAATCACATCGAGTAAATCTTGTTTTACTACGGTTTCGTATAATCTGTAGCGCTGATAAATTTGGCGTGCCAGTTTGATGTTACGCACAATTGGAATACCTATCTCTTTGGCATAGGCTTGTACAGCCAGTGCATATTGGTTCGCCATGCGAACCGCTACCAGCGGTAATATGCTGTTATCAGGATCAAAATAGATACCAATGGCAATATGAGTCGGATTGGCTAATATCATTGATGATTGTGCTATTGCTTGTTTAGTTTCAGCGTTGAGTAGTTCTTGATGAGCACCGCGACGGGCCGATTTTTTTTCTGGATTACCTTCGTTTTCTTTGTATTCTCGTTTTACTTCATGCTTTTCCATTTTCATCTCGTTGTGATGAAGAAAATATTCATATAGGGCATCAAGAAGCAAAATAGGCAGTGAGAATAGCAGAAAAAACAAGATAAATTTCAGCGTTAAAATACGCCAATCATAGATAATATGCCAAATCGTTTTTCGTTGGGTGAATAACAGTGTCGATTGGTATGATTGAATAAAAAAATAACAGCAACTGAGAAAAATAGTTAAAAATAGTAATGCCTTAAGCAGATTCTTCAGCGCCCGTTTATCCACGAGACGTTTTATTCCTTGCACGATATCCAGTTTTTTAAAATCCAGCTTGATAGCTTCGGTTGCCAGGATAAATTTTGACTGGAGTAGTGATGGAATAATGGCTGCTAATGCACTAATAAATACCACTGGTAACACAATAGATAAAAATAACGATATTAATGCATTGATAAAACTTTGCGGATTAATATTGTGAGGATGTAATAAAATATGCTGATAAAAATAAATGAATTGCTCAAAATCGAGATAAAACCCTAATACACAGGTACCAGCAAAATAGGCACAACCGGAGACTAAATCTTTGCTTTTAAAAGATTGACCTTTTTTAGCTGAATCACGTAATTTTTTGGCCGTTGGTTTTTCTGTTTTTTCTGCCATCAATTGCCCACTATAATTATTGATGAAATTGAAGGTGGAAGCACCGAAATAAGTGTTTGAGGTAGCGTCGTATTAAACAGAATAAATAGCAGGCTAAAAGCCACGATACTTTTAAGGGTCAACGATAAAGAGAATGCATTTAATTGCGGGCAGAATAATGAATAGAGACCCAAGCCGATTTCTAACATAAACAGTCCAATTAATATCGGTGCTGATAGCGTTATTGCTAACATAATGAAATGGGTTAACCATTTCCCTAAGCCGTATAAATCAACATGAACAATTGGGCGGCCGATAGGTAGTTGTTGATAACTTTCGACTATTGTTGCGACGAATTCAATCATGCCGCCATGATTGAGAAACCATGCAACACAGAACATATTGATTAATGACGCGAGTGAGGAAGATTCAGAGCCAGTCGTTGGATCAAGCATATCACCAATACTGGCTCCCCTTTGGTTATCAATAAATTCACCTATCGCTGAGGCTAGCCAAAAAGGTGTAGCCATTAAGATGCCCATAGTTAAACCAATAAATAGTTCAACAACGGATAACGCAATAAATTGGCTGGTTGATTGCCATGTTGGGATGACTATCAATGGTGATAAACAAAGGGTAAGTAATAAAATGATAATCCCTTTTAAGGATAAATTGGTTAGTATGCGATCACTTAAAAAAGGCAACATAAAAAACAGTGGCGCCAGACGGGCAAAAATTAGTAAATAATTGAGTAATGAATTTTGTAGCGCTAAATAAAGTTTCATCATTGCGGTCAGATCCCTGCGCTGAAACCAAGATTAAACATTTCAGTTGCATAAGCGATAATTTTTTCCGTTAACCAACTAGCTTGCATTAATAAACAGATAAAAACGGCCACTAGTTTTAAACCGAAAGGTAATGTTTGCTCCTGGATTTGGGTGACGGTTTGTAATAGCCCAATGATCAAGCCAATAGCGGTAGCGACCAGCACAGGTAATAATGACAGGATCAGGATCAGATAAAGTCCTTTACTCATTGCATAACTCATGTCCATATTATTTGACTGCCATAAAATCTAAGTATTGCGAAATAAGCCCCTTTGATAATAAAGACCAACCATCCATAGCGACAAATAATACCAGTTTAATGGGTACCGATAGGGTAATAGGGCTCATCATCATCATGCCTAAAGCGAGTAGAATGCTTGATACAACTAAGTCAATGACCACAAAAGGTAAGTAAAGATAAAAGCCGATAATAAATGCGCTTTTAATTTCACTCAGGGCATAAGCGGCTAATAGAGGAATAAGAGAGCTATTTTCTAGCGAGTTATCGATTTGGTTTTCTGGTTGAGGAACACGTTCTTGCGCGGCGACAAAAAATTTAATCAGTTCTGGATCGGCATATTTATGTAGATATTGACGATAATCCTGTAAACTTTCATCTAAAAACTGATCAAGTAACACTGGATCAGTAAAAGCATGGGGATTTTCTGTTTGATAATTGACAGTATAGTGATAAAAATTTTTGGCCAATGGTGCCATGATAAACAGTGACAAAATTAAAGCAATTGCATTTAACACCATATTGGATGGTACTTGCTGTACCCCTATGGCATTCCTGACCATGACAAACACAATAGAAAACTTTAAATAACAGGTTCCTGCTGCAATCAAAAAGGGAAGTAGCGTGGCAATTGACAGTAGGATGATGATAGAAACCGGATTATCTGTCATGGTGGCTAACCTTCTTGCTCGCTAGATAACAGTGTGTGTAATTCAACAGCAAGTTGTTCACCGACTTGGATCAATTCCCCTTTAGCAAAAGTTTGGCCATTAATTTCTAAAGTTATGGCACAATGTGCATCACTATTAAGAATGAGTTGTGTACCACTTTGCCAGGATTTTATTGTATTCAAACTAAAGGTTTGGCGCTGTAAAATAAAATTCACTTTCAGCGGTAACTGGTTTAAATCAAAAAGAGCTGGAGAGGATTCGGAGCTGGCATTATGATCATCCTGATCAGTGACAATGGGTTGAGCTAACATAATATTTCCTTGAGGTTGCCAGGTGTAGTGAAATAACGGTATTGTTTCCACGCTAAGATAGGTTTGGGATTGTTGCAGTAATAAAATATCTCCCGTTTGTAAAGTGCGAAAAAGTTGCTGTTTTAATCGACTATAACCAATAGAAAATCTGACCTGTAAGGGTAAGTTAGCATAGCCGTTCTCCTTTAACGGCATACTACCTTTGGCATCAACAATCAATATCTGGCCTAACGAGCTCGTTATTCTAATAGCCTCAATCGGTTGTTGCAGGCAGTCAAACTGAGTGACTTGAATTTGAAATTCACCTAATTGCGGAATTGAAATAGTGGTAAGTTGTTCTTGTAACAATTCAATTAGATAACTGGCAGGAATCGAAAGCCAGGGCAGTGGCGCTAGCATAGTTAAGTATTGGCGGAGTGCAACCTCAATCGGTAGATAAACGGTTAATTGCAATTTCGATTGTTGTAACAATAATACGAAGCAGTAGCTATCAGTAATAATTTTTTCACTGGGATAATGCGTTGCAAATGCCTGAAATAACGGAGTTTTATCTGTATACCTGCTGGCTCTAAGTGATAATTTGCCCTTCATGATGATTCATCACCTGATTCGTCACTGTTATTGAGTGTGATATTAAGCGTGTCAGCTAAGGATACTGTTGATGGCGATGCCCTTTCGTTTAAGTGGCGCTGTAGTATTGACATAACATGGCTATTTGATGCCATAAGTTGCAGATGATGATTAGCAATCCGATAAATATCAACATGATGAGTACCACCTTGCCATTGAGTGAATGTATAACGTAATTCTGCTTCAGGCGATGAATGGTTAGATGGCATAGTAGTTGTTGCTGTTTTGGCCGGAAGTTCTGCCGTTATGTCGCTTTGGTAGTTGGTTGCTACTTGGAGGGATGGCCAGTTAGTAAAATGAGATGCACTGTCGCTATTAGCTAAGTTATTACTATCGGTAAGGGATTGGCAATTTTCTTGCTCTACCAGCTCTGTGTTATTTAACTCATTTGTAATCGTTGGCCATAAGTCATCTTCTTTTATCACTTTATGGCTAAGGTTTTGCAAATGAGTATCCCCAGCGTTTAACAATGATTTAGTAACGGTTTCTGTCTCAATTGATACAAGTTTATCGTCAGCAAGATGTTTGGCTAACATGGTGGATTTAATTTTTACGCAAATTTGTTGGTTTTCGACCAATTCACTGATTTGAATCTGTTTTTCTATCGCTTGCTGGTTAATGGCATCGCTTTTTTGATCGCTACTGACGGTCACTGAATGTTGTTGATAGCCTGTCGAAAAAAAATTTGTAGGTATTTCAGTGTTATTGAAAGGTAGGTTAGTAGGGATAATTAACTCCGTCACGAGCGAGTCGTGTTGCTTTTGCTCTTGATTATAAAGCGTTATTTCAGTGGGTAGCGCGGTGACAATAATGGATTGTAATAAAGTTAATCTTTCATCAATTTCTTTTGATAAATAGGTATTATTTATTTGTTCATCATAGCGTTCTGATAAAGAAAAACTAGTGCACAGATTATCTGGTAAATAAGATGAATTACTAATAATCTGTTGACGTTGATGAGTATCAATATTTACCATAAATTGCTAATTCCTGTAATTGTATCTCTTCTTGCGAAGCGGTTTTTAAACGATGGCATTTTTTTGCCTGCTGGTAGCAATGTCGTAATTTTTTCTCTTTTTTTACCAAGTTGCATTGCAGTTGCTGAAGTAAGTTTTTTTGTTGATCCAGTTGGGCTATCTTCTGTTCAATTAATGCTATTTCTGTCTGCACTTGATTAATTTGTGCTTTTACTATCGCTTGCTTCCTTTTACTGTCAAACAAGGCGTTATAGGCTAATTGTCCGACAGGCTCTAATGTTTTGGCTTGTTCGATTAGTTGAGTAAATAAAAAACAAGATTGGTGATGTCGCTGCTGTTCATTGGTTATTTCTCTTTTAATTTGGCCGATGGCTGACGCTAATCTAGTTTGTTTTTGTTGTAGTAATTTGATCGGAGTTTCAAATTTACGCCACGATGTCATAAAACTCCTTAACCGATTGAGAAAAGTAATAAGATTGTTGCCACGATTGTTGCAAAAACTGCTCAATAGCACTTTTTTTATTGATAAGTTGGTCATGATCATGATTTTCTCCAGCGCGATACTCCCCCAATTCTTGTAAGAGTTTTAATGATGCTAATTGGGTAAGATAATGACGAAAATCTCGTGCAGCTGTTTGCTGCTGTTGCTCAGTGATTTGTTGAAAAAGACGGCTGGTACTGAGTAAAATGTCGATGGCCGGGTAATGTCCTTGTGCTGCTAATTATTGAGAAAGGTAAATATGGCCATCCAGTATAGAACGTATTTCATCACCGATCGCATCAGGTTCTTCTTCATTTTCCAGTAAAATAGTATAAAAAGCGGTTAACGCGCCTTTTTGTGTATTGCCAGGCCGTTCAAGTAGTGAGGGAAGTTGTTCAAAAACCGAAGCGGGAAAACCTTTGCGAGCGGGTAGTTCCCCCGAAGCCAACGCAACATCACGTAAGGCACGGCAATAACGGGTTATTGAATCGATAAAGAGAACGACATGTTTATTTTGATCACGAAAATATTCTGCCACGGTGGTAGCCACTAAAGCGGCATTACAGCGATTAACGGCTGGCTGATCTGAGGTTGAACTAATAAGAATCGTTTGACTGCCACGTGGTGATCGCTTTAATTCATCAACAAATTCGGTAACTTCGCGGCCTCTTTCACCAATCAACGCGACAACAAAGATATCGGCTTGTGCATAATTGATCAGCATATTCATTAATATAGTTTTGCCACAACCCGCGGCAGCAAAGATGCCTAATCTTTGTCCTACACCGCACGTTAATAGCCCATCAATCGCCCGAATACCAGTGGCAAAGTAGTTAGTGATAGGTTTTCTACTTAAGAAATCTGGCGCGTTGGTATTAACTGAGCGTCGACAGCTAGTAGCATTCAATGCTATCGATGGTGCAAAGCGTAAGATGGGGTGACCTGCAACATCTAACATGGTGCCTAATAACGTTTCACTTAATTGAATAGAAAGGGTATGGCCTGTGGGTTCAATGGCTGTCGTTAAAGAGAGTCCATGGGATGAACCCATTAAGCTAAGTAATGCTTGTTGGTGGTGAAAAGCGATCACTTGAGCTTGCCCAATCGTTTGTGAACTACCAGGATAGGGTTTTAATAAGCAAACCTCGCCGATAAACACTTTTCTTAATGGTGCCTCTATAATGTTTCCCTGAATGCGTACCGGATAGGCAACTGGATAAAAGGGCATAAAGTTGTTGTTCATTGCTAGTTAACCAATCAATAATTTATTGATATTGAGCATATATTGAAAAAAACTGTCGATTGCTTCGGCAAATTGGGTCGCATTTTCTAGCGCTGTGATAGAGAAGGTTGCCCGTAACTCAAGTATATTTTCATCATTAAGAAAATAAGTGGGTTGCCCGGGATAAAAAAAAGGCAAATGGTTACTAATAATGGTTGCTAATAAGGGTTCACTTAGCTGTCGAATAACATTTGGCTCTATATATCCCAGGTTAGCCCAAATGGTGGGTAAATCATTTACCATAGCGATATGAATATCAGGTAACTCTTCTAATTCGAGCGTGATAGTAGAATGATTATTAAGTTGATGCCCTTGGGGAAATAAATCCGGTTTCCCCATTGTTTTGATTGCATCTGTGACAAGTGAAGCAAGATCCATTTGCATAATTCAGTCCTTGAATTAATTAAATTGTTTTTATGATATTGACCTCAGTTCCTTCGGTGATCTCAGCAAAAGAGAGCACATTAAAACCAGGATAATGGGTGGCTAAAATTTTTGTTATAAAACGACGTACATCAACTGAACAGAGCAAAACTATCTTAGGAATAGTTACCTAAATTTAAATTCCTTTATTATCATATAGATAAAAGGATATTATCGCTATAATTCACAATCTGCTCACTATGTTTTTAGATCTCAATCCAACTATTCTGTCTGTCATCCTGATATTTAGCTGTCATTTCTGCTGATTTATGGCCTAATAATTTACGCGTAAATTCACTTCCATTTTTCTCTGTATATAATCTTGCAGATAAACTTCGTATTTCATGAAATGATGGGGGAGATCCTTCCCATGCTAATTTTGTTTTATCCCTAAATTTTGTAAACTCGGTTGATATTCTTACTGCTGTAATTTGTTTTTTATTTTTTGTGATAACAAAGTCAGCTACTTGATTGATGTTCGTCAAAATATTGATTAATTTTATGCATTCAATTTCTAGATCCAATGGAATTGCTATTTTAGTTTCGGTTTTTTGTTGAATAATCCATAATTTCCCATCATATATATCTTTCCATTTCAATTTTGCAATATCAGATACTCTTTGCCCAGTAACTAAAGCAAGTTTCATTGCTTGACTCAACCAGTGATGATCGTCATTTATTAAACTCAAAATAGTATTAAAGTCATTTAGAGACAATCTTGCTCTCTGAATTTTTATTTTTGGTGTTTTTGTTAGCTCAGCAGGATTTGATTGTATTAAACCACTAGCCGATGCTTCCTTGAAGCAGTCAATCAAAGATATTCTCAATATTTTCGCTGTAGTTATTTTTCCTTCATGAATAAAGGTATAAAGAAAATCTGCAATCTGTTTCGTGGTTATGTTTTGAATCGGCGCATCAACAAATCCTTTTCTGATCACACCTATTCTTTGCTTATAATCTTTCATTGTTTTCTCTTTTAAACCTCTGGAATATAGAATTTCCTCATATCTATCTAAAAACTCATGAAAATAGACAGTTCCCTGCCCGTCGATCCTTTCTGTTAGTGGCTTTACTTTCTCTGCTTTCATCAATAACTGATTTGCACTAATAGCCTCGTTAATTGCATAGGCTTTGTTTCTACCCAAACCGTATTCCTTACGTGTACGTGGGTCCCTATAGGAATAATACCCGTTTCTTTTGTATAGGTTAGGGGGCAAATCCCGATTTTTTGTTTTTCTGATTCTGGTCATGGCCTATCCTTTGCAGCAACATACTTTTTTGACTAACTTCGTTAATGCTGTTAACTTTGATTGCACTCTCTTCAACTAAATATTCTCTTCCATCCTTGATGGGGGGAGGTTGAATTAGCCCATTTCTAACCCAACCCCTGACTGTGTCCATTCTTCTTGGTCTATCCCTCCTTGCATTCCATTCCGCTAAAGTAATCATGTTTATTTATCCTCATTCAAAAACAGATAGCCTAAGCACACATTGTTATGTGTTGAAATATGATCAGTTATGAATTATCTGTGGTAAGATTATTGCTGTTGTGTTCGTAACCACATCATTTCCCTAATATTGCCAGCCTTGCGTTGGTCTTTTTTTGAGTGATTCAGAAATACCAAATAGTGGTCAATCTCTAGTGAGTACGTTGGCTATTAGCAAATAAC
>NZ_CAJCFU010000023.1:0-21004 GCF_903968575.1 Arsenophonus endosymbiont of Apis mellifera | reverse complement strand
CTTCGGGCTTTTCAAGCCCGACCAAATTCCCCTCCCACCTTATGTCGGTGGGAGTACCCTTTGGAGGTTAAGATGGTGGACGGCGTTATCAAACGTGCCCGTCAATCCGGTCAGGTAGCCAATATCATTGCAAAGGTTGTCTATTCACAAGATGAATTTGAATATGTGATTGATGAGAACGGCGAGCATTTAACCCACCGTCCAGCGTTCGTTGATAGCGATGAGGTGGTGAAAGTCTATGCCTTCGCAAAACTCAATAGTGGTGAATTGGTTGTTGAAGTGATGAGTCGTTCAGATGTGGAAAAGATACGGGATACGGTACAAAGCGCAAAATACGACTCAAGTCCGTGGGTGAAGTGGTTTGATAGAATGGCACTCAAGACAGTGATTCATCGCCTCGCTAGACGGCTTCCTTGCGCCTCTGAGCTATTTTCGATGTTTGAGGTACACGAAGATACAAATTCAACGGAAAAATCGCTTAGAATGGCTCCTGCTGCGTTTAAACGGCTATCGCTGAGGGATGTTCTGCGCGAACGAAACGAAAAACAGCGTCAAAAAGCAGAAACGGTGATAGATGTACAACTAGCAACCCATCCAGAACTGGAAGCCGCATTAATTGCCCTCGATGATGCCACCGACGAAAAAAGCCTTGCTGAAATCATTGAGCATTGTAAAGTATTGTCCGCCGAGTTGTCTGAGGACGAAAAAATACAACTCCGTGAGAAGATTAAGACTAGCAAAAAGCGGTTAATTCCAGCCAAGAAAGATACCGATGTTTGGATGGCAAGACTGGCAAACGGCACAGGCGACGCTTGGCGATTTCCAGACGGTGAAATAGTCCACGGTTTTTTTGAGGCCGAGAGAAAAGCGAAAGAGACGGGCGCGGTGCTGGAAGAACGGAAGAAATCCCGATTTAGTCCGAGTCATTGAGAAATGCCCCCTTGATGGGGCTCTTTGCTTAAGGGTGAATAATGATTAATGAAAATGAGTTTGAAGCTGCTAAATTAGTAACTAAAGTTATTAATTTAGTTGACGATGAATTAAAGTATTCAGATGATGTATTTAATATTGCATATGGGGTAGACAAAAACTTTCTATTTGGTACTGGAGTCTCAATCGCCTCGATACTAATGCATAACAATAATATGGATTTTCATTTTCATGTTTTCACTGATTTTTTTGATAGAGAACAAGAAAGTTTATTCTCACAGTTAGCCAAACAATATAACACCAAAATAACTATATATCTTCTAAAATGTGAAGAATTGAATAATTTACCCACAAATCATTGCTGGTCATATGCTATTTATTTTAGATTGATAATTGTAGATTATCTGAAAAATAAAATAAAAAATGTTTTATATTTAGACTCTGATGCCTTTTGTAAAGGTAGTATGGTCGATTTAAAAAAATTGAATTTTGAGGATGATATAATTCTATACGCTGTTCATGATAGCGAAGCTAAAGATAAATCTAAACTAAAAATAGATACTAATAAGTATTTTAATTCAGGATTTTTATATATTAATTTAATGAAATATAACAAATGTAAAATCACAAAAAAAGTTTTCAAAGAATTAAATGAAAAAAATAGTCTAAATTACCCAGATCAAGATGCGTTAAATATTTGTTTAAATAAAAATGTAAAATTAATAGATGTAAAGTATAATACTTTTTTTCCGATTGATGCGTTAATAAGAACAAAATCAAAAAATAAGTTTTTTATTTATCACCAATCGGTAATAGTTCACTATGTTGGTTTATCTAAGCCTTGGCATGATTGGACTACTGATTACATAGAAACAGAAATTTTTAGATTGGCTAAATCAAAATCACCATGGAGTAGTTATCAGTTATTAAAGCCAAAATCTTATAAAGAAATTTCAAGAAAAAGTAGACATCTTAAATATCAAAAGAAATATCTAAAAAGTTATGTTTTTTACATTAAGTATATTTTAGCTAAAATTTCGAGAAAAAAATGAAAAGCCTATTATCAACATGCAATTCCTCATTGAGGGATAATTGGACTAATTTAATAATATTTCTCTATATTAATACTTATTTTTTTGATGATATAACAAGATATAAACACGCAATATCAATATTACTTTTTATATCTGCTTTATATCTAATTTGTAAAACCAAAAATAATGTATTAAAGCTATTTAATAACTATCTTTTCTTTTCATTATTAGTATTCATATTATCAATATTTTATACATTATTGATTAGTTATAATATTAATGTAACTCTCAATTTTATTTATAAAAATGTTTTTGAAAAGATGTTGTTGGTGATTTTTGCTATACCAATTTTGCTCCAAAATAAAACAAAGCAAAATATTGAGAGATTATTTTTTATTTCTTTCAGTTTCTTGTTTTTTACTTTGACACTCAAAGAACTAATGCAATATTATCAGGAATATATCGAAAACATAAAAATTTTATCGACTTTCAATCACCGAAAAATTAGTGATTGCTTGATGTTTTTAATACCTATTTTTCTTTTTTCAATTGATCTAAAAGATAGAAAATATATTTACTTTTCAATTCTATCAATACCAATCTTGTTTTTTTTAGCAATTGCAACGTTGCAACGTGGTTTTTGGTTAGCTGTTATTTTTGTAATTTTACTTTGGTACGTTTTATACAGAAAACCCATTGTAATAATTTCTATTATTACATTATTTTCTTGCTGTGTTTTTTTGTCAAAATACACCTTAAAATCAGATCTTTTAATTTCGAAATTAACCCAGACAAGTTCAAGTGCTAGATATGGTAATGGCACACAAGGCGCCGCTTGGGATTTAATTAAAATGAACCCTATAAAGGGTTATGGGTATGGAGGTAGAATATATGATGAAATTTATAATAAGGAATCAATCCACCATCCTGAATGGATCTTTAAAAAATCAATTGGTCCACACAATGTTTTTTTATCTATTTGGTTTTCATCAGGTATAATTGGTTTAATTTCATTATTGTACTTCATATTTGAAATTTTAAAAACGTTAATAACAAATTTAAAAAAAGAAAGTGACAATTATATATTCAAAGTTTTACTAGCAATATTCATTGGTAATATATTAATAATGGGACTTTTCGAAGATATAAACATTATGAATATTGCTATAATTTTAGGTTTTTCTTTTAGCCTTATAAATAAAAATAGTTAATAAAATTATTTAGGTATAACAGGCCAAACTATATTATCTACTGTTGATGTATTTATGCGATTAACAAATACCCGATATTTTTTCCAGGCTATCAGTCGTTTTTTCTCCTCTTCAGTCGCAATGTCTAAATCAACAGCATCCTGAAGAGGACCAATAGCAAAAGTTGCATCAAACAGTTTTTGTTGTTTAATGTCTTCTAATCTCTGTCTTTTTGCCAGATTTTCTGCTTCAATATCTTTGACCCATTTTTCGCCATTCCAGATATCATATTCACTTTTAGGGGCTAAGGGGGTCAAGTCCTTCGGCACTTTCCCCAGTTTTTCAAGGGTGACAGATTGACGGTTTTTCGTATCAAACAAAACCAAGCCTCGATGATCTTCCTGATATTCCCATTCCTGATTTTTTTCATTAAAAACAACAGCGAAACCTTCTTTTTTGTCAATCGGTTTTTTTTCGGTATGAAAAGGCAATATGTCATGCGTCTCATCCGTGTAAGCATCGCAAGAACCAATCAACTCATAGGTATCACTCGTGTAATTATAAGCTTTAAAAATTCTGAACATGTTGATTCCTTAACTGATTCTGTACCAGCCCATTAGCGTAACAAAAGCATTGGTGATATTAATTTCGCAACCGCTTCCCAGCTTTCCGGTTGTACCTGAAACAGTATGTGAATGTGGACCAAGAGTAACTGTATGGTAGTGGTTACCGGCTTGGGTGGTTGTTTTAGTACCAACTTCCCATTGATTCCTATAACCACTTTGTCCGGCAGCTTTCCAGTTATCCGGTACTATTCCCTGAAAATTATGTGAATGATTACCTGTTGTATTGGTATTTTTAGTACCATAATCATAGTTACTGGTTGTTGCTGAAAAAGTGTGCCCATGAGCAGGTAATTGCGCTTCGGTTAGCTTAATAGCGTCAGACCCACCTGTGGTTAATACATTAGAGCCATCTGCTTTCGCTAACCGAATGGTTTTATTTTCACCAATGTATTGCCACTTCGTATTAGGGAACAAGGTATTGGGATTTTTGTTTTGTGCAAACCACAGCACAATCCCTACAGGATAAATACCATCAATTGAGGTAGCTTTGTTTAATGCGTCAGTGATTGCATTTTGGCTCATGACCTCGCTTGTCGAATTGCCCGTTGTTTGTTTTACAGCGGAACTGTTGAGCTTGGTATTGAGTCCTTGGTTTAATTCCGTTTTGGTGGCGTAATCCCCTTTTGCCTGTTTGGTATTTAATGCATCTGTCACCGATTTCTGGCTCATCACTTTATCGGTGGCATTGCCCAATTGCTGCACGATATTTGCACCCAAAATGGCGTCTTTCAGTGATTGCCATTGGGTGGTGTCGGTGACTGGATTTCCGGCGTTGTTCTCTGTTTTTGACAGGTAGATATTACCATCAGACAGACACACTGCCCCTTTGTTATAAATCTGCTTTTCGGCATATTCAGCAATGCCGTTCTGGTAGAGGTGGGTCACAAGCGAGCTAATCGTAAATCCCACGGCATTAAAATCTTGCATGGTGGGTAATTCTGACACGGGCACAATTCCCCATCCACGCGCAAAATCGGCATTGAGATTTTTCTCCAGATTGTCGGTGATTTCTTTTGAACCAAACGCGGTTCTCTCTTCCGTTTTGCTGCCACCTGCAAACGGTTGAATATCAATATTGGGTCTATCGATTTTCAAAGTTCTCTCCTGTTATTTAACAACGTTTTCTTGGCAAAATAGCCAATTCTTGATTCTGGGTGGGTATCAAAACGGCTGTACCATGAAATGGCATTTTGATGCCCCTTAAAGCCAAAGGTGCCTTTGGGTTCTTGCGTGACATAGTTAATCTGCACACCCTGAGGACGAGGCAGTAAATCAAGTCTTAAGATAAACTCCAGCCACTCCCTATCGGCTCTTGGCGTAATGACGATGGTGAGGCTCATATTCTGGCGGTCAATCAAATAGCCTTCGCCCTCCATCACAAAATTAACAGCCTGTTGCAGTGACGACAGGCTCACATCACCTGTTTGGGTGGCAGTGGCAAGGGCGGTATTTTTGATGATTTTAAGTTTAATCAGGCTGCGATATTGCTTATCGGGCAATTTCAGTGGCAAAAAATCCTGTGCAAATTTGGAGCGAAAGCCGCCTTGTTTTTTTCCGCTCTTTTGACCAAATGGCAACGCTTTGGCGTGATTTTCAAAGCCAAAAAAGCCTTTTCGCTCACCGCTTGGCTGGAAGCGACTAATTCCTACCCAACTGCCAATGATGTCCAGCTGGTCACCTTGCGCTTTTTCGAGATTAACCGCTTCCCGAAAGGCATCAACGGTATCAAAGCAATCCGCATACAGATTAAAAAGGGCGGAAATCTCCGCCCTTGCCTTGGGTTTGGTGTAATACTGTTTAATCAGCAGTTTTTGATATTCTTCTTCGAGACTCACGTGACTACCTCATTAACCGTGATGTTGTCACTGACGATGTTGAACTTCTCGTCCACATCAGCCTTTAAAATGGCACTCGTCCACGTGTTGCCGTCTTTTGCTATTTGCAGGTCAGAAACATAGTAAGCGCGTGCAATCCGGTTCAAAATGCAGTAAAGGGCAGTCACTTTGATATTTTCGCCAATGCGATAAAGGGATTTCACCAGTTCGTTTTTGATCTCCTGTATCGGCACAGGCTCATTGGCTTTTTCACGCGTGGCGGTGAGCTTAATTGAAATGTCGGTGATTTTAGGGCGGTCAAATCGGTATTCATGCACCACCTCAAAAAAAGTGCCGTCGGATCTCACTATCTTGTCAATGTATTTTCCCGTGATAGTACCTTTAAGTCCGGTTCCCCCTGTTTTGTTTCTAGCGATGCAATCCACAATTGCCTGATTTTCACCCCCTTCAACAATCACCCAAATAGCGTGCGGTGGAATATTTAGCGCGTCAGTTTCACCCGTGCTGTTTTCGTACACCACCGCATCGGTCACACCTTTGACCAGATTCAACCGGGCAGCAATTCCACCTATTGTGCTTTGGCTGGCATTCTCAAAGGTTTTTAACCGTCTGCGTCGCAAATCGCTGTCGCTTTCGTTTTCCTTGCGTAACAGCCCGTTGATTCTGGCCAGATAATCAAGGTGGAGTCCTTCGGCCTGTTCGGGCTTTAAGTTCTGATAGAGCTTTTTGACCAATACCAAGCATTCATGGGCAATCCGGCTATAAATCGCGATTCGCTGTCCGTCAGGCGTATCTTGTGAAAGATTAATATCACTGCCGTAAATCGCTTTAAATTCAGCAATCAAGGTTTCTATCAGTTCAGGCAATGTTGCAATGGTGATGCCGTTTTCATTTAACTTGATATTCACTGGCTGACCTTCTGATTAAGGTTACGTGTCCGGTTAAAGACATCGGTGTAATCCATCTCAATGTGTGCGGTGAAGTCGGCAACCTTAATATTGAGCTTATCGACGCGAACAACGCCCTCCGTGCCTAATGCCACCTTGTAGATTTCACGGCGCAAGGTTTCACCCGTACCACGACAGCCGAGCAGTTGCAGCCAGTCCAAACCAAATTCAACATCTAGCCACCAATCGGATTTAAAACACTGCAAACGGGATTTGATATTCTGGTGAATGGCCTCGCTGTCAATCAGGTAATCATCAAGCGAATGACCAAATCGCCAATCGTTGTGTTCGGTTAACTTTGCTGTTTTCACGAAAATCACCTTCGGGTTATTTGGGTTTTCCGGTGCTGCCATTGCCTGTTTCTACGCCTCCGTGCGTATGGTTGCCAACATCGATATTACCCACTGTTAACGATTGTTGAGCGGTGATTTGTGGCGCGGTAATAGTGCCTTTCACCTCAAGATTGCCGTCAATGGTGACATTGAGCTTCACGTGGATATTGTCGGTAAAAAGATGGTCACCTGCGGTTGTCGCCACCTTCGGTATCGCAAATGCCCCGTTACGATTGCAAAGTCCAAAAATGGCGACACAATCGCTATAGTCATGCAAGCGATTTTCTGCTCCTCGCACGTTGTCGTTGCCTATCCACCAATTATCAATGCAATTATCAAAGGTGAGCAAAATGCAGTAATCGCCCACAGCGACCGGATAAGCGGTGTAGCTTCCGCCCCCTTGTGACCAAGAGACAGGCACATCGGGAAAAACCGGAAATGCAATAGCGTGAATTTCATCGTTAATCACCACGTTCTTGAGCGTGACAGGCTGGCAATCCACCGTGGTATCGTTCACCTTGACCACTTTGGCAATCAAGGCACAGCCCATCTCAGATTTGATATGATTGGCAATGGTTTTCATCAGTTCGATATTCACACCTTACTCTCCTTAACCACCACGTAGTTTTTTTCCTGCTGGCATTGGCACGTCATCGCCCACTCACCTGTGTCACTTTCCCCTGCGTAGTCAATCGCGCAAATGCGATAAAACCCGTTAAGATGTGGTGAAATTTTGCTATCTATCGCCACCTGATAGCCAATGGATACATTCGGATTCAGGACGCTTTTAAAGGTCAGCACATTTTTATCGTCAAGCGTGGGCGTTTCCATCAATCCAGTACTCACACTGATTAATTCCGCTTTCCCGTTTTGCACCTCGTTTCGTCTCAGAATATGCAGCTGTCCGTTGTCGATGTAGAGCTGCTCTTTCTCATCTTTGAGCTTGCGTAATTCATCAAACGCAAAACCCGTCATGATTTTTGGGCGACTTAACGGTGATTGCGTTGTGACTTTGCCTTTTTTGACGCCTGTCATGGTACTCAAAGCAGCATTGACCGCATCAGACTTTGAGTTCACGGCTTTACTGATGGTTGCTGTGCGAAAAGCAAAACCGCCATCGGCAATTTCCAGCGTTGTGACAATCTCAGTGCCTTGCTTTGATAAGGTGACTTTAGTGACAGAGCCGGAAAACAGCAGTTTCAAGCCCGTGGTCAGATAACCTACTGAAAGTTGAGCGGCAATATGCTGCTTGCGGTATTGGAAATCCGCCAGCGAATGACGACGCGACGGCGACAAGTTAAACAACGAAATTTGCCCGATATTGGGGCGGTCACGGGTCAAATCCTTCGAAAAGGAAAAGGCGATTTTAAACGGCGGGACTATCTTTATTGCCTTTTTCCCTTCACCTATTAACAACTCGAAATCACGAAAAAACGGCGTTTGACGGTTCAATAGACGGCCTCCTTCTCTTCTTCACCAACCAGCAGATAGAGATTGACCCTGCCACTGGCAAAATCATCCAGCAAGGACGGCTCAATATCCGGATTGTCACGGGCGATAGCCACTATCGTAAACGGCAATCGGCTATCGTGTAGCAGCGGTACGTTAAGCGAAACCGCCACCCCGTTAATTTCGATATTCCTATAGGTAATATCCATATTCCACGCTGAAATACTCGGATGAAACGTTAATGTCAGCTCAATATCGTCAATATCGGTTAACAGCGTGTGCGTCTGGATAGGGTCACTGGAGAGGTTTTCAATTTTATACATGTTAATTCCAACCAAGAAAACGTTGAAAAAAGCCTTTGACGCCTTCTTTGACATCGTAAGCGACGGAGGATGGTGTTTGGCTCCCGTTGTTTTTCGCCCCACTCATTTGCGCTGCCCCTGTTTTGCTCATCCCTGTAGCGGATTTGTTGGCAACAGGGGTGATATTCACTTGTTCAAAGGTGACAAAACGCACTTGCTTCAGGGTTAAGGTGAACAGCAAAAAGCTGTCCTCATTGCTTTGTGAGGTAGCGAAACTTTCCAGTGCCATGTTATCGAGCACCTGATAGCCCATATCGACGCTAATAAGCTCTCGATTCTCAAAAATGCCCGTGAACGTATCGACAAACTGTTGAGCAATGCCGTTACCCGATTTGCTGCCTGTGACCGTGTGATAAATTCCCTGCGCCGTGTTTTCGACTTGCGTTTTCAAATCCAGGATCTGCTGCGCTTTGCTGTTCATGTCATTGATTTTTTGTCTGACCGCCTGTGTCCGATTTCCCACATAGCTATCAATAAAACCAATTTGCCGATTGAAAGACTCAAAGATATTATTTTCACTCCCTAAACGTAAAAACGCATCGGAAATCACGCCGCCTATCGAAATTTGCACAGGATTTGAGTTAATGTGATCGGCAATCACAACGCCCGTTTCCAGTGGAATATCGGTGACGGTAGCACTGCGTTGCGTGGTTTTATCCGTCCAGACATAGGCAGTAAATCCCGCGATGCCGATTTTTTGCGTGGGCGTATTGGAGATGTGATTGGAAATCACTTGAGAGAGAAAACTCAAAATGCGCCTCCTCGTACCAGCTGGTCTTGGCTCAGTATCGGGATATGGTTGTTAACCTCCCTGCCAATCTGTTGACCGATTGCCCTGTTGCTACCTGCCACATTCACATTGATGTTGTTGGTCTGTGAGGCCGAATTGCTGATCACTTTTTGGCTGCTTGTTGAAATGTGATTAATCGTTTGACTGGCTTGTTGCAGCCTATCATTGGCGAATTCCACGTTTTTGGTGGCGTTGTCGAGTTCTTTATCGGAATCGCTAAAAATACTTTTGATGGCATTCCACGTACCCGTGAAGATCTTCTTCACGCCGTCCGCCACTTTTTTAAATTTGTCGCTGATGATGTTACCGATATCCCCAAAATTGCCGGAAAAAAGCGCTTTAACGATTTCAAGCGGTGTCGTAAAAATCGTTTCGAGAATCTCAGCGACAGTTTGTAAGCTGGCGGTCATCTCCTCAGTAGTCTCAGCAGTACCGCTCGTGAAAATCCCTTTAATCCAATTCCACGCAGCGACGAACGGCGCTTTGATATCTTCCCACATCTGAATAAAAAACTGCGTGACCGCGTCACAGGCATCGTTAAAGGTTTTTTTAAACCACGTGGTGACTTCGGTAAATTTCTCAATAAACCAGTTATCCAGTGGGGTGAATATCGCAATCAAATCATCAAAAAACTGCACAAATGCCTGTTTTAGCATGGCAATCACCGTGTCCCAATCATCACTGAAAAACGCTGTCAGGAAATTGGATAAATCGGTGAAGTCTTTGATGATTTGATCCCACATGGCAGAAAAATAACCGATGACCGTATCAATCATTTTTCGCACATCATCGGGAAATATTCCCCAACCTTCCAAGAATTCGCCAATCACGCTTTTTCCGCCGTTCAACCAGACGTACAGGTCTTCAAGGGCGGCGATAATAGCGATAATAGCGACGGTAACGCCAAAGAAAACAGGATTAGCAAGGATCGCTGCGCCAATCGCCTTTATCCCTGCCGTGATAAGCGGAAACACTTTCACCAGTGCCAATCCTGCCGGAACCAGCAACCAAAAGCCGTCAGTGGTTTTGTTGAGAAAAGTGATTAATTTGGCAAATGCCCCCACGACGCTAGCGATAAAACCAATCACGGGTTGCAAACCCTTCAACACAAAATTGAAAATCGGCGCAAGCGTGGCAAAGACTTTTTCTGCAATCTGTTGCAGTTGCAGTAAGACACTGGCGAACGTGCGCCGGAAAATTTCAGACTGCTCTAAATCGTCTTGGGTTAATGCACGCCCTTCCGCGACTTTTTTCTCAAGCGCTGTCCATTCTTCGCGAGTTTTGCCGATGGCATCAACCATTTCATAGGAAAGCCCAACCTGCTCGGCAAGCGCCGTTCTGGCGCCTTTGTCCTGTATGTTGTTTAACGCGCTGCCCGTTTCACGCAACAGGACGCTGGTATCCCTGATTTTGCCGTTACTATCTTTAAAGGCGATACCGAGTTTCTTAAAAACTTGACTTGCGGTATCACCGTCACTATTAATCGCACGTTGAAATTCTTTTACCCCGTCCGACAATTCGTCAAAACTTACACCGACCGTTTGCGCGCCTTCTCTTAACACCTGAAAACTTTTTGCGTCAATGCCTGTTTGTCGAACCGCTTTGTTAAAGCTATTAATCTGCTCACCTGCGCTCATAATCGCCGTGAGAGTAAACGCCCCTGTGATAATCCCTTTGAACTCACTGAGTTTTTCACCCAACTTGCCGAGTTTGCTTTCGGTTTTTTTCGCCTCTTTGCCAAGTTCATCGACGGAGTCAGAGGCTTTTTGAACGTCTTTTGCGGTGCTGGCACTCTCGATGCCAAGTTGGTCAACTTTTGCGGTCACCGTGGTGAATTTCCCCGTCACACCGCCTAATTGCCGGGATAATTCGTTAAGCGCAGTAATCAACGTATCAATCACGCCCGCATTGGCATTCACACCAATATCCAGACTTAGCTTTTCTTCACTCATTCGTCACCTCTTTTGCTTCGCTTCGTCGTGCTGTTTCCACTCAATCGCCCCCGTGATAAAGGCGTGCTCGGCTGTTTTCAGATAGAAGAACATGTCATCATCGCGCAACGCCAGAAGCTCACCCACGGAGCCGTAACCCGCCTTCACCAGTGAAAAAAGCAGTTTGTCGTGCTCACTCAGTGAGGATTTTCTGACGTACTGTCGCCAGCTATTGGGATAACGCGGGGTAAAGGTCAGCTCGCCGTTAATGCCGATAAAAAAGGGGCGGCGTAGAGGTGTAACACCGTTAACGTTAAGGGAATGAAAAGCTCAGGTTTTTCGTCAAAAAAGTGCGGCAATTTGCTAATACTCATGCCGTCGTGGGTGATTTGGTTGAAAAGCTGTCTCAGATTGCCGTCACTATGACTTGAGAGCGTCGCGGCAATGCGTTTTGATTGCCCCAAGTCCTCGATAATTTCCAGCGCTTTTAACCGTAAATGGTGATTGAAATTACCAATCTGAAATTCGTTACCTTGCACCTTAAAGGTTTTGTTTTTGGTAATATCGACAATATCATCCTGCGATAGCCCGGTCAGGCTACCTAATCCTTGTTCTGTCATAATTTTTTCCTGTTAAATTGAGCGGGTGAAATCCCGAAATTGCAGTTTGTAGGTCATCTCTGCGTTGTGATCAGTATTAGCAAAAGTGAATTGTGGCTGGTCTGTGATACTGCCGCCTGTAAACGTGAAAGTTTCGGTTTTGGCTTTGCCGTCGAGCTTGTACAACGTGCTCACCGAAGCATTGAGCAACGTCACTTCACCACTGCCTTGTAGCGTGGATAACCAGACATCATCGGCACTGCCCCTTAAAATATGAAATTCAAGCTCGGAAACTTTGGCATCGGTTCGTTTTGCCACGCTGACCGAACCTCCAGAGCCGTTAAAACGGCTAGTATCGGGATTGGGGAAAGTAATTTGCACCGTAGTACCTGCAATAAAATCACTCAGGACTCGACCGCCAAGAATGACGGTTGTTGCATCCACATCATAGGAAATTTGCGCCATGTTTTACCCCTAGTAATTGAAATTAATGATAATATCCGCCCGATGAAATGCTCCGGCATTTTTCACCGCCTGTTGAATAGTGGGCGATTTGCGGTTTATGCGGTCCACCTGTGATTGCTCTGCGAGTAGATTGGCATAGGTGAAATAGCCTTTGCTCTCAATGGCACGCTTAAATTGCTCTTCATCGCCGAAGGTATCCGGTGATGTCCATTTTCCGGCAGCAAATACGCTGGCTCTCACAAATCTCGCTGCCACCTGATTGATGCAATCAACCAATAATTCCACCCCTTTTTCCGTTTGCGGTATTTTGGTGGCGGTAGATTTCATTAAATTAAAGGTATCAACCTGTACCTGATTGACATACGCTTTCAGGTTATAGACATTATCGACGAACTCGTTGGCATTTGAGCACATCACCACCGGACGGTCTTTGATCAGAGTGTAAATATCGATACCCACGGATGACGCACTGTCTACCTCGGTTTGGCTGTAGCTTTCTGGCTCACAGGCAAGCTCCTTTAAGTGAATCGTCATGGCACTATTTTCAGCACTGAAATCGACAACATGCACCCTTGCCATATAGGAAACCGCCAAGGCTTTTTGATTGCGCCTTGAAAAAAGCAGCCGAAAATATTCTTGTCCTTTCTTGCTCACTTGCCATGCCAAGCCTTTTGTCGTGAGATTGTCAGGATGTGAAACCACCTGATAGCCCAATATCTTGTTGGCTTGACTGTAGCTTGCCAGCTTTAAAATCTGGTCATTGGTCAGCTCATCAACAAAACAATACCCACAACCCGAAGATGCTGCCACCACATCGGCAATTGCCTCATCGGGTGATTGGGCGGGCAAAGTTTTAGACGGTGTCGCTTTAGTCAAGGTAGCGCTATCACCCAGTCCTAGCAGATTCCCAATGAACGTACCTGTTCCCCCCTCGCTGGCGTTAGCTAATCCTTTTCCTGATACCACCAAACGCTTGTCAAGGTATGCAAAGGTGGACTTTCCGTTGGTAGGCAGATTGTTGTTGTCGGGCTGATTTTCAGCAGACGGGTAGCCGTCTGGCAATGCCTGATTGAGGATATTAATCACATCAGAGAACGTGACCGCATCACCAAAGTTCAGGTTTTCAAGCGTCAATTCACCGAGTGTTATACTGCCATCTTCAATTTGACGCAGCGTTTTAAGTAACGCGTTGCTGTCAATCTCTGAGCCTGTCAGTGTGTCAAATTCCACTGGGGGCAGCGTTAAATCAGTTTTGCGCCAATGTCCGATAATCAGACTGCCACCGGAGCCTATCGGATTAGGGGACGTGCCAAAAAAGGCAGTCGCCATCTGGTAGGTTTTCGAGGTAATGCCAAAATCGGCTTTCACGCCTGCGATATTTTTGTAGGTGGCATGAATCGTTTTACCGTCAAAAATCGCGCCCGTTTCAGATGTCATCATGATGACGTGGTTGATGTTGTCGTAATTTGCGCCTCGTTGCTCTTTGAGTAGCTGCACATTGACAACATTTTCAATATCGATGCCAAGATTATTGTTCATGTTGTAAACCTTTTTCGTTGGAAAGTTGGAAAGTAAGATGATTGATTGAGGGTGTTGAAACGTTGATATAATCCGCGACAGAGGCGTTAATCGAAAACATCACGCGCTCTCGATACTGGCTACCTGTCGCAAAGTGCAAATCACGCACACCCATTGGCGCAGATAAGCTAATCGTGTGCTTCCACTGTTGCTCAAAGCCTTTTTGCGTTCTAAGTAACCGCAAGAGAATTTGCGCCCGTTGCAAGGCTTGCTTGCCCCAAACATTCACGTCAAAAAGGATTTTCTCGTGCTGGCTGTATTCCATCACTTCAACGTTTCGGCGGTATGTTTCGCTAAAGCCTTTGACTTCACTGTTGCCAGATTGCTCAATACTGATAACAGGCGCATCAAAATCTTGATTCGCCAGATTTTCACGTCCGATAAATATTGTATTTTCAGCAACCTCTAGCGTGTCTCGAATCACCATTGCCAGCCGTTGGATCGGTGGCTGGTAGTTTTTGTGGTGTAAATTGGTATTTTGTATTGACATATAGCCCCTTTGGCGCTGTAATGTAATTACAGGTAGCGGAAACCCGCAGCTAACATCCCTGACAGGAGGAAATATGAGTGAAAAAGTAAAAGCCTTGCACGATGTCGAAATCGAAAAAATAAGAGCAGAAATTAGTAAACTAATGGCTGAAACGTCAAAAATAAACAAAGAAACTATTTGGTATCCAATCGCAGTTTCTGCCAGCTTAGTTGCTGCTGTGGCGGGTATTACCGCAATTATTATTAAATTTATTTAGAAGGATGCCCTTAACAGGGCATTTCATTATGCGAATCATCAAAAAATACACGCCACCAACCACAGAAGATTTAAAAAAACTCAAAAACAAGATGAGCTTTACGGGAAATCAAATGGCTGAATTGTGTGGGCTATCCGGTGCTAATCAGTGGCGTAAATACACGGGTGGCGAAAAACCAAGAACAATGAATCAACATATTTTATTTTTTGTTGCTGCTCAACTCGCTTTGAATGAAGATGAACTTAATAAAATATTGACTAAGATGCAGAGTTTAGGGGCGAGTCTTTCAAGAGACGACAAGTGATCTCACTATCCTTCACTTCCTCAAAGACATAGCGTACATAGCCATAGTCGCTATAGTCTTTGCGGTTAATCGATTTGAATGTTTTTCCTTTGTACTCCAAGTAAACACCGAGCAGATCCGCATATTGTGGCTGCACATGCACCGTGTAATACGTTAGTGACCAGTCCAGACTATCCTTGTTAATCGCTTCATCCGGCAAACTGCTGATTACGCCTTCAATCGATTTTCGTGTCACCGCAAAATCCGGCTTAAAATCTTTCGTAGTAATCACTTCCGTGATGAAGGTTAACGGTTGCGAAAATCGGCGGATGGTTCTTGCCATATTGGGTAGTCTCATTTTTTCACCACCTGATAGGTTATCGATTTTTTGAGTGCGCCTGTATCTTGCAATAGTCTTGCTTCGATGACGCCTTTCCTTTTCAACTGCGCTTTGGTGCTTTCAGAATGCAAAGGCCACGCCCCAAAACCTTGTGTATCAAACGCCTCAATTGACCAACCAACCGCCAGTTCGCCGATATAAGCCAGAAATTCCTTTGCGCTAATTTCACCTGAAATAAATAAGCGGTATTTTTCTTTTACCGCTTTTTCAATGATGGCTTTTTGATGATCACGAATCGGTACGCGCAAAAATGAGCGAGGCGGGATTTCCTCCGTGCCAAATTCGTGGATTGTAGCGACTTCAACCACACTGATATCTGAATCTTTGTACGGTCTGGTATTTTCCAATACGCCCACTTTCACTTTCAGTTTGTTAAGTTCCGCAAACTGTTTTTTGGCTTTTTTAAGCAATTTTGATTTCAGCATTACCAGTTCATCCCAATTGCCAACGCGTAATTGTTAATACGACTTTCCAACGCCAAATATTGCTCACCAAATGCGGAGGTTTTAAACCAGTCATTCTCGGTTCCTGAAAAATTGGCGCTGACACTGACATCGCCCACACTTTGACTACCAAACAGGGCATTCGGATCGGCTGAATGAGAATCCTTGGTTGGACTATTTTCATGAAATCCAGCCAAAAAAAGCAGATGAGCGGTCAGGTACATCAAGCCTTGTTCATACATCGCTCCCCACACTTTTTTGTCCATACGATTTTCAGCATCGGTTAAATAGAGCAGCAATTTATTTTCATCGGCGGTAAAGGTTTGTTCGCCAAAACGGTAGCGAAATTTCTTTATCATTTCTTGCATGGCGCCCCCAAAAAAAGAGGATAAAATCCGCTACATTATACTTCAAACGAAGGGGTTTGTTTTGTGCCGTCCGTTAACTCAACCGTCAACGTCACAACATTACCTTCTTTTGAAGCGGTAATTTTTTTGATACCAACCCCCGTATCGCCTTTCGTGCCTTTTTCGCCCTTATCTCCCTTTTCACCTTGATCGCCTTTTTCGCCCTTAAGTGTTCCGGCGTCCAGTGCTTCGTGAAGGGCAGATACCCCCGCTTCAATATTGTTCAGATTCTCCGCATTCAATGGGGTTTTGGTTGACGGTGAATTTTCCCAATTTGTTTTTGTGTAGCTCATCATTGACTCCAGGATTCAAATAAAAATGAGGGGCTTGCCCTCATGATGGTGATTGCGGAAAGTAATTATCAGACGGCAAGGTTGTTCCGCTTGGGAAGCCACCGTCTATGACTTTGGGGCGGTTTTGTAATCGGCATAAACGGCAGATAGCGGTTGTTTCCACATTGCCCCACCAAAAGCAGAACGATAACCACACTCGTAGGTCAACAAATCACGTTGGCGAACGGCTAACAACTCCGGCATATGCACTTTCATTTCGACATACTCTTCGTCGTAGGTGTAAATTGCCAAGCGGGTTTTGCCTTTGGTTATTTCTCTGGCATATCCTGCCGGAACTTTCACAAAGGTAATCGTAAAGCTGTCATTACCCGATGCCTTCCTCAACGCAGCCATGATCCTGTCCATCGCAGAAACAGGCAGTAAATCAGTCCCAACAATGGGGCTTTGGCTATCAAACTTCTGCATTGCCAGCATGAAATCAGCGGCATCCATTGCTATGTGCGTTGGTTGAACCCGATAATCTGAGTTTGCCCACGCCTTGTTGTAAGTATCCAGCACCAGCTTGATAAACTCATTGGCGGTCATGTCTTTCAGTGATTTGCCGGATTCATCATTCATCACCTGAACTTTGCTGCCTGTCAACAATCCTTCCTGTCCTTTCACATGTTGATGTCCGAGGTAACCTGCATATTGCAGTGTTGACAGGGCATTGGCGTACAAATCATCCTGTTTTTTACTTTGCAGATTAATATTGATTTTGTTGATTTTTTCAAGCTCCTGTTGTGTCCATACAACGGCTTTTGCCCACTGGCAAACAGGCGCTTTGTACATCTCAATGGTGCTATCAATCGTCACCAGCGAGTTGGTTTTGTTGCCAATAATGCCGTCTTTGACAGAGCCCAACACCTCGGTAATACCGTATTCTACGTATTCATCGGCAAAATCCAGTCCTTCGTTGATTGGGATTGCCTCCCCGATATTGATTTCAGGTAACTGTTTTTCCTGTAGCTGCGTGTCACGTTCGGTTAATGCTTCTTGCAACACCGTTTCAAAATAGGCTTCTTCAATTGCCATCGGTTATTCTCCTACCTTTTGAATAAAGCCAAGCGTGATTGCTACGCATTGACTGCCTGAGCTGACATTTTCCACCCAATACCCTAAATCGATATTGCCTGTTGCGGTTTTCGATACCTTGCCAACATCATCACCTGTGGCGACCACATAAACTTTATCGCCTCGTTTGAAGATTTGGTCTTTTGCGGTGGCCACACCCACGCAATCCCCGTGGGAAAAATGCCCGACATTGACTTGCTTATTGTGGGGTGCTTTGTCGCCGTAAATATCCCGTACAACAATGCCGTGAATGACATCAGTTGCCGCCGAAATCGGCTTAATACCGCCGTCAGGGTTCACCGCCACAAATACCCCGTAGGGAAGGTCAGTCGTGGTGTTGTTTTCTTCGCCCCACACTTTGTCATTGGAGCTAGAGGCGCGATAGATTGTGCCCGCGCGCAAGGTTCCTTTATCGGAATCCCAGTTTGTGAATCCAGATGCCATTAGCGACCTCCTAGGCGTTGTGATGCGGATTTGGTGGGTTTTCTATCGCCAAGATTTAATCGTGGCTTATTCTGTTCACGCTGACGATTGATGAGATAGTCATACTTGCCGTTAATCGCAGAATCGCCGAGCTTCCGCGCTTCTAGCTGCGTCACCAGCCCTTTCGCGATAATCACGTTTTCTTTGATTTGCCGTGCGGTTCTGGCATGTCCAATTGCCACGTCACCAAACGTTGACTTGGCTTCGGCTTCCGTTTCCGCTAGCTCTTTTTCTGCTTTCAGTCGGGCGTTTTCTTCCTCCAGTGCTTTGAGTTTTTCGGTCAGTTCTTCAAGCTGCTTTTTAAGTGTCTCAATCAGCGATTTCTCATCGGTAACCTCTGTATTTTCAGGCACGGAGGTGATTTCACTGTCATCATCGCCTTGCTTAACCTCACTGGTAGGTGACGCTGTCACATTTAGACTTTGCGCTTTCCCGATTAATCCCGTTAATATCTCGCCAATTTCTTTTGTTGCTTCATCGGCGGATTCGGTGAGCAACTGAATGTAATCACTCATCTGAATCAATAGAGTATCGAGGGTATCGGGTGTTTCGCCCTCATCCCCCAACGTGTGCTGCCCTTTTACGGCAGCGAGTTTTGCTTTCATAGACACAGCGCTATCTCCTAGTTTGACATCATGCCCAGAGCGTCCCACGTCAACAATTGCCACGTGGTCACCTCTGATATGGGTTTTCTTGAAATCTACTCCTGTGGTGCCAGTCGGTTCGATAAACGACTTGTAACCACAACTGAGCTCTTTGATCTGATAATTTTTGATGGCAGCTATCGCCTCAGCGTCATAAAGGAAAACATCGGCTGAAAGATAATCGCCATCCTGCTTCACATTCTGTACGTGACCAATAGCGGTATCCTTCCAGTTATTGCTGGTCACCTCGTTATTGGGGGCGTGAAAAAAGGTAAGCGGTTTTCCCTCAAACGAGGCGATGGTCTCCACATCAAAAAGGTCTTCGGGTAACACTTCAACCTTGTAGCGTTGGGTGGGGATCAAATTAGGTACATGACTGGAGAGTTCTTTGCCTTCAAATTCCTGTATCCCCACTTTGGCAATTTTGCTCGGGATGCGATAACCCGTTTCCAATTGCTGTGCGCCCTTAATATCAATAGGCAATCGGTTGTCATTGCCGTTCATCGTTCAATCCTTCTATGCTTTGTAAAATTACTTTGCTGACACAGCGACAATTAAAATCTTGCGAAGGGTGAAGCTCCACGCCCCCAATCCGTTTTCGTTTTTCCCACTGCTTGGTTTTATCGTTGAAATACACGCTTGGGTCATCAAATCGGCAAATGCGATTATTCATCGCTGCATGAGAGGGACGGGTTCCGCCGTTTTTTCTTTTATCCATCACCGCTGACCAGCGATACAACTTAATCCCTAGCTTTTGCATTCGAAGATTGGTTAAATCACCCATCGCTTTCCGGTTTTGGTCAATCGCAATTCGCATTCCTCGGTTTTGCTGAATATTCAACGCTGCCGTTATCTCCTTTCCTGCCTCGCGCAACGTTTTGCCACCCCCTATCATCGATTGCACAATTTTTTGCACATGGCTTAATGATTCGGTATGCAATCCCTTAATCAACTGGACGTTTTCGCCAATCATGCCGTTAAAGAAATCCTGCGTTTGTTTGCTGTCCAACACCGCTGCGGGGTTAATTGCAATCACAGACTCAAATTCACGGCTTAACCGTTTTTTGTTATCCGCATTAGTAATGTTGGCAAAATTACGCGCGACCCGTGTTGCAAATGCGCTGATGTCAATCGTTAAAAAACGGTCAACAATGCGGTTAAAGGTTTGGAAGCGTTTTTGGATAGAATTGGGGCTGGCATCGCCAAAGTTTCTTTGCTGATTTTCCCTGCTAATTTCTTGCTTAACCACGAGCTTAAAAAGTGAAATAAGATGTTTAACCGAGGAAGCATAATAAACTTCTGCGCGCTTACTCGGATTAATCGGCTTACACTCCCTCCCCGTTAATTTGCTTTTGGGTGGTAAATTCACGGTCATCCTCCTCACTAAGTAGGTTTGCCATCATCGTCACTTCCGGTACGTTTTTCACGTCAACCAGTTCACGACGGTTTAACTCATTGAGCGCGTCTTGTGGCTCAATCACGCCGTGTTCCAGCAATAGCATTAATGCCGTGGTTACGGTATTCAGATTGGTGGCAGACTCGGCTTTGTTTTCCGTTTTGATCTGGACAAATTCAAAGGCGACTTCCGTTTCGCTAATGCCATGCTTGGCACAAATGAATTTGTCAAAGAAGTTAATAATCGGGCGCAAACGGGATTCTTGGATTTCAAAAATGGTGTCGTAGTAAGATTGCAAATCTTCCTGTCCGGTGGAAAATCCGGCTGCCCCATCGCCAAACAAAATCGTTTTCGGTCTGTCCATCGCAATCGCCAATCGGTCTTGCGCTTTTGTCCAGATGTCTGAAACATTTGCCAGCGACAACTCTTTTTGCTCATACTGGCTGTCTGCATCCAGCATCAACACGTTGTGTCTTTTCTTGGCTTGCAATACCAATTGCAGCCAGTCGATAATTTCTTTGCCTCTTCCGTTGGTGATCCCCGTGTTCAAATCTTTCAGCAAGAAAATATCGGACTTCATCTCACGCAACATGCCGAGCACTTCATCATTTACGTACAGGTAACCAAGCAAATCAGCGATAAACGCCAAAATATCGCTTTTACCATCATTGGCTTTTTCATTCGCTCTAACGGTGCTATTGGTAATTTGATTAACGACTGTCAAACAA
>NZ_CAJCFU010000022.1:0-5807 GCF_903968575.1 Arsenophonus endosymbiont of Apis mellifera | reverse complement strand
CGTCCAAACCTATCCTGTTTTTCTGTCATCACTTCAGCCTGCTTTTTCGCGCTCAGGTGAAGCAGGTTTTGTTTTGAACGCCTTCCAAAGGGTTGACCTAACTCTGGGGCATCAATACCAATGAGGCGCACTTTGACCAGTTTTCCTTCCATGAGGACGTAAATAGTATCACCATCAATAACATTAACAACACGTCCAGAAAAATTAGCAAAACCAAAAGAAGGAATGAGCAAGAGAATGAGAAGATAACCCTTTTTAGTCATGGTGATTTCCCGTGTTTTTTTCCAGCTCTTCAATGGTCCGAAATAAAAACATCTCTCTGTTTTTAGCATCAAAAGGAACGGGCACGTTATGGCGAATGACAGTTTTGATCCCCTCGAACAGTTTGAGGATAGCCTGTTTGTTTTTTTCATCCGGCAGTACATACATCGCATAATGCCAGTGATTAGCATCACTGGCGGCAAGATGGCTATTAATAATATTGATATAACGGGCTCGAGTTTTCATGGTTCGCTCCGTTTCAATGGCGATGATGGCGCCATTACTCAAGGTGATAACCCCATCGGGTCGATGTTTTATCCCCCGATAGCGCGCGTTAAATTCACCGCGATCGCCGTTAAGCCATTGACTGCCGCCTTTTGCTTCCAGCGCCACTCTCACCCGTTGATTCAGTAAGCGATGCTCCATTGACCAGTATTTCAATTTTGACGGTTCAAAATAATGAGGAAAGGTTTTATCTTCAGGTGAAACCACTTTGGCTAAACCTTGCAGGGTGATCCCCCAAATCGTCAGTTTTCGCTTTAAGTTTGGGATTTCGTGTTTGATTAATAGCCTTTCATTAACAGCGCGATTTAATACTTTGTACAAAGGGCTGTGAGCGTTAGGACTAAAACCTAATACTTTTCGTAAAATGGTAAAGTCAGAATACGTTTCTTCTTTTAGAAAATTAAGCANCAAAAACAGTTTGGTGGCCGTCGCTTCTTTTCTTTTTACAACGTCGTGAATAAGCATTTTAAGTCCCTTATAAATTAATGACAGGTTTCGGCTGAGAGGTGTCGGGGTTTTCCGTGTTNTTNTTATAACAAAGCACATTGATGTGGGTCTTCTTGGCTGGAATATGTGAAAGTTTTGTTGCTTTCGCCAAGTCGTTTTGGGTGAAGGCAAAACCAACGAAAGGGGGAAGATTAAGCAACATATTACAATCGATGTAATATCGCTCTGCTTGACGGATAGTTCTATCGGTATCAATTTTTTCTGTTAACGTCATATCCGTTTTGACTTTTCGGATTTCATCGTCAACCAGAATTGAGCCTGTCATTTTGGCTACCCACTCGGCGGTATCCGGATCCCGCAGACGGTAAACCAACATGAATTTACAGTTTTCGATGACCGAACCTGCAACGGCTTCACCATCAAGATCAGCAGGGCAATCATACAAATCTTTAATCGATTGATGCGCCATGATGATATGAACACCTTTATCCCGCGCGGCGCCAAGGCCTCGAAATTGGCATTTTTTGCGGCTGTCTTTATTATAGTTCATTTCCAGAAGCAATCCCATCATGGGGTCTTATCGATTCTTATTCATCCTTGGTTTTTTCTGTTATCTCTGTACTTTTAGCATCATCATTAGCATATATAATTTCAGAACATATTAATGCTTATATTTTATATAAAATAAGGAAACTAACATCATCAAAATACTTATTTGTTCGTGTTTTTACCAGTTCAATCTGTGCCGCAATTTTAGATAGTTTTATATTTATATCCATAGTCTTCCATTCATTGGGAAAAGAAACCGTTATTTCAATGATCGCAGGACAATTATTAATTAAATCAATTTATGCAACGCTAGGGATTTTCCCTATCTACTTTTCCAGATATTTATTCAAAAAATTCATATTAGAAGGAAAAAATGAATGATAGATCATCATAATTTACAATTAGGAAAGAAAACAAAATATATTTCAAAATACGATCGTAATCTTTTAACGCCAATAAAAAGAGATTATGGAAGAAAAGAGATAAAAACACTCACAAATAATGTGAGTTTTTTTGGCGAAGATATATGGAATTTATACGAACTATCTTGGTTAAATAAAAATGGTGTTCCTCAAGTTGCTATTGGTGAGGTAAAAATAGATTCAAATAGTATTAATAAAATTGAATCAAAAAGTTTTAAACTATACCTAAATAGCTTTAATCAAACATTTTTCGATTCAATCGATATTGTAAGAGACTTAATAAAAGAAGACCTATCCGCTTGCGCCGAAGGTAACGTATTAGTAAAACTGGCGAATTTATCCGAATGCAAAGTCATTTCTTTAATTAATTTTGATGGAATATCCATCGATAATAATAATATTATCATCAACACATATGATTACTCTCCAGAAATCTTAGAAAATGCGACAAAAAACAATCAACCCGTAATAACAGAATGTCTCGTCACAAATTTACTAAAATCAAATTGTCTTGTTACTAATCAACCAGATTGGGGATCTGTTCTTATTTCTTATAAAGGTACGAAAATAAACAGAGATATTTTATTAAAATATATTATATCTTTCCGTAACCATAATGAGTTCCATGAACAATGTATTGAGCGAATATTTAGTGATCTTTTATTTTATTGCAAACCATTAGAATTATGTGTATATGGTCGCTATACAAGACGCGGGGGACTTGATATCAATCCATGGCGATCAACAAATAATTTAAAAATTGAAAATTTTCGTTTACTACGACAATAGGAAAAATAATAAGTTTTTTCTACTAAATTATCGTTCCTGATTATAGTGTACACCTGTGTCGGCATACTTCTGGTTGTTAAAGAGCAAGTGCAACTATTCGTTGCACTCATATCAAAATAGTGGTTAATATGCCCCAAAAATTTTAGGGTTGGTATACGTAATTTACGTATTTTTCGATCAAAAATTAACCTATTGACATTTTTTTAAATAAAAGCATCAAAGGTATTGGTTTTAACATCAATTTAATTCTCTATTCACATTCAAAAATTTAAATATAAACATTGACTTTAATTGTGAGAATGTATCGAGTTCGTATTTTTTTGTTGCATTAACTAAATGTGTATCAACCGTTCGAACGCTAATGTTTAATTTCAACGCGATATCTAATCGGCTAAAATCGGCGCAATGCATTTTTAAAATTTGTAGTTCTCTTTTTGAGAGTTTCGGCATCAGATCAAAATCATTTTTAACTTCAAATTGATCATTATTATTTTTGAAATTCATGCCCACCCCCAACGCTATTAAGAATTCTGGCACGCTGACGAAGGGTTAAATTGCGTGACAAACGGAAAAACAATACGATTGTATGTTTTGGTGCTTCACAGACAAGCACTCGGAAGGTACTATTGTTCATAGCTCAACTCCTACTCAGTTAGGGCTTGGGTTAGCTATTTTGTCAGAGGCCTAATTCTGACAAAATAGCGAATTCTTAACTTAAAAATTAAAACTCATTTACTTAAATGAGTTTTAATTAGGAAGTTTATCAACAAATTCTGTTAACACTTCTTTTATTGTCTTTCCTCTTTTTGCAGCGTACATCTTCAATTTCAAATGATTTTCAAAAGTTAAATCGAAATTTACTCTTTTTGACTGAATTTCATCTTTTATGCTAGCAAGCGTTTTTTCTTTGTTTCTTAATGCAGGACGCCCTGCTGAAAGTATCTTATTTTTACTCATATGAGTTTTACACCATAAACTTAAATAAGTTTTTGTTTTATTTCTTCAAATAAAGAAATAATTTCAATTGAAGCAGGATTATTGAGATCTTCATCAAGAACTGTCTTGCCTATTGCTGCAGTACTCGGATAAACAACACGTTGAGTTATTTTACTTTCCAACACAGGTAGTCCATATTCACTCAAAGTATCTGTTACTTCATTCCCTATTTTTGTTCCTTTTATCACCCTTGAAACTATAAATGAGGCTTTCATTTTCCCATCAGTTACTTCTATTCTTTGCTTTACTAAATCAACTAACTCAGATGTAGCCCATATATCATATGGAGAAGGTTGTACTGGTATTAAAACAATATCAGAAGCTTTTATTGCTGAAACAGCTAAATCTGATGCTTGAGGAGCTCCATCAATAATAATAAAATCTTTATGTCCAATATTTTTAAGATCTCTCACTATTGTAGGTCGGTCAATTCCAACAACAGTTAACGGTTGATCATCTCTTACTGCCGCCCAATCTCTAGCGCTTCCTTGAGGGTCAGAATCAATTAATAAAACGCTAGAACCAAATAATTGGAAAGCTCTTGCTAAATGAGTTGCAATAGTAGTTTTTCCAGACCCACCCTTTTGATTCAACACAGCGATAACTTTCATCATTACCTCAAGAGAGTTTTTGATTTTATACTCTTAGATTCAATTAATTATAAACTTATAAAATCATTAACTCAAATAAATTTTTACTCATAAAAAGAAAAACTTTAATTTGAAAGGTTATTTTTAATCTTAAAAATCTCTTTCTTCCCTTTCTCTCTCTTGCGCGATGCTTCGACTTTAGGACAATTTTGATTTCGATTTTTAAAAGTTACTTTATCGGTGAAAGGATCAAACAGAACTTCATAGTCGGGGAGGTCATTTGTTTTAGCAAGTTGCTTAATATTGAATTTAAACTTAGATAAGGCGGCCGTACTACCCGTTTTAACATGTAATTTTTCAAGTGAGATAATAAACTCATGCTGATTTCCACAATGTTTTCTTGCTATTTCATATAATCGTCTATCAATCGCTTTACGAATGCGAAAATAATCAGGGCTAATTTGCAAAACTTTAGTTTTAGTTATTGCTTGATACAGCCAATCTGGTAGGGTAACTTCCACCATACCTATTTCCAGTTTGCCTTTGTGTTCTTCCACTATTCGCCAACTATCAATTAATCCAAATTCTATTGTTTCCTGTTTCTCCTTCGAGTAAACAATATTAGTTTTTATCACTGTCCCTTTTAATCTCGATAAAGCTTTTTCTAAATCATTATAAGCTCGACCACTTTTAGCACGATTTGTTGTAACAAAAAAATCATATGGAGTAAAATTCACAGTGCGGTTAATTGGTTGATTATTATTGATAGCTTCTTGTAATTTTGATATAGCATAGATCCAGATATCTTTATCAAAGATTGTAGCTAATCCAACCCCAGCTAAAGCTCTTACTAATATTGTGACATTCCCGTTTTTATATTCCCTAATCTTTGTATCACCCGCTTTTAAAGCAAAAAATGGATGCTCCATGCTTGCCATTTCATCACGAAAAGTCGATATCTCTATATCATCAGCAATAAAAAACTCGAGTTGTTTGTGTTTGCGTGGACGTAACGTTTTCAAATTGTTTTTTCTCGTTTTCGTTGTAAGATCAGTCATAGCCATAATCCTAGATGAAGTAGGGTAGGGTTAGAGTCGTTTAAATGATTAGTAGTCATTTAAACGACTTGTTTAAAATGTTTTTCGACTTTTAGGAATATCAAAATATATCGACTTTTAGGAAAATAGTCGACTTTTAGGAATAATTCAACGTTATAAAAAAAAATATTTATAAATTTTCTGTGAATAACCTATATATTCACTCGACTTTTAGGAAAAAAGAATCGACTTTTAGGAAAAAAGAATCGACTTTTAGGAAAAAAGAATCGACTTTTAGGAATTTCAAAATAATATTAAAGCAATAAAATCAATATATTAATTACTATTTTTCCCCCTTTAACTTATTTAACTTATACATAACTATATTTAACCGGAAATTTTTCCCCATTCTCTGTGGATAACTTTTCTGA
>NZ_CAJCFU010000021.1:0-32998 GCF_903968575.1 Arsenophonus endosymbiont of Apis mellifera | reverse complement strand
AAACGAATGGCTTTGCTTGAGTTAGTCCAGAAGCACATTCGCAGACGGGATATGACCGAGCTTTTGAGTGAAATTGTTCAATTATTATCGTATAATTATTACTCCGATAATCAGGTGATAACGTTGTTTAATTACCTCATACAGGAAGGTAATGCAAAAAGACCAATGGAATTTATCACTGAAATAGCAAAACAAGCAGAAAAACACGAAGGAGCACTTATGACAATTGCTCAAGCATTAAAACAAGAAGGCTACCAATTAGGCAAAAATGATGGCGTTCAAGAAGGTAAATTAGAAGGTAAATTAGAAGGTAAACTTGAAGGCGAAAAACAAGCTTCGATGAAGATAGCGCGCCAACTTCTTGAGAAAGGCGTAGAAAGAGATATCGTGAAACTATCAACAGGTCTCACTGATACTGAAATGAGCAACCTGTTTAAAGATTAAAACGATGCCAGAACGCAAGAAATTAAGCCTCAATCGCCCTAGAAAAGCTTCACAGGAAGCGCAAACCTCAAGTACTTCTGTTTACGGTAAAAAGGTCTGGGTGAATACTGCGCCCAAAAAACAGGCAAAAAAGCCTCATCCTCTCAAAGTAGCAAAACAACAACCCAAGAAACCTGTTGTTAAACCTAAACAGGAAATGAAGGTTAAAACATCAAAACCACCCACACCGCCCAAAAAGCGATTGCCGTTAGATGAAGCGATTTCACAAATCAGCGTCTTTTGGCCTAATCTATTTCCTGAAAATCAATTGAGACCCATGAAAATTGGTATACAACAAGATATGTGGCAAGAAGTGAAGGAAAAGTCATTACCGATAGCCAGAAAGCGTTTGAGAGCGTGTTTAGGCAGTATTGGACACCACGCTGATTATCGGGCACTTATCCAGTCACAGGCGTTTCGTTATGATAAAGACGGTCAGATAGTCGGAGAGGTCACCGAAGCGGATGTTGAGGATAATTTGCAACGTCTGGCAAGGCGAAATAAAGATAAATGAAGGAATCTGAATTAATTGCTCATGCAGAAAATGCGACTCTGTGGAAAAAATATCCGGCACTAATAAATTGGGAAGTCCGTTTTTTAAATAACGTCATCACTTCATATCGGCAGTGGAATAACATTTCACCAAAACAAAAAGCCACTGCATTTAAAATCCTCCAAAGAGTAGGCGAAATAAAGTGATTTTTTTATTTAAAACTCTTAACGCTCTGAATAGAGAGCGTTAAGATGATAAGTCTTTTACTATGTATTTTTTTTACGTTCAAAATGAATTCTTTCATGAAAAAAATAATCACATATTTTATATGCAATACACCAAAACATAACAGTGATAACAACCCAAAATATCTTGGATATAAGATCATTGAACCCTAAAATTTCATAGGAATATCTACTGATATACCACCCAAAAAAAATAGGTAATAAGAACCCTATTATAATAAAAAATTTTGGGGTTCTGTAAGTTATTTCTGCTTGGCATCCTCTACAAACATTAGCGCCGAGAGGAATTTCACTACGACAATGAGGGCAAGTTATTAATTTTTCTTCGTTCATTTTTACCTACTTTTCTAGTCTATCTTATCGATTATCACCGCAAAAAATACATTGTCCCTATGCTAATGAGGTTAATTGCAACCGTTACACCAATAATTATCCAAGCCGTTTGCCGTAAAGTGCTTTCATTTTCTCTTAAATGATTGCCAATATCGACTTCAATCGTTTTGAGTACATTTTCTTTTGCCTTGTTGAGATGATCCTGAAAGAGAGAAACTGATTCAAGCATCGATTTTGATAAGATGCTGAGAGAGGTTGAGTTTTGATAGTCAATCTTCATGTCAATCTCTTTGGCTTTTTCTTCGATAGCTGCCCTTGACTCACTGGTAATAGCCCGTAGATTTTCCACCTGTTGATCGAGATCGGTAGGGAGTTGATCGATAGCCAATTTGATGGCATCAATTTTTTTTGCGAATTCTTTTGTTGTCAAGTCAATCTGTTTTTGTTGAGCATCATTGATGGTATCTGGTAGATTCTTAATTTGATTTTGGATTTCAAAAAATCCTTCAACGAGTCTTTCAAGCGCTGCTTTTCTTAGTCCATCATCATCCTGTGCGGCTTCCCATGCTGCTGTGGTGTTGCTGGTTACATTATTCATATTTTAATCCTGTTTTGTTAAGTTTAATGCGTTAAATGCAGATTGAAGATTCTTTTGATAAGAATCGAATCCCATCCGGTAAAATTGCATTAACTGGATTTGAGCTTTTTCTTTTTTGTCCTCTGCATTTTCTACAAGTGATTTGAAATCGGCATCCATATCACGTATATAATTGTATGATATTCCTCCTTTTTTTAGTGTAGCAAAAAGACTAGAATCTAATACGGTAGGAGTATTTTCTGTTAAAGAAAAACCAATTGTTGCTAAATCCTTATTTTCAAAAAGCGTGCTAAACTGTGAACTTATCTTTTTCTGCGGATTAACCCGATTGAAAATTATTTTTATATTCTCATTTTGTACACCAATGGAATTTAATAATAATATCGTTGTGATGGTATCTTGTTGTTGTTTCTCATCTGGTGTTACCGGAATGATAAATGTGTCAATAAAAATATGAGATCCTGAAAATTCATTTTTGAGCTTAGATGAAAATTGTTCCATGTTGGATGAGCCGACATCCACAATAATATTATTAGAGCCTAATATTGTTTCAAAGATCGAATCAAATTCACTCGCACTTAATTTTTCACCTGTCGATTCTCCGTCGCTGTTTAGCGTTTCTACCCTGAGTACTTCACAATCAGATAAACGAGGATAAAGCATATGTTGACATAAGGTTGACTTCCCAACATTTCCACTATTATTTAATACTACAATTTTCATTTTCCGCCTCTTTTAAACATTTTTGTTAGAAATTCTTCTTTAAATTTTTGTTCTTTTTTTTCACAATACTTCGATATTTCTTCAAAAACTTTTGATTTGTCAGGAATAAAGTTAACTCCTATCATTTTTAGTTCTTCCTCTGTTATGTCATATTGTATTACTTTATTTTTTGCCATTTCACTCAAATAATTAAGGTGTGAAAGTTTGTCTTTTTTTTCTGGTGTTATTTCACTTAATGGGTATTCTTTATGAGAAAATAAAGACGATTTTTTATCTGTTTTTACTGAGTTATTATTACCTTTGTGATTATTAGATAATATATTTTGTTTTTTACTTATTACTTGATGGTGAATTTTATTTTTTTTATTTAATGAATTAATTGTTCTATTAAAATAGTTATAATCAATATTTATTTTCAAATCTTGATTAAGTCTTTCTACTAATTCTTTTTGCGTAAAGAAGTTGTTTAATTCTAATATTAACTGGATATGATTAGCAATTATTCGTTTTATTGTTCCTTTTCTTTCGGTATTGATTTTATATGTTTTTATGAATAAATGAATTTCATTTATCAGTTTTTTATAAATATCCTCCATAAAATACCTCAATTAATTTTAATTAAAACATTGTAAGCGTTGAATAATGATTTGTCAAATAAAATAGTGATACTTTAATGCTATTAAAGTGCTATAAGTGGGTTATTTTTGTGTTTGTTGTGTACAATAAGGCTATTTATGTGTTATTAGTGATATATTATAGTGCTATATATGTGATATATTCACTTAGGAGTGATTGACGAAATATATTTTTAGGCACGAGGGCGATTGTACACAAACATTAAAATGTTTGCTACAATCGACGTGCTAAGGGGTAAACCCCTTAAACCCCATACATTTTGACTATCGTAAAAATGGAGGCTCTACGAGCCTATGAAAAAAGATAATAAAAATATTCATATTACATTCAGACTGACAGAATCAGAGTATGCGCCGTTCAAAGAAGTCATCGATACGCTCGGTTTATCAAAGTCTGAGTTTTTCCGATTATTATTAACCAAGCAGTTAGATCCCGATATTCATAATAAAATTAATTCAGAAAAATATGACCGTCTGCTTTTTTACATTAATAAAACCAGCAATAACATTAACCAGATTGCGAAGCAGATTAATACTGCTTATCAAGATGGGATGATAACAGAGCAACGTTTAATTCGATGGCTAACTACTCTTAATACCATTAGCGATAATCTTTTATCAGGTATTGAACATGATAAGTAGAATTGATGGCGGAAATAAAGGCATTGTTGATTATCTGGTTAATGGTATCAAGCAAGGGCGCGCTTTAAACCGTGATGAGCTGGATAATCGATTAATGTTAGCGGGTAATATTGAACATCTTAATCACGTTATTCATTCAATTCCTGATAAAGGACAGGAGCGGTATATTCACCTATCGCTTTCTTTTTATGAGTCTTCTATTTCTTCTGAAACACTTAAAAAAGTCACTCAAGAGTATAAAAATCTTCTGATGAATGCGTATCATCCTGACGAGTATTGTTTTTATGCTGAGGCGCATATTCCTAAAGTAAAATATATTAATGATGAAAAAACAGGGCAATTAATTGAAAGAAAGCCGCATATTCATATTATTATTCCTGAAAAAAATCTAGTGACAGGAAAGGTTTTAAACCCAAGAGGAAAAGGTGAGCTTTATATCGATGAACTTGATGCAATCCAAGAACATATTAATCTTAAATATCATTTAGTGAGTCCAAAAGATGGGGTTAGGATAAGTGACGCTAACCACGCCAATGTTCTTTCACGAATGAAAGGCGATCTATTCCATGAAAAGCAAGCAGAATTCAAAAAAACGCTTTTTGAATCTTTGGATAACGAGAAGATTTTTACGCAATCTGCGTTTGAATCTCATTTAAAAAAAATGGGGGAAATAAAAATTTATAATGCAGGAATGGCTAATCAATATATCGGTATTAAGTTACCGGACGAACAAAAATTTATTCGCTTAAAGAGTCCTTTGTTTTCAAAACAGTTTATTGAAAACCGAACAATACCTATTCGTAAACCCGCTGTTAAACAGATTGAAAACAGGTTAGCAACATGGATTGAGAAAACCAGCCATGAAATCAAACATATTCATTCTGCTGGTCAAAAGTTAAGACAACAATATGCGGTGTTAAGTGACAACGAAAAGAAAGACAAACTTAATGAAATAAGGAAGCGATATAATGAAAAATACCAGCTTGATAATTCAGAAGGAGATAGATTCCAACATAATGACATTGAGCGATCTCTATCAGGAAGAGATACCCAGCGAAGTGTTACGAAGCCTTTCTCACGATATTCAACCAGAGACTCAGCAGAAAAGCGATTGTCATCTTTGCAGACACGCAACATGGTTTACCAGCTACCGAGATTTGCAGGACGAGAAACCGAGCAATCTCAATCTGTATTGTCATCACTTTCAGGTGATGATTTGGCAGAAGCACGACAAGAAAGACAACATTTTAGTCGCTCAGTGCGACGGTCACCGGATGCTAGAGGAATAAATGATTTTGTGAGTCAATCGTTGCATCAGGTGAAAAATCAACCTGATGAGAGTGATGTAATGATTATGCGTGAAATCAGAAACAGGATTGATCCGCATCGGTTTTTATCGTTTTGTGCTGTTAAATACAATATCGATCCACATGATCACCGTGTGACGTTTGCCAAGGATAACAGCCCACGATTTAACGTTGGAAATCGGAACTTAAATGCCAGCGATTTTTTAACGAAACACTTAAATCTTGATTGGCAATCGGCTAAAGCGGATTTGATTACTGTCAATGATGCACAAGTAAAAAACAGGTCTTTTCTTTCTGTATTGAAACATGAGCCGTTAACGACTGAACAAAACAAGGAGAGGCTATCATCAAAGAAAGATTGTCAATCTGCGTTAAATGCCCTCTATTCTGAAAATCGGCGGCAGTTATTTGATGATTATCGTCAGGCGATGAAGGGGCTTAAATCGATTAGGGATGAAAGAAAACGCGAAGTTGAGCGCGGTTTTATCTTATTTTCGCAATTACAAAAGCGTGATGTGTTAAATCGGGTGATTCGTGAAAAAAGACAGTTAATTAATGGCATCCATAACCATTGGCAGCCTAAAGAAGATAACTTATCTAAAATAAATGCGATTTTTAAAGGAAACATTAACATGAACAAAAATATGATACTTAATGATGATAGTGATTTTACGTTTGAAAAATCGGTTGCCCGTAAACAACAGGCACTTCAATTTGAGGAAGATTTTAACAAAGGTCTAAAACTGGCTGATTTGGTGGCGAGTAAGCAAGAAAAACAAGTTGATTATCTTGATAAAAAGACGCAGGAAGTAGTTTTTTCTGATAAAGGGTCACATATCGAGTTTTCAGGTAATAGCAGTAAAGCACAAGCAGCCATGGCGCTAGAATACGCCAAAAACAAGTTTGGTGGTAAATTACGCTTAACAGGGAGTGAGCAGTTTAAACAAACCTGTGCAATCACGGCGGCTGAAAAAAATCTCAACATTATTTTGTCACCGGATAAGTATCATCAGATGATGTTAGACCATGCTGAAAAATTACAGCAAAAAACGGTGCAAACGCCACAACAAGCTACGGCAGTGCCTGAAATACAACAGTCGGCATCGCAACCTGATACATCTCAAAAAAGTGTTGAACCAGAGAAAATACAAGCCGATACACAAAACCAGTCTTATAAAATCGATGATAAAGCCTTTAACCGCCTGATTTTGAAGCCAGCTCCTCAAAATGATGGCTTTGAGAATGTTATACGCTTCAAGGTGGCATTTAAGCAAGATGACAAGATGGTTATGCAGCTTAAAGATCTGAAAGAAGCGGATTTGAACCGGATGGGCATTGATACCAAAAACATTGATATGCGTAAGGTTGAGCCTGTTTATATTGATTTACCCAATCTTAAACAGCATCAGATTGATTCACCACTTCGTTACGCTGAAAAAGCCCTTGAGTCATTAAATCAAAACCTAAGGAACCGTGCTATGCCAAAAGACGAACTGGAGTTTTTGAAAGCGCAACGGGCAACACTGGAAGCCAATGTTAAAGAAGCAAAACAAAAACAAATGATTGAACAACCCAAACAGGAGCAGAAAAAACAACAACGGCACGAGCAAGATTCAGGCTTTAGCCTTTGATAGGCTAATTTAGTTTATACCCATTTAACAATAAATTAACTAGAAGGGGGTTTCAAACCCAAACCGCCGAAAATTCCGTCTGGCCTCTGAATCGACTTTTTGCGGGTAGTTTGCGGTAAAGTGCATGGAACTACGTTAAGGCATTTTATGCTCTTTCATGTAGCTAAATAACGTTCTTTTTGAGACCCCCCCGAAGCAGCAACGCTGCGCCGCTCACGCGTAGCGTGCTACGTTCAACCCTTATCCCTTATTATAGTTAATGTATGTTGTAACTAATTTATTCAAGTTAAAATATTTAATTAGGTTTCTGGCGGAGAACCCCAGGTAAAAATATGGGGTTATAGTGTGTTCATAATTATGTGTCAGGGGATTTTATATTCTGAATATCATCTAAGCGATCTTTAAAATAGATGGACAACTGAGCAATACCTGAAGTCCGAAGTAGAATCCTTAATGCACTTTACATGATATTAATCATTCAATTCTTTACTATTCATAAGTTGTCCGAAACCATCTTTGTACACACAAGTATAGTTGTTAGTAAACTGAAAACTTTGGTATTTGGAATCGTTAATTTTAGCGCCAATAGATATTTTACCATTTTCAAAATCGTAACAAAATGGCGTTGCATACACCTGTTTTTTTAATGATTGTATCTGTAAATTAAGCTGCTTTATCTGATTAGTTAATATATCAAGTTTTTTTGAAACAATAGTATCAGAATTTATAGTTATATCATGAGAAAAAACAGGGAAAGTCAACAATAAAGTTGCTATAAAAATTATTAGCTTTCTCATAAAAATATCCCTTTTCATTTATTATTTTTAATCAGAAATTCTTCAAGTGGATTCCCATCATCGAGTAATTTTTGGAGTGCCGTGGGTGGCTTACCATTACCTGACCATGTTTGTATCTCACCGTTTTCGTCTAAAAATTCATATTTTGGCTTTCTGGCATTAATACTACTTTTTTTCTTAGGCTTAATTTTGCCCGTGGTAACAGGGTTTAAGAGTGAATCAAGACTAAAGCCACTCTCTTCAATCATTTTAATTAGGTCAAGGCGTTTTTTCTCTTTTTCCTCTGCTTCTTTTTTGGCTTGTTCAAAGAATTCTCTGTTTTCCTCAATAACTGCTTCCAGTTTGTCTTTAACTTCCTGTAGCCACTCAAAATCTTTTGTTAATGCGAACTTTCGTATTGTCGTAATACTACTTAAATGCTTAGAAATAATCTGGTATTCCTCTTCTCTTTTTAGCGTTTTGGCTGTTTCACTCATGTAATTTACCTGTTATTTTCGAATCCAAATCGGGTTGCCCCTGTGGTCTTATCTTGCAATATCAACGCTGCATCGAAGTTTTTACCCGCTTTGCTTTTGAAGCCTTTAATAATGCCTGTTTTTCCTTTTTTGACCAGTGTTTCAATCTGTTTTGTGGTGAGGGTTTTCTCACAAACCGTTTTCCATATTTTAAATCCACATTGCGCTTCACAAACGACAAGTTTAGGCTTATCCAATAATGATTTGTTGCAATTAGGGCAGCCCATGACGTTGCTTGTCTGATGCGTTGTTGTGGTATCAATCTTTAGGTTCTGTCCAATATCATCCGCTAGCAGACGATTAATGTCACCATACAATTGTTCGACAAATTCATCAACACTAAGATTTCCTTGCTCAATCTGTTCCTGTTTTTCTGCCCAAAGTGCCGTCATATCAGGATTGGTTGCAATATCCGGTAGTGCCTGAAAAAAATCAAGTCCTTTTTGCGTCGGGATAAGATTTCTTTTATCCAATACAATAAACTCACGGGCTTTGAGTTTTTCTATCATACTATGACGGGTGGCGGGAGTACCAATTCCCCCGTGTTCGTCTTTTTTGTCTTTATCTTTTGCTTTGAGCAGTGTTTTTATTTTAGCGTCAGTTACAAAATCAGCAACCCTCACTAAAGCGGCAAGCAAACTTGCCTCGGTAAAAAGTGGGGGTGGGGTGGTTTTCTTGGTGTTGACTGTGGCTTTTATACAATCTACTTTCTCACCTGTACGAATTTTTGACAATATATCAAACTGACCTTTATCTTGCTCTATTTCTTCATTTTCTTTGTTTTGTAAAAATTCGGTAAAGCCGTTATCGGTAGTTTTTGTTGCCCGTGCCGTAAACGTTTCGGTGTCAATTTTTAGCAATACTGATGCTTCCTGATAACGTTTATTCGGTAAAAATTGGCTGAGGTAATAACGGGCAATCGCTAAATAAACGGTTTTCTCATTATCAGTCAACTGATTTAAATCAGGCGTATTAATGGTAGGAATGATAGCGGTATGGGCAGTGACTTTTGTGCTATCAAAGGCTTTGGATTTCAGTGTATCTTGGGTTTTTACCTCAGAAAACAAGTGAAGATTTTTTAATGCCGCAATCAGTTGTGGGGCTTCACTGTATTGTTCTTCTGAAAGATAAGAACAGTCTGAACGGTTATAGGTGATCGCCTTATATTTTTCCCTTAATTGTTGTGTGATTTCCAGTGTTTTTGCTGCGGTCATTTTGTGGTTTTTATTCATGTATTGTTGAAGTTTTACCAGATTAAATGGCAAAGGTGGAGCCGTTTCTTTGTTATCTACGGCGGCAGCCATCACATCCGCTGTTTTCCCTTCACAGAATTTAGCTACCCGTTCACCAAAATCTTTATTGATTAAGCGTTTCTTGTCATCCTGTGGGGCGTTTTCGCTAACTTGCCAGTTAGCCTCAAATTCCGCTTTTAAGTGGTCAAAGATACCCGTAATCGTATAGTATAAACTTTCCTTGTGGTTTTTATTTGCCAGATAACGACGACAAATCAAGCCTAATATAGGTGTTTGTACTCGTCCAACGGATAAGGGCGCTCCTCGATAACCTTTTTGTTGGGCGGTGACCGTGTAAGCACGCGTCATACTTTTACCGTAAATATCATCACCCACACTTCTGGCGAGCGCTTTATAAAACAGCCCCTTAAATTTCTGGTTATCTTTTAAATTATTCAGCGCTTTTTTTACAGCAACATCGGTATTATCATTAATCAGCAGTCGTTGAACGGGTTTTGTGTTGTTGGCATAAATCAAGACTTCATCAACCAGTAATTGCCCTTCATCATCAGGGTCGCCAGCATGAATAATGACGTTTGCTTTTTTAATAAGTTCAACCACAATTTTAACCTGTTTTTCTTTTCCTTCACACGGTTGATATTTAACAGGATAGAGTTTTAACGGCAGGTCTTCTTTTTTCCAACGTTTGTAGTCAGGGTGATAATTTTCAGGCTCTGCACTTTGGATAATGTGACCATAGCACCATGTGACAACATCCCTATCGGATTCAAAATAACCTTCTTTACGTGTAAATTTACCGCCTAACGCTTTAACAATATCACTGGCAATCTGCGGTTTTTCTGCGATATATAAATTCATTTTTCAGTTCTCTTGTTTAGTTGGTTTGTTGGGCTTTTTTATTTTCATCTGCTATGTAATCAAGGGAGAAAAATCTTTGTGTCAGTTCGTCGTCAATTAAGCGCAAATCATTTTTATTGCTCGTTAAATAAGTAGATGAAAATAACTTGGCTTTATTAAGTAAATCATTGGTGTTAGTGAAGAAATAAGGTGCTCGTTGATTAATTTCATTAAGAACGTTATTCATGCCATCGTCTAGACAGAAGTTTTGGGCGTGATCACTTTTCAAGTGATTAATCATCAACGCGACAGGCAGGGCTTCTATCCCGTATATCGCGCTGTTTGTCGGTTTCAGGTATAGTCATAAGGCGTAACCTTTGCGATGAATGCATCATCAGGAAAAGGAAATCGTTGATTTCCCCAAAAAGGTACTGTGATGCGGTGAGTTTCAACGGTGGGGATTGGAAAGAACTCAGTTCTTTCCATGATAAATCCGTCATCACTAACCAAATTATAAATTAGCCGCTGTTGTTCTCGTTGACTTTCTTTCTTATTTTCAAGAATCGGCAACATGCGCGGTTGATTAGTTGCGGGTAGCCAGTTTTCATGGATTTCGCTTTTACGTGATAAAAACGGGGTGTTATGAAATGCATTCCACATCATTATTTCAGAAGTAATTGCATCGAAATCTGAGTCAAGAATATGAAAGTGTATTTTGTGGGTAGCAATTTCCCCGTTAACCGCCCAACGGGTGATTTGGGTGAAGTTGGTTAATATTCCATCGGTTTCAATAAATAAACCGTTAATTGCTTTACGGCCTTTTTTCCGGCAAGCAATTTGATAACATTTATTTGGATATGGTGTACGGGCAACAATATCAACGTCACCCTTTAATGTAAGGTTCAATTCGGGTATGGATACATCAATCAAATCAAGTTTAATATCACTGTAACGTAAATAATACCGTGGTGAAAGATGTAGTAGCATCTCAATAATCCTTATATTAGTAATAGGTTTTTAGCTTTCAACTAATGATGTTTTTCTTGTATTCAATAAATGCCTGTAATCAATTCAGGTTCAGCTGAATCCCATAATTTAAATCCTGTTAGGTATTTTGAATCTAATCGTTGCCAATTCCACGTTTCTTCTACACATTCACCGTTCAGTAATAAACGCAATCGCATTAGCTCAATTTCAAAACAAGGAAAGTCCTGAATTGTTTTTTCTATTTTTTCACAAAAAAACTCAATAATTTTTCTACTTGCATTAATGACAGCAAACTGATTAATTTCATTTATATCATTTTTTAAAACATACTCATGCCAATTATCATAAAAGTCGATGATTTCATCAGGTTTAATCATTTTATATATGGGCTTAAAACCGTAAAATCGATTTAACAAGATAACCCCATCCCAATCACCTATGCAATCATCTAAACATGACAAAACGGGTAATCCATCTCGGACGATTTGTACATAGGCACATGCGTATTGAAAATCTTCAGGTGTTAAATCAGCTTCTACACCATAGAAACCATTTAAATTACTGTAGGCGTGAGTTAATTGATAAATCATTTTTTACTTTTCCTTTTTAATTTTCTAAATGTGAAAAAAAAACAGCAACCATTAAATAATTAGATGAGCCACAATATCCAAATTAAAGTTACACACAGTGCCGTTAAATACTTTTCTTGCAAAGTGCATTTGGTTAATAATTTAAATAACAACCAAATGATGGTCATCGCGCCAAAATATAAATGGAAATTGCTATCAGCAATTATTTCTTTAACCGATTTATGGTGACAACAGAAAGGGTCATCTGCCGAAAAAACAGGAAATGCAAAAAAACAGAATAACCACATTCCCAATACTTTACCCTTTTTAAAAATATTCATCGTTTCCCCTTTTTCCATTACCAACCAATGGCCATGCCAGCACCTACACTTGCATTGTCGGTGTTGTCCCATGCAATGTTCACTCGTACGTTTGCATTATCAGCGATTTTATATTGTGCACCCGCGGCAATTGCCTTGCCGTTTTGATAATTACCCACACCCATACCAAAAGAAAAGTTTTCACTGGCACTATAAGGAATTGAAGCAATTGCAGCAACTCCTGCAATGCCTGCATTAATATGATTTTCAAGTCTCTGTAACTTTAAATTAATTTCCCTAAATTGCTGATGTGTTTCTTGACGAAAATAACTGAATTTCTGATTCATGTTTTCAGAAAACCTATCTATTTTTTTGTTTGTATACTGCGTCAAAAAATTCTGTAGCCGATTATCCTCATCAGCGCGTTCTTTTTTTTCATTGTTAACCAAATTTTTAGCAAAATTCATACTTTCTGCTTGTGTTTTAGAGATATTGTTACTTAAATCACGCTGAGCTCTATTTAGGTTATCTTCATTGTTTCTTTTTGTTCGAATGATTTCACCATTTAACATCGAACTCTTGTGTTTTAATAATTCTCTGGTGGCGGTGATATCTGCTGCGATTAATTCATTGTTTTCTATAATCTTAAAATCAGTATATTTGTTAGCATTTTTTAATGTTTTATCGTCGTCATTGATACGTTCTTTTTTTTCATTTTGAAAAACAAAATCAGTGTATTCTTTTCCTTTTTCTTCTATTTTTTGGTTTTCTACCTTCCTCTCTTTTTTCTCTTTATTAAGAGAAATATCAGTATATTCTTTAGCGCTAGATAATATCTTTTTGTCATTTTTATCTGCATATATTTTTGCGTTAATCAACGTTTCTTCATCGCCTTTAATTCGAAGTCCTTTTTCGGTATTGATTAACCGATTTGTCTTATCATCAATCATATTTTCTCGCGTTTCAATATATTGAATGGACTCCTTTAAAGCTTGTTTTGAAACTTTATTCGCATAATCAATACTCTGCTCATGTTTATTGTTTGCGTAACTGCTTGAAGCTACTACTGCCTCATTTTTGGCTTTATTAATATTGGTATTAACCTCAGTTTTTGCATCATCTATCTTTTTATTTGTCAGTACATTCGTTTGATTTAAGATGTTTTTATCATTTTTTATCCGTTCGGATTTTTCTTGTTCAAGCAGCTCCTTTACTTCGTCTTTTTGCTGCGTGATTTTTTCTATTTTTCTTTGTAAACACAGGCTCACATTGCTTATACCTGTCGCGCTTCCGCTATCTGCAATGCATTCATATGCGATTACATCAACTGACACTATTAGCGATAACAAAAAAAAGAAAATCAAATAGAATGAAATTGACTTATGTCTATTTTTGGGTAGATTAACAATTGTAGTATTCACGTTAATGTTTCCTTTTAAAATCGTTTGCTCATTAATTGAAGGCTACGCTGTGCGTCGTACTGGCATACGACGCACACCCTCTTGATTTAACCTTTGGTTTGCGATAAGGGTTTTCCGTGACGAAACTCTTCGTGTTGGTAAGTTGAGCCGTCGTCTTTCATTTTGATGTCAAAAAGCTCAACGACTGTACATATTCCCTCAACACCTAAATAACTTTTATCGTCAAAATGCACCAGTCCAGAACGGGGGCATGGTCTACCACTGTTAATGACCTTTTTATTATTGCGATAAAATTTTGTATACGTCTTGAAGGTGCGATCAAACGTATAAGGCGCTTGCTCGTTATCGTCCTCACTGCAACTACGCCAGCTTGGTAAAGGTGATTTACCTTTTGATAGACGTTTTTCAAAGGCATGATGCGCCCCAGAACAGCCTTCTCCAAATCCAGCAGGTAAACATAACCAGATTGCACATTCATCTTCGCTGGCTGCCTGTGAACAAGGCATAAAACCGATATACCCCATCAGACTGATGAAGGAAACCATAATTAATCTTTTCATCTTTAAAAATCCTCTTTATTCGTGTTATTTTCGGAAAATTTTTCTCGTTGCTGCATCATAAATACCGCCTGCGCTACCTCATCTTCTTCAACCGTTAAAATCGGAATATCTGGAATATGTGTTTCGGCGTATTGCCGTCTTTCAACAAAGAACGGCTCGTCATAAGAAATGATTTTATGCGCGATAAAAGGGCGGCAAAATTCACTAATCACCAACTCTTGCATTGGTAACCCTGATTTATGCTTCACATCGCGCAATTCGACAACCTCTTGTGGCAACAACACCGCTCTTTTTTGGATGCTTTCACTGGTTGACCTTGATGTTGATTTCCCCGTAGATTTTCCTTTATTAGTCATTTTCATATCGATATAACCAATCGTTTCAGAAATCTGCTTGGTGGCCTCATTGACCTTTTTGGGTGGGTAAATCAGTTCAACCGCACAGTTTTCGAGGATCGTTCCCGCCCCTTCCTTGCCGTACCCTTTTTTGGCATCCATTAACTGCTCCCGATTTTGCAAGATGAACACGAAGCGCATGTTGTAGCCTGCGGTAAACGCCAGTGAGACCTGTACGACATCAAGGCGCCCCATTGACGTGAATTCATCCAGTAACATCAAACACTGGTATTTCAGTGTTGCGTCCTGCTCTGGCAGTGTCCGCACGTTCTCACTTAACAGCTGGCTGAAAAAAAGATTCGTTAACCGTGCGTAGGTATCTATCGCACTCGGCGCGAGACCATAATAAATGGTCATTTTTTTACGCCGGACTTCCCGTAAATCAAAGTCGTTACCATCCGTTGCCGCTGCCGTAATCGGATTGGCAAACACTTTCATATTAGCGTTAAAGGTCAACAAAATACTTTGTTGCTGCTCATCTTTTTGAGCAGAAAACTGACGCATCAGCGTTACCGTTTCATCAGACAGACGATTGAGCGTGGGTTTTGCTAAATGTTTGGCTTCTGGCATCGCCAGATACGTCATCCATGCCGCGATATTTTCGGGTGAGTTTCTTAATGCAATCTGCTCTTCAAACCACTCGCCTAAGCGCACACCGGATTTAGGCACTGATAAATCAAACACCTGAGATAACGTGACTTTGTATTTGGGCTGTTCTTGCGTTTCAACGATAATACTGCCATCGGCTACTGTTTTTTCGGTTTCCGTGATGGTCATTTCGTTTTCACAATCCAGCAAAAACAGCACCAGCGCATTAAATACGTTCGCTGATAAATCCGTCCACATATCGTTTTTATCGCCCGTCAATGGAAATAAAATGGCAGCAATCTTGCTTAAATCCCCAAACCGATACATCGGATCACGGCGAATATAGAAAAGCGGGTTGTAACGATGTGTACGAAGTCTTTTTGCCGCTAAATCCTCACTATCGGCATATCCATCAGGGCAAAAGAGATACACTTCCTGCCCGAGGTTATCCTTGCGGTGACCCGCTGAGGCTAGAAAGTTTTCTAACTTAATGTCCAGAACAACCAAAGATTGCGGAAAATGGAGACAATTAGGAATGACGACACCCACCCCTTTACCGCTACGCGTGGGCGCATACAACATTAAGAACTGCTGACCGCTATAACTGATGTAACTGCCTTTGAAACGGCCTTTAGGCATTTTTCCTATCAAAATGGCTGGATGTTTTGGCTTTTTACCCGCTTTTGGAAAAAAGCCAGACTTCGCCAAGTCAACATCATTTGCCAGCCTTGCATTGCCGTGTAACGTTTTCTTCTTTCTTAGTCCTATCAACACCGCCACGAATAGCACAACATAAAGAAAAATGGGTACTATCCCCCCAATAATCCCCCATATCAGGGTTTTCAGGTACGGTTTAGCCAATCCATATTTTTGATAGGTGTTTAAAAATAAATCCCATTTCACCGTTTCAAACGTGACAGGGTAATGGGTTGCTTTAAGTAGTGCCATACTGGACGTATAGAGACTGGCAACCAGACAAGACCCTAATAGGATAAGAAAAAAAATGATTAACGGTGTTTTCTTTTCCATCTATTTAAGCTCCTGCCAAAAGGGTGTTTTTTTCTTCGGGATTAAAATAAATTTCCGTTAAATAGGAATGATTTAAAAACAAAATAATATCGATACTGGATTTAATCGTTCGTCGGATAAGCTCCATATCCAGTGTTAGGCCAATTTCTGATTGCTTGATAATTGACGCGAGTCTGGCAAAAGCATCATAGGTATTATTGGCATGTATCGTTGTGATACTTCCCTCATGCCCTGTATTCAAGGCCTCTAAATAGCTCCACGCCTCATCCCCGCGCAATTCTGCTAAAAAGATATGGTCAGGCTTCATTCTCATAGCGGCTTCAATGAGTTTCTTCGGTCTCACGCCACCCTCTTTAAAGAACAGATGGACGCAATTTCGATGAAACGGTAGACTCATTTCAGGCACGTCTTCAATCGTGATAATTCGCCTGTCATGGGGAAATAAATCTGCTATTGCTTTGGCTATGGTGGTCTTACCTGACCCCGTACCCCCAACGATTAAAAAATTGAGCCGCTGATTAACGCCTTCCTGTAAAAATACAGGGAGTTGGCTCTCGTCGGTTTGTGCAGCTTCAAATAACTGCTTTAATAATCGCTGCTCCTCGCGCAATTCTGCGGTGGCTTTTTTGGCATATCTCGCCCTAGAAAAGCGCCCTGATTGCAAATAATTATTGAGCGTAAACCGCTCGGTTGACGGTTTCCGGATAGTCAGCGATAGTGTGCCTTCCAAACAGGCGGGTGGTATCACCACTTGCGCCCGCTCGCCATTGGGTAACACCAATGACTTAATCGGATTTTCCTCGTTTAACATCCCTGCCTTGTTAAACGTCGTTAGCGTGGCGGCAAGGTGCATCAGGTTCTCCAGTGAGGCATTCGGTGCATCGTGAAATTGCCAGCCACCTTGTCCTTCGGTGGCAATTTCAAACGGTTTGTTCACCACCACTTCGGTGACGTTTTTTTGTTTTAGATGGTCAAGCAATCCCGTGTCTTTCAGATAAAAATCAATCATCTCGTGACGCATAGGTATGTCCTTATTGGTTCTTATAGACGGATGAAAAGTCGATATTTCTTGGCACAATAACAGATAACATCTCACCCTGATTGACATAGGCCGTCGGCGGGATGCCGATACTGTTTTCAAGCGCCAACTCTGCCATGCTTTTTGTCGCACTGCGGGTATTGTCAATGCTTAAGCTGGTATTTTCTTTGCTAATGTTACTTGCTGCCGCTGCCAGTGCATCATCAACGAAGGAAAGCAACATCGCACCACCAAATCGTTCCCAAAAGTGGTTATCAATCCATGCGGGCAAGCCAGATGCACCGAGTCCATCTGCACCTAGCGCATCAATATGAACGCGCACATTGCCATCTTTCACCGTTGACCAGTTCACAAAAACTCTGGCAACCCCTTTTTCTAATACACGGGTTTGTTCACCCTGCAGTAAGGCTCCCGCACGAATTAAAATATTCTTGCCGTCATCGGAATAAACGTTTTTAGTCAATTGACATAACACGATAGACGGGTAGCTGGTGATAATTTTTGTTTTTAACACACACGGCATGGTAGTACCCGCGGAAAGCAAAAAGGGGCGATGTCGAACAAAACCCACTTGCCCATCCTGATATTTCGCCCCTTTTAAAAAATCCTCGTTATCAATGGTATTCGTCTTCTCCGATGACGTTGTATTTTCTTTTTGATTGCGCGCGGTGATTTCTTTTGCAGATAATAAAACTTCTCCCTGCCGTCTTCTTTCCGTCGGTGTTAAGGCTTTCTCATTGTGACTATCATCTTTTTCTTCTTTATCAAGATTAATGATGTTTTTATCATCTGATTTTTCTTCTATTTCAATCGCCTTATTTTCTTTTTTCTCCACGTCTTTTTTTACGTCATCCAGTGTTTGATTTTCTGTTCTGGCTTGCGCCCGTTTAAAATCAAGGATCGCCTGACTGGTTCTTTCCTTTCGTTGATATTGCTCTTCTTCGGCGGGCTTCGGTTTATACACCACAACAGGCGATTTTTTAAAATAATAAAACCCAAAAATCAATAACACGCTGACACCCAACAAAATAACACCACCGATTAACATCACGTGTTTTATTCTTTTTTGACGCACGGTAAAAACATGAATATCGTGCCTGTCACCCGCTAATTCGGTTGTTTTTTTAATTTCATTATCAACAGGGTGTCGTTTAAATTTGTCAAATAGACTCATTATTTCGCTCCTGCAACCGTTGCTGGGTGGTTGTTCCTTTCTGGTTATAACGGCGTTTTAGAGTATGTTCTGTTCTTAAGTTCATGACACTTTGTCCCAACCGCATGACAAACTGCGCTGCGACGTCATGCAGTACCATAATGTTTTTATTCATATGATAATTGACCAGTTGCTCTTTTCCGTCTGGCAATAGCCGATAAACGACAGGTAAATCCCGCGCATTATTCCACTTGATACAGGTGAAAATACCGTCATCCCACACCGCATCAGGGGTTAAGTTTTCACTGCCTTTAACTTGATAGGCTAGATTAACCCAACCGCCATCCGTACAACTGCGTTCCTGTCTTGTTTTTCCGGTTAATACGTTCGGCACAACGGGTTTAGGTGGATAGCGAAAGCGCATTAAAAAGGTGGGTGCGCTTTGCTCCGCACTCCTTAACAAAATAGAATAGGTGCGCTTATTGGTCACGAGCGCAATATTGGTCTCTGGCTGTTCAGCGATCGGGCGCAAAAAAATATTATTGCCTCGCACCGAAACATTCCACGCTAACGGGTCACCTAATCCCATCCCCGATGCGTCCCCGTCAACAACTTCATCATTTTCAAGCTGAATAAGGGTAGCGATACCTTCTTTTACTTTTACCACCGTGACATTATCCGGCTGGTAAAAGACTTCCTGTACTCTTGGATCAAGTCCTGATGATTTTGGGGTCACCACCGCCAAAGCTTCATACGAAAAAAGTAATAGCATCATAAAAACCGATTTATTCACTTCACTACCTCCGCATCAACACGGTAGGACACCACATTAAAACCGAGCGGATTGATTAATCGCTGTGCTTCCGTTTTAATCGTTTTCGTAAAATCAAATTTTAACGTCGCTATCCATTTTGTTGGCTCATAACCCACGGCAAGTTTTTCGTCTGGTTCCGTAATCAGTTTGGTAAATCTTATCTGTGCGGTTTCATCATCTAAAAACGTGATACCATTAACCTTTACCAGCATTTTTAAATTTTTTGATAATCGTTTTAACGGCGAATAGTCACTGAGCATATAGCTTTTATAACTGGTCAACACCGCTTTGTTAGCGGTACTTTCGACAAAATTTGACATATTCTGGATGGTGAACCATTCGTAACCTTCCCGATTTTCGATAAAACGCGCCACAAAATAGCGAACTACATTGCTATCAATTGTGGAGTTTTCGCTATCATAAGGATTAATTTTGTCGACGTAGCCTGTAGTGGTATCAACCCGTAACATCATCGGCACCACGGTTTTTAATGGGGTTAATCCGGCAATGGCGACGGTTAACAACACGATGGCAACCCCTTGAAAAATCGCAAATTTGGTTAAAAACCTAATTTTTTTCTGTTTAAGATCAATAATGTTAGTTTCAAACATTTTTGCCGCTTCAAACATTTGTTTTTTTATTTCCGCTGCCTGTTTTTTCTCAGGCGGGGTATTTTCTAGTAAAACAATGGAGTCCTGATAATAGGTGTCGCTTTTCTCTTTTATCATTTTTAACCCGCCTGAATATCATTAATCGTGGTATTAAGCGTTTTCCATTGTCCGCTTGCCTGTGGGGCGTCAGGGGGATTCGTTGACTGACAGCCCAACAAAAGTAAAACCATCAATAAAAGACTTTTTTTCATGATATTAACCTCCTTTCACCTTGCCTTTATTCATCAGGCTCCTTAACCCTGATGAAGCCATATTCATTGCCCCTTTTCCGGCTAATCCAGCCCCAAAACTCGCTGCTTTACTGAGTCCCGTTGCTTGCGCTGCTGTTTTCACAAACCCATTAACCGCGCCAACCAGCCCGTTAATGCCGACACCGCCTGTTAAAATACTCATCAGCGTTGCCACCTGTTGCAACAGGAAAATCCCGATACCGAATACCATCGCAATCGAAAACGTACTCCAAAGATTGCCAATAATTTCAGCATTATGTTCTGCCATGTAATCGGTTATGTACTTCAGCATGATAGAAAACAGAATAGCGTAACCGATATTAAGAAAAATATAGTTAAGGCAACTGCCTACCCAGGCGGTGAACATTTGACGAGTTGCAGGGAACGCAGCAAAGCCAATAAAAATCCCCCCGAGAGATAATAAAATCCCCACCATCACTTTTGCCATCAATAGATAGGCGGCAGCATACATAACAAACATACCGCCCATTACCGAAACAAGAATGAGCTTTATTAAAAAAGTAATCGCTCCGGCAATCATTCCTAACACAGATGATTCGCTATAATCTTCAATGATGCCCCTACCTAGCTCGGTAATTTTGTTAATTATGGCATCGATGTTATTACCGCTTTCGCTGCTCGTTAACCCTGCGGCAACCTGTTCGCCAGATTTCATCACAAACGGTACAACCTCAGTGCCATAAACCGAACTGGCACCCATAAACACCGTAACAACGGAAAGAACCAACATTTTTTGCACTAATTCATTGATAATCATTTCCTTGTGACCATAGATAATCGCCCACGCTTCAATCACAAAATAAATCACTACCAACGTTGACCACATCGGAAAAATATAACTGTAAAGCGTATTAAAATTGGCCGTCACTTGTTCAGCGATGGTTTTATCTAAAAAATCTGAGAAATCTTTATAAATTTGCATTTTTCACCCCTTATTAATTGGGTTGGCTATTTTGTTTGCTGAGGTATTTATGTTCCATTTTTATGTTTTCTAGGTGCTCTATTTTTTCTTGCCGCTGAATTTCCAGATTGACGCTGGCAAGGGTGTTTTGCATGGCCTGATTTTCCAACTGTAAAGTGTTTAACACTTCTTCCCGTTGTTGAGGTGTCGTGGCGCTCTTAAATGCTTTTTGCAAACTGTCTAGTTTTTCTGTTTTCTTTATCAAAACATCGGTCATTTTTTCTAATCGTGTTTTTTGTTCAAATTTAGCTTTGATGTTTTTTTCAATCGCCGTCATTTCTCCCTCATGATTAAAATCAAGGTCATTCTCTTTTTTTATTTTTTGCCAATCGTCATCACTCAATCCCTTTTTAATTTCGGTGAGATTATTTTTTAAATAAGAAGATGCACTACCAAAAATTGCTGTGAAATCGGAATACCCTTCAAATCTGTTTTTTGTTAACTCGGCTTCTTTTTTAAAACTTTCAAGTTGATTTTTTGTGGTTTCTACTTGCTTATTTAATATTTTCAATTGTTCTGTTGCATTCTTTAGCATGTTTTGTGCTTCGATTAATGATTTTGCATCGAAAACTGGAATCGCCGCATGACTAAAATTAAAAAATATTTGAACCAGTATTATCGCAATCAACCTTTTCTGCATGTTTGACCTCTACCTTTTCTTCTGTTTTTGCTTTTTCTTTCAATTCCGTAAGGCTTGATTCTTTCGACTCCAAAATAGATCTAATATCAGTAATCGGAATTATCGCATCACTATAATTCATCATTACTTGAACCATTAACAGCGCAAGTAAGACCTTTCTCATAGATTTACCTCTTTTTCTTCTTTAATTGCTTTTAGTTGCTGAATTAATTCCGGTATCCAGTCATTAGGGTTATCCCCTACCACTGCCCTTATTTTTTCACAAAGTGAAATGCCTTGTTTTGAACCTGAAATAATAGGTAAATACTCATCGAATCCGTATAAATCCAATTTTGCAAAGACAGAACTATTAGATTGCTTAATTAAAATTGTCCGGCTATTTGTATCCAAAGCCTTTAACAGCGAAAACTCTTTGAGCGTCAATCCCATTTTTTGATAACCCTCCCAAATTGCATCAGGATTCGGCAAACAACATTTTGTCGGTGTTTGTTGGGCTATGGCTGGAAATATCTCACAATTAATGGCATCTTCCGGTGATTGACTACTTAACCACATCATTTCACCTTTCATTCTTCCCGCTTTTAACGACTCTTTTATCATCTCCTGTGTCATTGGAAAATTGGCGGGTTTCCAGAACTCTTCAACAATTGATAGCATTAATTTGCCTTCTTTCTGCATTCTATCCTTGTAGAAAAACAGAACGCTTAATACCGCCTCACAAGCGGGGTGATCTTGTCCACCATCGGTTTTTAGTATTACGGTGGTATCAAACCCTACTTTGCTATGCGCTTGTGGGTCAAAGATATTAACCGGACTGTCAAGCGCCCACGCCTGAGCGCCGTTGCCACACCATTTCTTTAGTCTCAAGGCGAGGGCAGTATCATTAATCCTTTGTAGCAATAAGCCAAAACGCCTTTTAGCGCGGGGTAATCGCATTACTGCATCGACCGCACTATCTATCATTTCAGCTTCACTATCCGTACAAACTGTTCCGTCGCTATTAATGGCACACCGCTTCACCCAACGCTTTAAAAAAGCCATGAGTTCTTCGTCATCATTGTCGGCTAACTGAAACGGATTTAAGCCTGTTGGCTTTCCCTCCTGCAAGGTGAAAAAACTCCCGCCGTAGGCACGAACAAAAAGCTCGGTTGAACGATTAAAATCAATCACAAACATATCAGGATTGAACCGCTGTAAAAATCCGGCGGCGGTTCCCACAAAGGTGGTTTTCCCCGCCCCTGATGCGCCTAAAATCAATGCATGACCCGCTATCGGTTGACCTAATACATTTAAATGCGGTGGGCTACTGTGCGTATTAAAGTGATATAACGTCCCTGACGTCGTTTTTAACGGCATAATCGCCGTTCCGTCACCGATAGGGTTCCCTTCTTTTTTACCGTGACTGAAATTGTGTAGCGAAAACAAACACGCCAGATTGCTCAACGTCCGCTTTGACGGTAATGGGCGGTAGGTTGCCATCGGCAGATGTGAAAAATAGGTTAAGGGTGCTTCCACGGTTGATTTAACGAATCGAAAGCCTTGCCCACTGGTGATAAATTCTGAGGCGATTTTTGTACCGTTTTCTTTTGCATCATCAACACTGTTGCCAAAAACACTCAATACTGCATGATAAGAGCCAAAGAGTGTTTCATTGCTTTGTATACTTTCCTGTCCAGCGAACAGTTCTTCCTGTTGTGTTACCCCAACATCATTCGTCGAGGTGAGTTTGTTTACCTGTTGTTGCAATTGTTTGATACTTTTGGTCGCTGCATCAACCAAAAAGGATTGGGTCAAAATAAATTCAAACGGGAGTTTTAATAAAAAATCCCACTGACCTATTGTGGTTCCCCTTGGAAAATCTTTCACTATATAGTTGGTGCAATAAACATTGTCTTCCCGTTCAAAGTGTTTAATTTCTGCCACATCAAAACCGAAGAAACTATCACTGTTCACAATCGAAGACTGTATCTCTGTACCGGAAAGCGGAATTGCTGTTTCACTGTGATTAACTAAATAAGCAAGATATTGGCTGGCAATATCACTTAAGTAATCATCCCTTACCCCCAGAATTCCGGTATTCATCTCAGAAAAAACCGCTTGACCCTGACTGATGATTTCCTTTATTTTTTCTATCCCTTGCTGAATTGAATCTTTTTTTACAGGTATGCCGATAGTGAGTAGGTAAGTCGTTTTAAAAAAATCTTTTCGATTAAATTGTGCGATGTATTTATTACTCAATCCTTGCAAAAAATTATTTTCGCCAAAATGATAGTTATCGGTGACCTGAATATTTTTTTTAATAATATGCGTCCAGATAAAAAGATTTTTTTCTTTCCCGATGGCTAACAGGAAGTTTTTCATTTTTTCAAAATAACTGACAATTTGATTATCATCCGTTGCTTCAAAAGGAAAACCCTCAATCACGAATGTGGTGATTAATTTCCCAGATTTTAAATAAACAATACTTTCATCAACATGATAGGTATAACTTGGGATGAAATTTTTCACTGAAATATTATTAATCGTACTCATCTTATCCTCGAATCGCTATCGTTGATTTTCCTTTTCTGACGACAACCCCTTTTAATCGACATTTCAACACAGCCAGTGCATTAGGATCATTTTCCGTTAAGATACGAACCAGAAAAATGATTATTCCCGCAATGAGTATGGGAATGCCCCCGATTAATCCGAAAAAATGCACCAGCGTAAACGTACTTAACATCGTTACCATTAAAAGCGGCAACAAGAGCATGAGTGGCACACCCATAATGAGCGCGGGACGATTAAACCCGTTAAAACTTAAATACTGCCTTTCAAGCTCTGAGGCTTTTATATAGCGTTCGTCACTCACAATCACTTTACTCCACGGCATAAAAGGCGAAGCCCATTTATGCCATTTTTACTTAAACTAGGTGAACAGGTTTGTTGCCCATTCGCCACCCATTACTACCCCTCCGGCGATGGCACAATAAACGAGTCCCATCGTGACATCAGACCACGCCTTTTTCTCTGCAATCGCCATCACTACCAGATAAACGATATAGAGAATGGAGGCGACAACCACAAAGCCTTTTAACCAGCTTAAAATATCTTTAAGCGCATTCGTGGCTTTATCCAAACTATCCAATCCGCCACTGGCTGCAAAAGCCGGATTCAACATAAGGAGTGCGAGCAAACAAAAGGCCAGCAGAAGCCACACCTGACCGAATTCAGGTTTTAATTTTTTTAACCAAAACATTTAATAGTCTCCGAATACATCCCATTGAATAACGTTTTCGTTTTTTGTTAATACCGCGCTTTTACTTTTCTTTTCCGTTAGTTTTTCCTCCTCGTTTTCTTCTTTTTTCTTAATCGCTGGCACGATATAAGAAGAAGGCAATATTTTTTCTTCAATGCGCTGCACGTAGCTTTTACCGTCTTTTTCATTTTTAAATCCACGGGTAAAATTACCAGAATAGTAACAACTCATTGCTTTTCTTATTGCCGTTTGATTATCAATGTTTCCTTTTTTTGCCTGCAAAAAGCATTTTTTTAAAATTGCTGCCCCTGATTTGATATTTTTACACGGATTAAAAACCGTTTTATTGGTTAATTGATGATGTTTAAAATTTTCAACATAAATTTGCATTAATCCGGCACTGTATTTTTTTCCTTGATGCTGGAGCTTATCACTAAAGTTAATCGCCTCTTTTTCACTATTGAACCGATGGCTGGTTTTATCGGTTACATTCGCTACCACATAAGGATTGCCCCCTGATTCAACCTGTATAATGGTTTTTACTGTCTCTGGGCTGACATCAGGGGCACATTGGCTAATCAGCAGACTTAACGCGGCTGCTTCAAGCATAAATAATGCCATTCAATTCGCATCATTACTGATCCTTGTATAAATAACGCCAGTATTCATGTGTTTAATTTTGCTTTTATCAATAATCTCAAAAAACTTTGTTTTATCATCTTCTTTTATTAAATAATTACCTTCTTTTTTTAAAAATCCTTTTTCTTTTGGGGCTTCAAATTCTACAGGCTTTGAAAGTATCTTGCTATTCTGTAATTTCAGTTGATATCCTTCTTTATTGATAATTAAAAGATAACGATGCTCCCCTAACCACTGATTTTTTCCCTGATAAGTTCCAGCTAATTTACCGTCATCACCACAACCTGTTAAAGCAAAAATCGATAACAACCCAATTAACATGATTCCGATTACTTTTTTCATTCCTCATTTTCCTTCTTTGTTGATAACATTTATAAACTTAAATATTATCATCAAATTTTAAAATTTATCTTCTTTTATCTGTCTTCTTTCTTCAACACTTCCTAAGATTTCTTTAAGTTTATACCTTGCTTCATCGCTGTATTTTTCAACCATATAGCGAATAAATTCGGATACAGTGATGGGACGACCAATATAGTGACCAATATCGAGTACAATTTTATCTAGCTTGTCTTTAAACTCCACCCCGATATAAATGTTTTTCCCTCTTCGTGATAACCCTTTAAACATACAAATTCCTTAAATATCAAAATATTAAATAAATTTATTTTTAAAAAATTATTATGACATAGAATCAAAAATGTGTAATCCCTCTATTTTTGGTGACAAATTGCATACCTTTTTATCGGCATAAGATCGTTTAATAGATCGATTATTACCATTAACAATATAAACACTTACAAAGTGCAACAAATAAGATTGGATTCTGTTGTTAAATAATAGCTTTAACTCAACCATTGAATTGAGCTGGTACTTTTCCTTGATCCGCTTTAGATGCTCGCAAACAGTATTCGCACTAATATCAAGCTCAAGTGCTATTTGATCAATTTTATGAGCATTGCTGTACAGCACAAAAACTTTGATTTGAGCTAGGGTTAACTCGTTAAAGATTTCGTTATAGAGTGCGAATTTATTCAAATCAAACATATTCATTGCAAATACTTCCTAAACCAACAACACTAGTATCAAAATAATACACAAATTTTTAGCGGGGCTATAATTGATCCTTGATGCCCTGCGTTTATTGCATTTAAAAAATCAAAAAATTCTATTTCTGTCATGTCTACTTTCCTTCCGGAAAATTCTTTCATTTTTTTAACGAAGAAAATAAGTGCGAGAGAGGCAACGATTGTCGATGCTGTCTTTAGACTCTGTATTGAAAATACGCTAAATACATCGTCACCCCGAAACCACTTGATGTGGTGTACACCTGTGTCGGCATACGTCCGGCCAGAAAGCTAACGTTAGCTTCGCGTTGAAATAAAATTCAACGCTACCAATCTCTCACGATACTTACTGAGATTGAGAAATTGGCACTGAATGTTAAAGAGCGGTACAGCGAAAACTTTAAACAGCTAAAATCTTATTTAAACAACGCAGTTGACTCCCTCAACAAACAGACAATCGCTGTCACTGAGAAGGAGTAGCGGAAAACCGGCTTTAACGCTTCAAACAGATTTTCCATTGAGAATTCATTCACGTCAGGTACAAAAGGAAACGTGTCATTAAAGTAACCTGACAGGACAAACCCAACCGTTAGCCAAAAAAAGATAACGGGGAAATAAAAAAGTGCCCTGGTGACAAACCGAACAAAAAAGTTACTTAAAATCACGGCGATATTTCTTTTCGCCTTGACTTCCCCGCGTAGTACCGGGGTGTTTTTTAAGTACGAAGTTGCCTTGCCGTTCATTTAAGTCTCCTTAAGACGGTTTGTTGTTAAAAAAACTATAAATTTAAAAGCATCTTGTGTTTCATATTTTCATTAGTACTCTTTAATAGCATATTAAATATAAATAAAGAATAAACTAAAAGTGTCTATTTTGCAAATAGACACAAACATAAATGAGAACGTATCTATGAGCAATCATTCTAAATTTATTAAACGTCTGATAAATATTTCAAATCAATTACTACCTGACATTAAAAATAAAGAAAAGCGTATATCACAAGTCAGTAAAGAAAATGAATCAACGGTTAAAAATTGGTTGTTTCACAATCGGCTACCTCCTAAGAAGAAAAGAATTACCATTTCTGATAAATTTGGTGTATCTGATGAATTTCTTTTTGGAAATGACGATATTCTTTCTTTTCCAATAGCGATTTACAACTCAGATTTAGATGTCTGGCTTATACCAAAAGTAGAAATCGCTGACATGAAAAATTTTAATGAAAAACAGTTACTTTGTGTTAAAAGTAGATTTGCATTAAAAATAGAAGAAACTTTAAAAAATAAATTAACTTCTCCAGAAAAAACATATTGCATTGAAATAGACCAATCAATAAATTTTCCACCTTTTTTTGAAGAAAACGATTATATATTTATTAATCAAACGGCTATTCCAAAAAATGACAGTTTTTGTTTATACATTAAGGAAGATAATGTTGAAATTGTTAAATTAAAAATTAATGATTACAATAGAGAGCTTGTTAATAAAATTGGCAGAGTTTCATTCTGTGAAGATACAAAGCACATTTTCCCTATAATATTAACTATCTCGAGTGACTACTAGAATGGGTATATTAGATAAAATATTTGGTGAAACCACTGATGATGATCATGGAAGAATATTTCTTCCAATTATTTTTTGTGTAATTCTCAGTTCAACAACTTTATTTTTTTATAACTACAAAACTTTATTCTTTTTTGGATATCCTTTACATTTATCAATGGGCCTTATATTTTTTCCTTTAACATTCACTTTTACAAATGTTATGCAGGAAAAATACGGAAAACTTTTTGCAAACACTGCTGTTCGTTATGGTTTTTTATCAGATGCCATATTGATCTTTTTGAGTTATATATTGTCTTATTTTGGTGAGAGAGAGGATTATTATAGTGTTTATAAGGAGCCACCAATGATAATGGGCATGACTTTTGTCTTCGTATGGATGAGTACCATTATTAACACAACTGTTTTTGAAAAATTAAAATTGTTAAATAAAAGTGCTTTTACAAGATTTTTTCTCTCTTCGACTTTAGCTGAAACTTCTATAAGTACAATTTCTATTCCTATGATGATGTTTAATAATGGTCTTAAAGAAGGAGCTTTTCTCTCTATCTTTTTTATCGTTTTCTATAAAATATTTTTTACTCTCATTCTATCAACCATTATCGCAGTAAGAATGATGTCGAATACCCACCATCGATGATAATATCTTGACCAGTGATAAAATCATTGAAAATAAACATATTAATTACAGAATAAACATCACTGACACTTCCACACGTTTCTGTAAGATACATATTAGTAAAATCCGGTAGCTTACCCTTATATTTTTTTCTTAGCATAGGAGTATCTATACTAGCTGGTGAAATTGAGTTTATTAAAATTTTTGGGGCATGTTCAACGGAACTTACTTTTGTAAGGTTAATAATAGCTGCTTTAGCGGAACTATAAGCAACCATATTTTTAGCTCCCATACTTGCTGTAGAACTTGCTATATTGATAATTTTACTTATTTTTTTATTTTTATTCATTATTTTTATTTCTTGTTGCATAGCATTAAATGTAGGCATAAAAATTTTGTTAAATGAAAATAAAAACTCATTATAAGTTAAGTCTGATATAGATTTTCTTATACCAGAAACTCCTGCGCAATTAATAGCTATATCAATACATTTAATATTTTTAAAAATTATATCTAATTCTTTTGTATTGCAAAGATCACAACTTATTTGGGTTATTGACTTATCTAGAGATTTATCTATATTAATGTCTATTCCTATTAACTTGTAATTTTCACTATGCAATCTTCTAATTGTATGATTTCCTATTCCACTCGCATGACCCGTTATAATGACTGTTTTCATTTTTTTAAAAACCTCAAAAAATATAGAATTACAAACATCTATGTAAAAGATGGTATTGTGATGGTAAGTTTGAATACTTTTCTAACTTTCAGAATTCATAATGTATGTCCGATAAATCTTTCAGATTTAAATTTAGAAGAATGTTTAGATAAACTAGATCAAATCTCATATCGAGATCGAGAACTCATCCAAATTTTATCAGTTCTATTTATAAATAAAAATTTAAAAAGAAAAAAATTTATATTTGAAGATAATATTTTTCTATATTACGAAAATGGCTGCTCAGTGAAATTAAATTACAATTCATTATGCAGAATCCTTGCCCTTAATTTGTCTTTTGTTGATGCATTAGCGATTTTGAAACATATTATTTAAATCTACCTATGTTCATTTTTCGCTAATTGTAAGAGATAACGATTAGTGTAGTCAGCAACTAAAAAATAATTTTATTTCGTAGTTCATACCCCACCCCCAACTTTATTCAGAATTCGGGTACGTTGGCGAAGGGTTAAATTGCGGGATGTTCGAGCGAATAACTCAATGATTTGATTTTGCGCTTCAATTACGCGCACTCGGAAGGTACTATTGTTCATAGCTCAACTCCTACTCGGTTAGGTTTTGGGTTAGCTCTGCGTTAGTGTTGTCGCACTGACGTGGAGCGGTTTTAAATTATCTACTGTTCTTCTTTAACCAACTTTTAATGAGATCTTTTAATACAGTCGACATATCAACCCTATTTTTAAAACATTGAATTTTAAAATTAGTATGCAAATCCTCGTCAATAATAAATTGAATTCTCTTATCTCTATGTTTTTTATTATTCAATATTTTATTTAAATCAGTATGTTCCCCAAATTCCATTACGGATTTTTCTTTGCTTTGCTTTTTTAATGTCATGATAATCTCACTAAAAAACAATATAATGATATGTTCATAAAAGCATATTATCATATTATCATATTAATTATTTCTTGAGTAATAATTTCTGTTTCTCCGATTGCTCTCATATCCTTGCTATCAAAGATAGTTTCACCATTAATTAATGTTTTAATATAAGATTGTCTGCTAGTAAAACCTGTCCTTAATTTAGTATATTTAGTGCTACTAATACTTAATTTTAATACATCTAACATATTTGCATTATTAACAATCCTAGTTATAAGAAAACACGCTGGAACCTTACGACTAAACTCTTGAGCTTCCAAAACATCTATAACACTTCCTGCCGCACTAAAGTCTAATGGGGAAGGTGAAACTGGTATTATAACCAAATCGCTTACCATTACAGCCGCGGAAGTAATAGCTGACAAAGAACCCGCTCCATCAATAATTACGTAATCATATTCATTTAATTCTTTTCTAACTTGATAAACATCTTTCTCGTTTTCCGATGTATATAAATCAAAAGTAGCTTTTTGTGATTTATTCCAATTAGTTAAACTCCTCTGAGGATCTGTATCCACTACAGCAACATTTATCTTTTGTCTCGATAAACAAGTAGCAATATTAATAGTTGCTGTAGTCTTTCCTGTACCACCTTTAGGGTTTAATAGCGAGATAACTTTCATGGCTACCTTACATTTAATATTACAATAAAAATAATTATATCATTATAAGACAAAAAAACAATATTGACATATGATAAAAAACCCACATCATCATAAGACAAAAAAATGATATCAACATATAATGAAAAGCTCTTATCATGATATTATCAAAGGATAACTATCTATCCAATAATGATTTTTTCATTTTAAAAATCTCTTTCTTCCCTTTCTCTCTCTTGCGCGATGCGTCAGCTTTAGGGGTATTTTGATTTCGATTTTTAAACGTTACTTTGTCTGAGGATGGATCATAGAGAACTTCATAGTCGGGTAGGTCATTCGTTTTCGAAAGTTGTTTTATATTAAACTTAAACTTAGATAATGCGGCTGTACTACCCGTTTTTAAATGTAATTTTTCTAGCGCAATAACAAACTCATGCTGATTACCACAATGCTTACGCGCTATTTCATATAATCTTCGATCTATCGCTTTACGGATACGAAAATAATCGGGACTAATTTGTAAAACTTTAGTTTTTGTGATTGCTTGATACAGCCAATCTGGTAAGGTAACTTCTACCATACCAATCTCGAGTTTGCCTTTGTGTTCTTCTACTATTCGCCAGCTATCAATTAAACCAAATTCAATAGTTTCCTGACTATCTTCTGAATAAACAATATTCGTTTGAATCCTCGTTCCTGATAAGCGAGATAAGGCTTTTTTCAAATCATCGTAAGCACGCCCACTCTTATCACGATTAGTTGTTAAAAAAAAATCATACGGAGTAAAACAAACAATGCGACTAATCGGTTGATTATTATTTTTGGCTTCCTGTAATTTTGAGATGCTATAAATCCAGATATCTTTATCAAAAATGGTTGCGATCCCTCTAGCAGGTGGCTCAACAGTAACCGTTACATTCCCATTTCTATACACTCTAGCTTTTGTATCGCCAGCTTTTAAAGCAAAAAATGGATGCTCCATACTGGCTATTTCATCACGAAAAGTGCAAATATCGATATCATCAGCGATAAAGAATTCGATTTGCTTATGTTTATGTGGACGTAATGTTTTCAAATTGTTTTTTCTCGCTTTAGTTGTAAGATCAGTCATAGCCTCTCTCCTAGAGTGTTTAGGATTGTTGGTTAGAACCTACTGAATGTATCCGCATTTAGTAGGTTTGTTTACTAAAGAACCGGTTTCGGCTTTTAGGAATAGCCTAAATATCGGCTTTTAGGAAAATTATATCGGCTTTTAGGAAAAAATCCATAAATAACTCAAAAAGAAAACAAAATCGACTGTGAATAACTCATTTTAACTATCGGCTTTTAGGAATAAACTATCGGCTTTTAGGAATAAACTATCGGCTTTTAGGAATAAACTATCGGCTTTTAGGAAAACTTTCTGTTTTTTTTATACGTAAAATCAAAACCTTATTGTCTGTTTTTATCTCTTTAACTTATTTAACTTATACATAACTATATTTAACCGGAAATTTTTCCCCATTCTCTGTGGATAACTTTTCTGACAAAAGTGGTATAACCACTTCAAAATATTCATTGGCTTTAGATATTTTCATTTGGTTATTCTTTAACCAATAAGTGACCTGATTCCTTTGTGACCTTAAGTGATATTCCGCTTCCTCGCCCGTTCACTCGCGTTGCTCGGTCACTAAGCTGCGGCGAGCGTTTGGGATCAATATTTTTAAATGGATTTTTAAATTAATTAACAGTTAGTCATTGCACAACAGTG
>NZ_CAJCFU010000020.1:0-9248 GCF_903968575.1 Arsenophonus endosymbiont of Apis mellifera | reverse complement strand
TCCGTTACTTTCCTTTAAATCAGCCCCAAAGTCGCGACACACTTCACCTGCATACTGATGAAATGCTTTGTAGTGCAAGCCACTGAGTACTTTCTTTCGGTACTTAGTCACAAAGACAAGGTGAACATGTAAAAGAAACGCTGCATGTCTTGAACGGTTGATTTTATATTTTTGCATTGAAATTAACCGGATATACGGTAAGATAGTGAGATAATTTACTACACACTGAGTAATAATGCTAATTCTAAAAGCCTACAAATTCAGACTCGAACCAACCGAAAAACAGTCGCAACGTTTGCGGCAGTTGTGCGGATGCGCTCGTTTTATCTGGAATTACGGGCTAGCAGAGACGCAACGCATTATTGAATCCGGCGGTAAACTACCGTCAGCGTTTGAACTAAATCGGATGCTCACAGAATGGAAAAAAAAGCCGGAACATTCCTTTTTGCAAGAAGCCTACACGGATAATCTTCAGCAGAAACTCAAAGATCTGCACGGGGCATGGAAACGCTGCTTTGATAAAAAACTGGCAGCAAAAGCTCCTGTATTTAAAAGGAAAAATGACGGGCGTGATTCAGTTCGTTTTGTTAATTTTGATAAATATTGTCAGCTCGATAATGGCAGAGTGAGATTACCGTCAGGTTTGGTATGGGTAAAGTTCCGGCAGTCGCAAAAGCTGTACGGTAAGATTAAAAACGCAACCGTTAGCCAACATGCGGGACACTGGTATATATCGTTTCAGGTCGAACTGGAAATGGACATTCAGCCTCATTCGTCAGCAACAATGATTGGTTTGGATGCAGGTGTAACCAGACTCGCCACGCTGTCAGACGGCACAGTGTTTGAACCTGTAAACAGTTTTAAAACCAACCAAAAAAAGCTGGCGAAATTCCAGCGTCAGTTAAGCTGTAAAGTTAAATTCAGCAATAACTGGAAAAAACAGAAGCGAAAAATCCAACGTCTCCACTCGCATATAACCAATATCCGCAAAGACTACCTTCACAAAGTCACCAGTGAAATCAGCAAAAACCACGCGATGATCGTCATTGAGGACTTAAAGGTCAGTAACATGTCGAAATCGGCAAAAGGTACACAAGAGCAGCACGGACGGAATGTCAGGGCAAAATCAGGACTTAACCGTTCGATACTGGATCAGGGTTGGTATGAAATGCGCCGTCAGCTTGAGTACAAGCAGCTATGGCGCGGTGGTCAGGTATTAGCTGTGCCTCCGGCATATACAAGTCAACGGTGTGCATGTTGTGGTCATACAGCGAAAGAAAATCGTCAATCACAAAGTAGATTCGAGTGCCTTGAGTGCGGGTATACAGAGAACGCAGATATCAACGGAGCTCGTAACATTTTAGCGGCAGGACATGCCGTGTTAGCCTGTGAAGTGAACGGTGCAGTAATGCCGTCAGCAGCAGGAACCAGGCTTCTGAGCGATCAGATAGTCTCCGACTAACGGGAATCCCCCTCCTGAGTCACGAAGTGTGAAGGTGGGGGAGGATGTCAACGGCATGTAAACGGCTTTTTTCACAAACTGGTTGTTGACTTTTGTACTACGAACAACCAAGGCAGCTTCTCGTCCGTCTGGCATCAGTCCATCTTTTGCGCATCGAGTTAAGGCTAGTACTAGTGATTGTTTATCGGCATTTTGCAACTCCGCATTTTCTATCAGTGCAGTCGCTGCGGTTCGGGTGAACTGCTCAGGCGTAACCTGAGCAGGTAACAGGGCTGCGATTCCTTGCTGCATAATAACCGATTGCAGATTGGCATAGACGTTATTCATCGTTTGTAATTCGGTATTCATGCGACACCTCCTTCTACCGCAAACGCTTCTCTGCGTTTTCTATCCGCCTGTTTTGCCCAGAAAGGACGGGATATTTTGACGATTGGGTAGGTTTCTATGACGCTTTCTAGCATATCAATCACACGATTTACTTCGTATACGCCCTGCTCGCTATCTTCGTCGTCGGGTTCACAAAGTTTCACAGGAAAACGCCCACAAGCTGGGTTTTTACCAATTGCACAGAAAGTGAAAGCTATTGCTTGACCAAATACCTGATTAGCAATCAGACGATAAAATTCCGCTTGTATGTGATAACCAAACTCATCAACAGATTTCCCAAAACCTTGAAAATTATCAGTCGTTTTCACATCCAACAAGAAAGGCTTATCTGAATAGATTCCCAACAAATCAGGCCGGATTTTCAATAGCGTCCCCTTTTCCGTGCGATAGAAAATTGATAGTTCTGGTTCGCCGTTTTCCAGTAGCTCTTCAACCATTGGATAAGCCAGTGCAGAATCACGCATCATTTCAACCTGTTCAAACTCGTCTTTTTTGAGGGAAATTTGATTGTTGGCAATTGCCTGTGCTTCAAACTCTGCCAATTCCTGTTTACCGTCTTTGGTTCGCAAATTCAGTTCAGGGGAACAAGTGTACTGTTCAGCGAAGCGCTCCGGCTCGAGAATAGCGGTGTGTACAGCCGTCCCTATTAAAAACGCACCGTGTCTAATCTCTTTGTAGGGGGAATCCTTTTCCCAATCTAGCACAGCTATTGTCTGTTCCCGTTGCACCAATCTGATTTGCGTACTCGAATAGCCGTTTGCAGCGTGGTAGGTGCTGTTTGACAGACGGCGAACAATCAAACTTTCTGTCGGTTTTAACGCATCAACACAGCCGTTCAACATCTTAAGCGTGATACCTTCACCGCTCATGATTCTTCCATTAACAGGAGGAAAAGCAGAGAAGATAGAGTTGTCGTCAATATTTTTGATGACCGAGTGTATTAACTCCTTTTCTTCTGTACAATTATTAACCAACTCCTCAAGTGGGACATCTGTCACGCTTTTTTCCACTGCTCCCACGTTTTCCACAGACATAACGACAGATTCAGTGGATAACTCTGTTGATTGTGTTAACAACTGATTATCTTTTCCACACTCAAAAAGATGAATCGCTATTTCCTTGATTTCGCTTAAAGAGATAGCTTTGCCTGCTTCCTGTATTTTCACAGACAACAATTCACGAAGATTAGTATATTGCTCAAAAATCTCAGGCTCTTCCGCTGGATTAGCTAGCAATTCATCTGCATCTCGAATTTCGCCTTCGTCGTATTCTTCCTGAATCCCAAAAATCGTTAGCAAAGCGCAAAACTGGTCAATTTCCTGTTCTTCGGTAATGTCCGTCTGTTTTTCGGTATTAGCTACATATTCCTCAACGGTGATTTCTTCCAAACGAGGCGATTTGTAAAAACAGCAATTTGCGCCGTCAGTTTCAAAGATGTGCTGAGAAGCCAATTTCTTGGCTGCAATTTTCGTTTCAGATGCAAGATAGATGAAATTTGTTGTCTTGCCCTTCTCGTGGTCAACGGTTGTGATGATGGTTGCTTTAAAATATTTCACGCTGCACCTCCGACGCTTTGGCTAAATTCCAATTCAACACTGGCTCTTATCGCTTGTTTTGCGCTGCATACATCCAACTTCCGCACCACGTTTCCCATGTGGAATTTTACCGTTGTTACTTTAATCCCCAATATCACAGAGATTTCCCAATACGTTTTGCCCGCACTTACCCAATGAAGCACCTCATTCTCACGCTTGGTTAATCTTCTGAATAATTTTAAATCTGAGTTCATACCGCACCTCCGACTCTATTCAGAATTCGGGTACGCTGACGAAGGGTTAAGTTGCGTGAGGTTCGAGCGAATAGCTCAATGATTTGATTCGGTGCTTCACAAACAAGCACGCTGAAGGTAGACTTTTTCATTAGCCTTACTCCTAGGTTACATAGGTTTAGGGTTAGCTCTGCGTCGGTGGTGGTACACTGGCGTAGGGCGGTAATTTAAATTTTTGCTATCTTTTTTGCTTGTTCTTCAATTTCACGAACATACTTCACATTAAGTTCATTACTCATAGAAATGAACGCTATAGCTTCCGACTGATTTGCCGTTTTATCAATTATTTTTGACAACAAATAATCAAGAACTTCATGTTTTTTAGTATCAATTTTAATTGAGTTTTTGTTTATTTTTTGTTCTACATTATCATATTGAATTTTAAATATTATTTTATCTGAATCCCTATATTTACGCCCTTTCTTTTCGATAATAAAGCCGTCTTTAAAGTCCTTCTTAATTTTCCATGTAGAACCACACGATGATAAAATTCTGCGTATAGGTTTTATTAAAACCGTTTGTTTGAAATTTGAAAATTTTGAATATTCAGAATAATGAGATCCTACGCATCTGCAAAATTCACCTAATGAGATAGAAAATTCTTTTTGGGATTTAAATCTGCTGATCATCTCAAGTATTCTTTTTTCATAACCACCTCTAAGAGATAACAATAAATTTAAATCTATTTCAGCAAATCCCATAGAATACTCTAACAAATACTTAGCGGCATCTTTATCCATTCTGACGAAAAGAACCCCTTCAGCAAAATCAGCTTTACTTATAACAACTACTTTTTCGAAGGTTTTTTTCAATGGGTCTTTCATTTCAATTATTCTACCCATAACTTTTGTTCCTTCATCTAAAGCATGATAAAGACCTTGTCTAGATAAAGAAAAATGTTCTATTAATTCATCAACATAAAATGTAAATTCGTACTGAACATTACCATCACCAAACTTCTCATCATCAAATGATTTCTTCAGCGCTTTTACTAGAAGAGTAAGAACATCTTGCTCTCTTGCAGAAAGATTCATTCTTGCCATAACAAGCTGATGAGATTTTTTTATTAACATTACGCCCCCACAAAATGACTTCCTTTATTTTAAACAAAGAAGTCATTTTGTCAATAACAAGAAGTCATTTTCTATTTTTATTCCTATAGCCTAACCTAACAGAAAGAGGGTTATTAATTTAATAATGTTTATATTCAATTAGTTACAATGTTAATATTGTAACTATCATTAATCATTTTGATTGTAAAAAATGAATGGGGATAAATTTAAATCTAAGAAGGCATTTTAAATAAAATAAGAAGGCATATCAGACAAAAAACAATGAAAACAATAAGCGAACAAACAAAAAAGAGAAGTTATATAAACAAAAACAAATAATTACTTAATAATATATATTCACAAAGAATGGTAAACATAAAAATTTATATGAATAAAAACAAATAGTTAATTAGTAATTAAGATAAATAAAAATGATAAATATAAGAAGTCATATAAGTAAATATAAGAAGTCATATAAGTAATTTTTTCAAAATAAAACAAAATCCTACCGAAGCATTTACCTTTCTTTTACCTTAATAAATAAAATACCTTATTTACCGCAATCAGCCTGTGGGTAACTTTCTCCGTCCAAAAACCCTGAACCGAAAAACATGTTACTACTGAGTGACCGTATTTCTTTTTCGCAATTATGATATTCCGCTTCCTCGTCTGCTCACTCGCTCCGCTCGGTCACAGACTTGCGGCGAGCGTAGGGTTTTAAGTTAAAAATTTTATTAATTAACAATAAAATATTGTACTCTCTGATTATCACGGCTAGCATCACAAGGATTAACTTTTCACTTAATTCAGGCACACCATGAACAAAACAGAACTCATCAGTAAAGTTGCAGCGAAATCAGGTTTAAGCAGGAAAGACTCGGAAAAGGCGGTTAATGCTTTCACCGAAGCCGTCACCGAATCTTTGAAATCCGGCAATGACGTACAACTCATTGGCTTTGGGAGTTTTCAGGTTAAGCAACGTGCAGCCAGAGATGGAAAAAATCCAAAAACAGGCAAACCACTTAAAATTGCTGCTGCAAACGTACCGAGTTTTAAAGCGGGTCAAAGACTCAAAGAAGCAGTTAAGTAATTCATGACCTACGACGCAAAGTCAATTCGTATTCTGCGTGAAGACGAAATCAAACAGTTTGACTGGCATTGGGCTGAGGAATTAGCCCACGAACACATTTTGCCCCTAGATTGGGTCAAACGCGGATTTGAAGCCTCAAGGCGATTAGGTATTGAACCGGATTTCTTCGTCAGTAAATACATCCTCAAACAAGACCTTCCCAAAAATGACGAATTCGAGCAAGTCTTCATTGAAGTGCTAAAGGAAGACAGAAAGAAGAGTCAGAATACCCTCTAAAACGCGCTGTAATCCATTCTGAGAAGTTTTCTCGATAAAAACGTAAATTCGTGCGTCAAAAAATTTATCGGCTCTCATGATGAGTTTGGTGAGTTTTGCGTTTTTGGATTTCAAAAAAAAGCCAACCGCAAAAGTTGGCTAATTTGTTGAGGTTAATTTTCCAAAATTGACTCGTGGCAAATTCATCATAAAACTTCAATGAAAAATTTCAATTGTTTATTTTTCCTTTATTAATTGAGCTAATATTACGCTTTTTTAGTACCAAATTAACCTGTTTTTTATATTTGTTATTTTAAAATAAATTGGTACTATTAATGTGCATAATATATATTATTAATACATTAAGAGGGTATCATGATAGTACTAATTGGTAGCCAAAAAGGTGGGTGTGGAAAGTCAACAATTTCTGTTAATATTGCAGCAGAACTTGCAAAACAAAAAAAAGACGTAATCTTAGTAGATTCAGATCGTCAAGGAACTTCCGCTAATTGGATTTCTGATAGAAATAAACAAGTAGAAATACCAATAATTCACTGCATCCAAAAATTCGATAATGTTAGAGAAACGCTGCTTGATTTGGATAAAAGATATGAATTTGTAATAGTTGATACTGCAGGTAGAGACAGTAGAGAACTAAGAACAGGGATGACGACCGCAGATATACTTTTAGTGCCTTTCAGACCTTCACAACCTGATTTAGATACTTTACCTAGATTAGTAGAAATAATTACAGAAGCAAAAGATATTAATCCGAAGCTAAAAACTATCGCTATGTTAACTCTAGCACCAACAAATCCTGTCATAAATGAAATTCATGAGGCTCAAGAATATTTAAAAGATTATCCTGAACTCCTTCTAATGAATACAGTTGTTCGTGATCGAAAAGTTTACAGGGATTGCATGGGAGAAGGAAAGGGCGTTATTGAAATGGGTAATTTAAAAGCTAAAAATGAAATTCAATATTTAGTAAAGGAGCTTCTTACATGGTAAAACGCAGATTTCCTAATTCAGTAGAGAAAAAAATAGAAGAGTTTGCTTCTGCTGCTGACCAAATGATTAAACAAAAAAATGAGCTTAATAGTGAGGCTCGTCGTGATTACAAGGCTCTTCGCGTTCCATTTAATCAGTATGAGTATGAATTATTAGAAAGACTTTGCAAAAAAACTAAACGTTCTAAATTAAATATGATTCGATATGCTTTAAAATATTATGATGAAAATGATGTATAAGAAGCATAATACTGGTACTAATATTGTATATTTTTTATATCTTTTTTATTCCAATTTTCATAAAAAAGCACCAGTTAGAATACTGGTGCACAGTTTACTTAAGTAGAAGGGATTATCTTTCTCGTTAAGTATAGCTCATTTCAAAAATAGCAATTTCCGATTGCAAATTTAAAATTTAAAAAAAGTGAAAATTTTTTAATCACGTAAGTTATTGATTTTGATCACTTTATTTTAAGCTCAAATTTCACGTAAGTTATTGAAATAGATCGAATTATTGACACGGTAAAATTTCTGTTTACAATTGAGAAATCAATTTTTAGCTGTTTTTTTGTACGGCTTTTGCTCTTTCACAATTTGGGGTTTTTTCTCTGCGAGTCGCGGAGAACAGAATACCGTTTTTGTGTGTTCTGTTTTGGTGTTTTTTATTCAATAACGCCGCTATCCACATTTAATTAATTTGTGGAAATCGTATTTAAAATCTTCGTGTTTACGAGGTTTGTTATCGACTGAAATTAAGAAACATCAAAATATAGCGCTCAGGAGGAAAAATGCCCCAAGAAATCATTTTCAAAGAAAGTAAGCGTAATGCAAAAATCAGGCGAGAAATTAGAAAAATTGAGTTTCTTGCCAAGAAAGATGCTGAACGTGAATTTAACCAAAAACTCAAAAAAGCCTTTTGGCGACACGAAAATCCACGTCAGCAGTTACGGGATTTTCAACGACAGATAGTCGTTTACGCAAATCTGTTTTTGGATCACCGCAAAAAACAGCAAAAACAAAAAATCATCGCCCAAAGAGCGCACATTGATGCGCTCTTTTTAAATTAAAACCTTTATTTGTCATTTTTCAACCACATCAGGCAATCACACTTTATTTCATATTTTTTATCATTTTTGCTGCTTCTGCTCAGTTCATCTGTCATTGGTAATTTAGGAAATCATATTTTCGTGGGGATTTGTATTGCTGTGATTACTGCCGTCAGAATGGCATTTTCATTTGAAAAAACAGCAGAGTCAGCCAGAAAGCAAGCGGTCGAGTATCTTAATCTCTATACATCCCAAGCATTGACCGCATCCGAATCCAAGCTAACAGAAGATTTGATGTGTATACAAAAAGAAGACCCTAATATCTGGCTCTCTTTGAGTAACGTAGCAGACCTTCGAACAAGGCAAATACTGGGTGAACCTGTCAAAAACGAGCTTAGCAATTGGGAAAAATTAATGGCATTTTTGTCGGGCATTAGCGTTAAATAAACATTCACACCTCACCACCTCAAAATCTCACCGGAAGAACTCACATGATGGAAAAGTATTCCAGCCCCTTGTCGTATCTATGGGCTGGGGCGACAACCGCTATTGGCATTCTCACGCTCGAACAGTGGGTAGCTGTAGTGGGTATTGTCTGCACGATAGGGACATTTTTAATCAACGTGTACTACCGCAAAAAGGAGTACAAACTTAAGGAACATCACTATGAAGATACCGAAAAAAATATTGATGGCAACAGGCGGTAGCGCATTGTTTTTAGCATCAAGCATGATAACGCATTTCGAAGGGCTGAGGCTTAAGCCCTATTTCGATGGTGGCGGTGTGCTTTCTGTTTGCTATGGGCACACAGGTAATGATATTGAACGTAACCGGACTTACACCAAAGCCGAATGTGACAAGTGGCTTGATGACGATTTGAAAGTGGTTAAACGCTATGTTGACCCGCTGGTCAAGGTAGACATCAATACACTGACTCAGGCCGCGCTTTACTCATTCGCTTACAACGTGGGCGTAGGGAATTTTGCCAAATCGACATTACTCAAAAAGCTCAACGCTGATGACCGAAAAGGCGCTTGTGAAGAAATGAAACGCTGGGTTTATGTCGATGGCAGAAAGTGGAAAGGATTAATGACCCGTCGGGAAATAGAGAGCGTAAT
>NZ_CAJCFU010000019.1:0-958 GCF_903968575.1 Arsenophonus endosymbiont of Apis mellifera | reverse complement strand
CACGAGTTTCGCACGGGCATATAAAATTCTAGAAATGGCTTCAAAACAATGATTAATCTTTAACTTACTAAGACGTATAAATTCACTTAAATTACAATAAGTTGTTTTTAATTTATGAGATTTTTTCTATTTATATATTATGCTGAATTAAACTTAAAAATAGAGCGTTTTCTTATTGGTGCGAAACTCGTAGACTATTAATATTTCCGTCAAATAACGTTACCGTCAGTAATGTTGTTCCTAGGAGAGCGCCAATGGCGTTAGTTCGTCCTTTAGCTAACCAATCCTTACAACCATAACAGGGTTGGCCTTTCGGAGAATAGCCATGATTGCGTGGGAGATCATAAGAAAATCCACTTTCATCAATGAAGACGAGCGGTTTTTCTTGTTCTCGATAAGTTTCTACTTTTTGACGAAACGATTTTCGTAAATTTTCATCTGCCTTAGGGTGGCTGAATGTTTTTTTTATAGGTAATGGACAATTTTTTAAGAGCTTGCCAAATCGCTTTTTGACAAACACCAAAGCGAATGGCTCGCTCCCTTTGATAAGCATCCGGATATTGTCTAACATCTTTTTCTAATGCGGATTTATCAATCTTTCTACTACGGGAAGCTGCAGGTTTAGGTTTAATTTGCTTAATCCAGCGTGATACAGTGGCAGAACCTATACAAAAGCGCTTAGCGGTTTCTCTAATACTTAAACCTTTGTCTTTTTTTATCGGAACGAAGCAGCTACGCTGCAAATCGATAACCTGCCACACTGTGAGCTGATACCTAGTCATAAAACGCGCGGTAATCTATTGTGATTGCATCTTAATTTCTAAGTAATCCATTTTCGCCTATCAACTAAAAATGCCTCACAGAAAGATTAAGGGAGCTTTAGAACATAAGCACGCCTTTGGCGTGAGCATCGCGGCAAAGGCGCTCTATTTCTAGGCAATTCCCTTCTCGTCCTTTA
>NZ_CAJCFU010000018.1:0-5189 GCF_903968575.1 Arsenophonus endosymbiont of Apis mellifera | reverse complement strand
AAACTACCAGTTGATGGTATCGAGTTGGTGGAAAATAGCATTAAATACTGTTTTTAACCGTTGTTTTTCCATCAGACTAAATGTTGGGGATTGTAATACTTCGGTGAGCGTCAACCGATTGGCATTCATGCGTTTGATATCATCCCCAAAGGTTTGATGATTTCTATGGTGTAGAACAATAATTCCCGCTAACCGGTTTTCATTCTTTTTGTAGACTTTCAATTCTTCGAGTTTTTCACCGGTGGGTAATGATAACGCGCCGAAGTGTTCGTTAAGCCACAAAATAATCGGCGTATTGGTTACCCCTTCTGCAATCGAATTGAAGCCAGTCGCGGTATCAACCAATGTGTCGCCACCCCCAATCACGGTATGAATATAGACTTTTTTCCCGCTCTCTCGCAGTATCTCAAAACCGTCATTTTCAATTAAATAAGCAAGAAGGGGTGAAAAGGTATTTGCACCATTATCAATCACACAGCATTCATCGGATCCAATCAGTTTTTCCATCAACACATCGAAATTTTTTGCGTCGATCACTCTCGACTGGTTCATTAAGGGGATGTGTTCAACCTCAAGCGATTTGTAATGAAGCAGGGTTGTATTTTCCTGGTCGGTATCAAAGGGTTTTACCGCGCCAAATTTTGATTTGAAATATTGCGACAGTGAAGACGATATCAATGATTTTCCGATACCGCCTTTTCCTTGTAGAACAAAATGAATCGAATGATTGTCAAGGGTGTCGGTTTTTTCATTTGTCATTTTTTCAGCTTTTGTGTTCATTATTATTCCTTTGTGAAAAGTTCGTTATCTGATTGCGGATTGTGCTTAAAGGTTTTCTCTTCCGGTATTTGGAAATTTCCAAATCTTTTGGGATTTTTATTTGATATTTCATCCTTAATCAATGGAGATTTTGGGTGTTTTTTGTAACCAGAACGGAAGAGAAGATTTTTAAAATATTGAAGGGTTATTTTTGTATTCTGATTTAAATGCAGATTGATTGCATCAACGATTAATTTGTTGGGGACGCCCTCATTTTTGCAATCGATAATGGTAGATAAATATTTATTAAAGACATGCTGCTTACTTGCGAGCGTATTGACCATCTCAACGGCAAACGGTTTTACTTTCTCTACCAGTTCATCTTTTGTCATCATTCCACCTCGTACTTAATCAATTTAAGTATTATAGGCATGAAAACGTCAGTGCCATCGATTAATTGCTAACCATACGCTATTTTATTGCTATCTTAATGGTAAATAGTTGGTGATATTTTGCTATCAAAACGGTTCTTATTGCTATTATTTAGCTATATAAATGCTGTTTATCTGCTAACTTCATGTCTTGTAGTAAGAAACCAGAGGCACGTCACCGATGTTTACAATGGGCGAAAGCCCACTGTAAAATCGACCGTGCCAAAGGGGTCCCCCCTTTGAAACCCCAGACAAAAACTAGTTAATTTTTCTGTCAGAAAAATGGCGACGATCAGGCCACCTCTGGCCCGTCATAATCGGCGTCCGATTGCGGTGTTTCGGTTTCATTTTCATGGTGTCTATCGATAGGAGTGGCTTGCCAAATGCGGCGTTCACCGGATTTGTTCACCGACTTGCCATCGGCTTGCGTTTCTGTCCACTTAACCGGGGTAACGCCTTTATCTTCAAGCCGAATTGGCTCATTCGTTTCAAGGCCCGCAACGGCATCTTCCAGCCCAACACCCCACAAGGTCTTGACGCTGCCATCATCAAGTTGCAATTTAACAAAATAACTGTCATTGCGTTTTTCTTCCGGTTTGCTCATGTCGGGTTTAAATTTAAAGGGGGCTGCGCCGTGTTCAACCAGATAGCCTTCAAAAACATTCAGCTTGTCTGTTGAGTCTGATTGTGTTGCCTTTTCTGGCTCATCTGACGCTGCTTTTTGATTCTCGGGCGTTGTTTTTTCTGTATCAGCAGTATTGTTTGGCCGCTCAATCCGTTGACCTGTTTTTTCAATCGCCAGTTCTGCTTTTCTGGCTGCCAGTTGCTGATTCATCCCCTTGTCCGTGAAATGAATATCCAGATTGTTTTTAGCTACCACCTCAATTATTTGGTCTTTAAATTTCTGACTCCCCTTAATCGTTAAGGTGCTGCCAAACTTTTCTTTGGCAAGTGTCAGGGCAATCATGATGGCTGAATCGGTCATGGCGGCTTTTCTCACCGTAATGGCATTACCGGTATCGACAAACAGGGTGCGATCGGTTTTTTTATCCAGAAAATGTACGTTTTTGCTTAGCTTTGCGCGCTTGGTGTAAAGATCGAACGCTGAGATTGCGCGTTTCTCATTATCCGCGCTTTTTCGCTCTAATTGCGCCTGTAAATGCCGAATAAACAATTCAAAGCGCGATTTCGCCGGCATGGCCCTGTCATCAGGTACAGCGCCGCTAATTGAATTATCCGGCGTACGGGATGAGGGAATTAATTGACGAACAGTTTTACTGTTCATATCGGGTTTCTCCATTTCAAAAGGTAGATTAGGGTGCCTGATGGCATGATGCGCTTTCAGGCGTTCGAATGTTAATACTGACAGGAATTGACTTTTTTCTTTGCGCGTTAAACGCGCATCCCGCATGATGGTCCGCCGAACAGTGAAAAATTGATTGTCGATGGCATGGATTGCGTAACGATGAGCCGGTTCAATCCGGTTTTCTGTTGCGCGACGTAAAAAATAGGCGGCGACATGGGAAGCATTTTTGTTTGTTTTTGGCATAACCCGACGAACAGATGAAACCACTGTTGATTTTTTCTGACCATTTTTCTGCTGGAACAGACGCTCGCCACGCTGTTGTATCTGTTCAAAGGTGGCGACTGCATGACAATTTAGGGCATAAGGGGGAAGTGTCAGCGAGACGGCGTCGACGCCTCCTATTCCTGCCCTGATTCGATATCCGGCTCGCTCGAGGGATTCGGTGAGACTAGGAATGCGGGTAAACCAGTCTGCATCGGTATATTTTCTTCTCCTTCCTGCCCCTGATAAATCAGATCGCAATCCAGCACTTCGTCCTGATGTTGACTGTCCCACGTGAAAGTGTGCATCACCCGGCAAAAACACCGTATGCTCGGCTGTGAGACCGTGCCGGTGAGCTGCCACATGGCCGCCGGACACACTTTGCAGGCCATCGGCAAATGCGGTAATGCATCCTGTTTGAGTTTCAGCAAGACTTCGCTGGTGATCGTTTTGCCGTTTGGCAGGGTGTAACTCATGCTGCCCCCTATATTTTTCGTAAAAGTCAATTTGCCGTTTCGCCAGTAATAATCGTTTCTCTGCCGGCGTGGCAGACTGGTAAAGTTTGATGAATTTGGATGAGGCTTTACTGACATATTTGATTTCTTTCGCGCGCTGTGGCCAGCACATTAACCGCTCCTGGATAACCTGTTTATCCAGTGAGGTTTTTTTCAGTTCGCGACGGACAATAAAATCATCCTGGAAGATGGTTTCTTTTAAATTGGTAAACTTGGTATCCCCTGGCAATTTAACGGCAATGTATTCGTTCTCTTTGCCTTTATTGCGAATGCGCGTGTCGCCATAATCAGCAACCAGGTTATAAAAATCGTGGCGGGTATGTATCGCTTTATCGACAATCTCAGTGACGAGTCTCTTTTTAAAATCGCGGTTTTTACTCAGAAAATCATCACCTTTGTAACGCGATAGCACCTCCGCGGCATTGGTAGGATTGATGCGCACATGTTCACGTGGGGATTGAAGCTGGTATTTCTGGTTAATGTATTCCTGAAAGGCTTCAAAATAGGAAACATGGGAATCACACCATCCACTAGGATTCATTTCCCTGCCGGATAACAGATTTTTTCGGGGAACCAGAATATGAATATGCGGCTTTCTTTCAATCATTTTGCCGGTCTTTTGGTCGGGCAAAAATTTGATTTTCGGAATATGCGCCTCGGCATAAAAATTGTATTCTTCTTCTTCATAGGCGTACATCAGAAAATCTTTAAACTCTTGTGTGATGGCGAGTAAAGTTTCATTAGCCACATATTCTTCACGAAAAGAAAGAGTAAAAGAGACGTAACGTTCCTGCCCCTTATCGGGGATCTGGCGATAAATTATTTGCGTTAAATCCAGATCCCCATAAAGAATAACTCGATCATCCAATTCCTCGCGCGTCAAATCCCGCCCGTTTTTTTTGCCTTCTTCAAGATATTCCTTACCGCCATCGTTGTAACCTTTTACTCTAATTAACATCGTGCACCCCTGATAACAGCAGTTCCCTGATATCAATCAGCCCGTTATTCACCTGACGGTAAAGGCGTTCAGAGACTTTTTGGGTGAGATGAGCAATATTGACCTGATGGGCGATTTGATTCAGGTTGTTGCTGGCTTTGTTGTAGAGGAACGTGAGGTGTCGTAATTCCTTTGACGGTAAAGATTGCACGGTGAGATTCACGTTAGCCTGTAGAAATACTTCACGAAAAAAAGCCGATTTTGTCATCTGAGATTTGAGCAATTTCTCCTCAAAATGCGCAAAATCTTCCTGAGACAGACGAAAAGCGACCACTTTATCTTTTAATTTGGACATAACAGCATCCTTTGAAAATGAGGCAAAAAAATCGCGAGGGAAAATAAAGGATGAGGAAGGGATTTTTTAATTAGAAAACAACTTAAAATCTTTTCCGACAGGGAGCAGTGCGGTTAAATTCAAATCCCACTTTTCCGGTGGGTTTATCTTGCAAAATCAACATCGCATCAAAGGTTTTCCCTGCTTTGCTTTTAAAACCTTTAATTATGCCCGTTTTTCCTTTCTGAATCAGGGTTTCAACCTGTTTAGCGGTGAGCTTTTTTTCTGCTACTGTACCCCAGATTTTAAAGTCACAACCCGTACAGGCAAACAGTTTGGGACGCACCACAATATCCTTACCGCAATTGGGGCAGGGTGTGGTTAATCTTTCTACCTGTCCGCTGTTGGGTTTTACTTCACCTTTGATTTCACCCACGCTGACTGTATTGACGAGTTGGCGCAAGTCGTCGAATAGTGCATTAACAAACTCATCAACGGTTTGATTACCCTGCTCGATATCGCTTTGTTGTGCTGACCAGAGTGCGGTCATATCGGGCAAGGTTGCTGACTCTGGTAGTGCACGGAAAAAGGCCACGCCAGTTTCTGTGGGAAGCAGTTTGCCTTTTTCTTCACGGATGAACTGACG
>NZ_CAJCFU010000017.1:0-1105 GCF_903968575.1 Arsenophonus endosymbiont of Apis mellifera | reverse complement strand
TAAAGGACGAGAAGGGAATTGCCTAGAAATAGAGCGCCTTTGCCGCGATGCTCACGCCAAAGGCGTGCTTATGTTCTCGAGCCTTTTTCTCGAGAGCCAAAAACCGAAAATTAGTCGCCTTCCCATGGTACCGATATGCCCACGCCAAGCCGGATCTAACCTGTTCGGTATTGATGTTTTTGCCTGCAATGATTAATGTGCCTAACCAACGTCCAAACCTATCCTGTTTTTCTGTCATCACTTCAGCCTGCTTTTTCGCGCTCAGGTGAAGCAGGTTTTGTTTTGAGCGTCTTCCAAAGGGTTGACCTAACTCAGGCGCATCAATACCAATGAGGCGCACTTTGACCCGTTTGCCTTCCGTGAGGACGAAAACAGTATCACCATCGATGACATTAACAACACGTCCAGAAAAATTAGCAAAACAAAAGAATAAGAAAAGCGCATTTTTTTCGCATAGAAATTCAACTTAGTCCGCTCCCCACAGACGAAATTGAGGCGCAGCGCAGCGCAGCTTGCGAGCAGCGAACAATATCGTTGAGGAAGCGGAATTTAAAAATGGTTAATGCCGGTGATGGCAAAGTTATCTAAAAATGTAAGCAATCGCATTGAAACAGATTGAAATAATGAGTGCGGTCGACGTGATGATAATAGCTACCCAACTTTTGTCGTTAACAAAACTGCAGTTTGTCGAAACATCTTCTACCTGATTTACCAGTTGATTGAGTTGCTTTTTGGCATGACTGATGGCTTCAGATATCCCACCTGTTATTTCATTTTTTATCGCGCAGCGGATCTCAAGTTTGGCTTCATCCAGTTGATTGTTGAGTATATTTCGGTGCTTAACGTTAATTTCTGTATAACTTTTTTCTGCCTCTTCTAATCCGACAATCAACTTTTCCAATGAGGCTTCAATCTTTGTCGGCAATTCTTCAATTGCGTTAATTAAACATTGGTGTTTATCCTCTAAATCCGAGATGAGCATTTTGTTGATTTCAGCGTTAATTAACGCGAGTGCAAAAACCGGATCGTTTTTGTCATACATCACGCCCGTGGACTCATAGATTTTGATGGCTATTTTTTGTCGCTGTTCATCATTCATTTTTTT
>NZ_CAJCFU010000016.1:0-21267 GCF_903968575.1 Arsenophonus endosymbiont of Apis mellifera | reverse complement strand
TCCGTTACTTTCCTTTAAATCAGCCCCAAAGTCGCGACACACTTCACCTGCATACTGATGAAATGCTTTGTAGTGCAAGCCACTGAGTACTTTCTTTCGGTACTTAGTCACAAAGACAAGGTGAACATGTAAAAGAAACGCTGCATGTCTTGAACGGTTGATTTTATATTTTTGCATTGAAATTAACCGGATATACGGTAAGATAGTGAGATAATTTACTACACACTGAGTAATAATGCTAATTCTAAAAGCCTACAAATTCAGACTCGAACCAACCGAAAAACAGTCGCAACGTTTGCGGCAGTTGTGCGGATGCGCTCGTTTTATCTGGAATTACGGGCTAGCAGAGACGCAACGCATTATTGAATCCGGCGGTAAACTACCGTCAGCGTTTGAACTAAATCGGATGCTCACAGAATGGAAAAAAAAGCCGGAACATTCCTTTTTGCAAGAAGCCTACACGGATAATCTTCAGCAGAAACTCAAAGATCTGCACGGGGCATGGAAACGCTGCTTTGATAAAAAACTGGCAGCAAAAGCTCCTGTATTTAAAAGGAAAAATGACGGGCGTGATTCAGTTCGTTTTGTTAATTTTGATAAATATTGTCAGCTCGATAATGGCAGAGTGAGATTACCGTCAGGTTTGGTATGGGTAAAGTTCCGGCAGTCGCAAAAGCTGTACGGTAAGATTAAAAACGCAACCGTTAGCCAACATGCGGGACACTGGTATATATCGTTTCAGGTCGAACTGGAAATGGACATTCAGCCTCATTCGTCAGCAACAATGATTGGTTTGGATGCAGGTGTAACCAGACTCGCCACGCTGTCAGACGGCACAGTGTTTGAACCTGTAAACAGTTTTAAAACCAACCAAAAAAAGCTGGCGAAATTCCAGCGTCAGTTAAGCTGTAAAGTTAAATTCAGCAATAACTGGAAAAAACAGAAGCGAAAAATCCAACGTCTCCACTCGCATATAACCAATATCCGCAAAGACTACCTTCACAAAGTCACCAGTGAAATCAGCAAAAACCACGCGATGATCGTCATTGAGGACTTAAAGGTCAGTAACATGTCGAAATCGGCAAAAGGTACACAAGAGCAGCACGGACGGAATGTCAGGGCAAAATCAGGACTTAACCGTTCGATACTGGATCAGGGTTGGTATGAAATGCGCCGTCAGCTTGAGTACAAGCAGCTATGGCGCGGTGGTCAGGTATTAGCTGTGCCTCCGGCATATACAAGTCAACGGTGTGCATGTTGTGGTCATACAGCGAAAGAAAATCGTCAATCACAAAGTAGATTCGAGTGCCTTGAGTGCGGGTATACAGAGAACGCAGATATCAACGGAGCTCGTAACATTTTAGCGGCAGGACATGCCGTGTTAGCCTGTGAAGTGAACGGTGCAGTAATGCCGTCAGCAGCAGGAACCAGGCTTCTGAGCGATCAGATAGTCTCCGACTAACGGGAATCCCCCTCCTGAGTCACGAAGTGTGAAGGTGGGGGAGGATGTCAACACTTTTATCTGGTCTGAGTTGATGAAGCTAAATGACCCCAGATAGGCATCAATGCCGCCACAGCCTGCTTTAACATCGGGCAAGGTGACCGAGATAAGTTGGATTTGTCTGACGGGATTACGCAGAAAAAGCGAGCCACCGGTGAGATAACCGGCTGCCTGTCCTTGCCACGCCGCAGCTTGGGTGACATTTGCGCCACTGCCGCTATTGAGCTCCTGAAAAAAATTGTTTAAATCTTCATTGATACCCGCATGCGTTGTGGTACAAAACAGCATGAGGGCAATTATTGGATTGCGGTTTTTCATTGCAATACCCCCAGTTTTTCAGCCAGCCCAAAAGACTGTTCCAGTCGGTTAACAAACATTTCTGCGCTCAGCATGCCTTGCGAAACCGGAATAGCGACCAGCGTTTGGGTGTTAACAATAAAATCGGTGGGCGTCACCTGCGGTAATTCAGGGAAAAACTCACTTATCACATCCGGGGTGACCGGTAATACGTTGGTAAAGGTGCTATCACCGAGTCCGTCAAAACTATAGACAAAAACCGGAATACCCAGTTGTTGCGCGGTGGCATTCAGAATGGGATTAAACTGCTGGCAATATTGACAATCGGATTTCATAAAATGCACGATTTGCCAATCGGTGATATTAAGCACCTGACCGGTTGATAAGCGAAAAGTCTGGTGCTTCGTTTTTTGCGCTATTCGCTGTTGTTTTGTGTCATTCATGGCTACCGTCTTGTGCTTTTCGAGTGCGGCGATTTCATCGAGCGTATTGGCGGCGATCGGTAATGTCAGCATCAGTAACAGAAGTGAAAGTATGTATTTCATCGTTAATCCCTCGGGGCAAAATCAGTGACACGGTTTAATAGCCGTTTTGCCAAATCATCCTGGCTGATAAAGCCATAAGCCAGTGGGTGGTAGCTGCCCGTGCTCGGGTCAACCAGAAAGAGCGCAGGGAAATAGCGAATCTGCATCTTTGCCGCCTGTCCTCGGTCTTTCTGGCTATAGGGTAATTCGGGGTTGATAACACCATCAACACTAATGGGTATTACCGCCATCTGATATTGCTGGGCAAATTCCCGCACCACCTGGGCGAGTTTGTTGTCCAACGGCACCTTGCCGCGATAGAAGAAAAAGACCCCATAGCGTTGATTGACAGCTTTAATGGCAGCAGTTTGTGCTTTACGCTCGTTCGCGTAAGACAAGGTTGCCGTGGCGTTATAATGGGAATGTCGATTGTTGTAATCGAGCTCCGGTTTCAGTAGCAGCACCTTCTGCCAGGTGGCTGAGAACTGACTGGCGTTATCCGACCAGTAATTTTGAAACGCTATCCAGCGCGCCACTTTCTCCGGCGATTTCGGGTCGAGCACCGCGGCATTGCGTAATTCATCGCCAATGGCTTTGATTTTTTGCATGGTTTCCACGGCTGAGGGCGGTTTTGACTGGGATTGTTGTTCTTCCGGCGCTTCCTGCTGTGGCGCAGGTTCGTTATACCAATGCCAACCGACCGCAGGGGAGTAGTGATAGCCATCATCAATTTTTGCGATAGATGAAAACGATAGCAACAAAAGACAAACAGATAGGTTTTTCATCATCAACCCCCTGACAATTCATTCTTGATCTGCTGGCTTATCTTTTCAGTGAGCTTTTTGCTATCCGGTAGTGTTGTTTTTCTGTCAAGCTCATCATAAAACTCGGTGAAATCGAGCGTATCAAATTTCACCCGTTGCAACTCATCAATGGTGAGTCCGCGACAATCCGGATGTTTAGCACTACCAAATCCCACGCCCAGTTGACCTCCTCTCCCTTGTGCCTGCACAATCTGCGCGAGCTTACTGTCAAACACGCAATAGCTGTGCTTTTTCCGCAAACACACGCCTAACACGTCTTCAGCGCAAAACTCCCCCACATCAACCACCAATCCTTTTTCTTTGGCTTTGCCTATCGCTTTTTCTTCACTGTCACAACTGGCAAGGCCAATATCATGCCCCCAACCGCTGCTTTTGCAGCAATTGCTAAAACCAATCGCCGTTTTGCGGCACGCCATCGGTTTACCGGTAAACGCACTGATATTTTTGCCATCCCCACTGATGTCTTTACCGGCTTTCGCAAGTGCGGCTAATTGCGATACCGCTTCGCCAAAGTCATTATTTTTGCCCGAGGCAATGGCGGCACATTTGCCGTCTGAGCAGTAGAATTTGCCGCCACAGAGAAACCCTTCCCCCTGCGTGGTTTGTTGACACTGGAATTTCACCGATTCCTTGACGCATAAATTGCCGATTTTCTGTAAACATTGGCGTTGCCCTTCACTGCAATTCGGGTCTTTTTCCCATCGTCCACAGGTATTATCATCCCGTTCAGAGACGACCCACTCCTCGGATCCTTGCCAGCAAGGTAACGTGACAGGATAACGTTTGCCGCCTTTAACGACATAACGGGTTTCGCCTTTTTGGCTGCACCAGGCTTTTGTTTTGACCGCATTGCCTTTATCAATAGGGCAGTTCGCTGTCCAAACGACTTTTGGATGCCAGATTGTCTCGCTCACCTTTAGGGTAAAACGTAAGGTAACCGTCGCCCCTTGGCGAAACTCATATTTTCCATATCGACTCTCCTCGTTATGTGAAAACCGAATGGGCTGACCTTTAACCCATTCTCGGGTTTTAATGTTAAGCGGATTTTCCACAGAACGACTGCCTTTAATCGCATAAGTAAACCGTGCACCTAATCCCTCTACTTCAATATAATCATCCATATAACCACCCCTGTAGGCGTAGGTCGCTTTTTCAATCGTACCACTCACATCGGGTGTAATTGTTACGACAATCCTACTCCCTTCTTTACGATAAGGCTGGCGGTTTAAGGGATACTCTCGGGTAACCCGCTTTGTTTTCGTTTCGCTCGTCCATGCAACGCTGGCCGTGTTGGTACAGGTACTGACAATGGTTTTTCCCCGTTCGCAGACATGCTCTTTAAATGTCGATTGGCTAATGCTTTTTTTGCTGCACTGCTCGGCACTGCCTGCGGTAATCCCTTCGGCATTTTCCTGAATGGTTTGGCTGTTTTTTACCATGTCCGATTGCCAGTCGATTTTATCCTTTGGATTATTGATATAGGTTTCCCGGACGAGCTTGCCTAATTCACTTTCACCCAGGGACTGATTGGCAGCATTGCCTATTTTCGATGCATCTTGATAGAAATCTACCTCATTGGGGTTAGGCGTAAAATTAGGTAATTCCTTTTGTGGCTGAAAATTCGTTAGCGCAGATTCCGTCTGCTTTTGCGTTTGTTCAGCCAGGTCATAACCTTCTTTCGCGGCACTATCCATCTCGTTGGCAAAAGCCGATATTGCAAACATCAAAAGTGGCACGGTCAGTATTTTATTCATCACGGCACGCTCCATGACGAGTAATTTGCGTTAATCCTTCATCCAGCGCCACTGTCCCATACACAACATCAAATGTCTTGCCACAGCGCTTAACCAGCGCAGGAACCTGGGTTATGCCATAGTAATCAAAGCGCAGCGGATCAATCTGGATACCTGCTACCTGATATTTTTGTATCAGATTAAGTAAGTAGCGGGCGGTTTTTTCCATACTGTTGTCAATCAGACCGTTGAAATAGACCGGGATCCCTTTTGCTTGCGCCGATTTTAATAATGTCACTAGCGTTTTTTCTGGAATGCTGGATGATAAAAAATAGGCGGTTTCTTGGGTAATACCTTCTAACGGCATCCCTTCCTCTGCCGGTGTAGCGACTGATATCAATAAAATTAACAGGGAGAGTAAGGTGAATTTTTGCATCGTTATTTTCCTAAAGCACCACACAGTTGCGTTTTTTCCACACCAGATAGCCGTAGTTCTTTTTAGTGTTTGGCATTTCTTTACCGGTTTGCCAGCGAATAACACTGCGACCGGTGGGATGACACTGATTGGCATCCGGCACGGGATTGACCATTTGATAGCGATAACGGCTTTTGGGCATAATCACGGTCGGGTATTCCTGACACACCGCCTTGTTTTTGCCAATCGTGTCCCAAATCATACCTTGGCGATGTAACTTAAAATTCATCCGCTCAGTGAGTAATAACGCACTATTAATGCCACTGCTTTCGGAATAAACCGTCCCCGTGAACGGATACATGGAGCCATGTGAACCCGCGCACCAAAAGAGCGCATCGAGTGGCAAGCGGACTTCGCTGGCAATCGCATCGGCGGCACAGGCTAACTGGGCAATGCTGTTGCCAAATAGCAGCGCTTCTGGATTGGTAAAAAGCGCCAGATTGTCGTCCATCCACATTGGGTCAAATTCCGAGAGATAGCCAATGTCATATTCCCCACCTTGCATGCATCCAATGGTGGTTAAGATGTTAAGCCAGCTGATAAGCGGATATTTGTACCAGTGAACGTGGTACATCCCACCTGGATTTTCATTGGCACCTTTGGTGCCTTTTCCCATGCCGATTTGTCCTATCGGAATGGTGAAACCACCCATATTGACCATACACATCGGTGAGCGCGTCACATCGGTCATGGCAAACGGCTCCCAGAAGCCTATCGCAAGGCCAATACGCTGAAATAACGGCGGGGGCGCCGGACATAACTGAATCGGTGAGGAGGGATTGCGTGTATCCGGTAGACTACTGCTATTTAAACTGATATCACCAAGGCTGATTGGAAACAGACAACGCCAGCAGATATCGGTAATGGGATTAACCCAGCGACCCTCACACAACGACGCTTTCGCCGACAGCATCGGATTGAGGAGCAAAACCGTGAAAAATAAGCTCAAGAGTATTGATTTCACAAAGACGTTCATTTCACCGCCACCTCAGTTATCCGTAGTAAGGAATGATTTGGCATTTCATCCACGACACTGGGCAATCGTTCAATACCAAACCGGTTAACCAAAACGCCACCCTGGTCAAAGTAGATACGCTGATTTAAGGCATCCGACGTGGTTTTTATATTTCCGTTCACCAAAATAATTTTTTTGATGGCGGTCGTCGGTTTTTGCGCGGCGACCCAGGTAAGCTGTTTTTCATCATCGCCATCGATGAAATAAAGCGTTTCATTAAAAGGGGTAATATCAAACGGACTCACCTTCTGCCCTTTGCGCGCAAAAAGGGTGCCATTGTGGTCACGAATATCTTTGGTGACGGTAAAACTGGGGTCAAACGTACGGGTAGTATTTTTTACCGCTTTGGTGAGTCCCTGTACCGGTTCAGGACGCTCGGCATTTTTTGTTACCCGCTCCCGCCATTCCTGGTGAATTTTCTCCTCATTGCCTAAAAAAGCACTTTCCACCTGCCCCTCAATTACCGTCAGCAAGTTTTGTTCGGCTATCGCCCACACATCGCCAAACGTGCCGATTTCAGTGGCTAGACTGACCGCGCTGAAACTCATCAACATACCGATACAAGGCAGCCATTTATTCATGGTTTTTCATCGCCTCGGCAAGCTGTTGCTGGATATCAGCCGTTTTATCCACTGCTCCTGCCATCACCGCACTATTAACCAGTATTACAGTGTTACTTTTACTGTTTTTTTCTAGCACCCGTTTTAAGGTGGTGTTATATCGTTCTATCAGCTGGTCTTTTTTCTCATCTGACAAGTCCAGTTTGCTGACCTGCAGTAAAAAGCGATCGGTGGTCTTTTTCATATCAAAGGTGATAATGCTCGTCGGCGGACAAAGCCAGTGGTGTACGGACATAATCAGTAGCGTACTGAATAAACTTCCTATGATGAAATTAATGATGGCAGTCTTTTTCATGCGTTAAGCCTTAGGTAATGGCTTTTTTACGGCTGACAGGTTAGTCATCACGCCTGATACCGCAAACACCCCTGAAAGCACTAATGCGCCTTGACCAAGGGAAAGGAGAAGCAGTAGAAATCCGTTTATTTTAAAATTAGGGTAGAGATTAAATATTTGGATTTGACTGATATCCAGTCCGAGATTGTGAACAGTGAATCCCACTATCAGAAAAATTAGCCCTGACCAGTACAAACAATTCAACATTCTGTTAAAACTGATATTGGGTTTTAACCAGGCAGCGACCCACCGAGTTTGGGTTGTTTTACTGCTACGATACTCAACGATCGCCAATAGTAGACAGTACAAGACTAAAACCCATAGCGCCTCGGTTATTCCCCAATAGAGCGCCAATAATTCAAAATCAGAATTTTGCCTGGCCAAGGTAAGGCTGGCACTTAGCGAGAATTTCCCTACCCCCATGGCAAGCCCGTAAAAATAAGTTACAAATAACGAGAAAAGCGCGACTAGCGTAGTCGCCTCCGCCACCTTTAACCAATTAGATTTTGTTGATGCCACTATTTTTTGCATTTATTTTCTCCAAAAAAAGTTAATTGATGTAACAAACGTTAACTAAAGCCCGACTCCATGGTATGAGTGAGGAATACTTTCAAGGATGTTTAATAAACACATGACACTTCCTACACTCAGCGTCAGCACTAACGCAACATCTAGCTCAACTCGCTTTCTCCCTGTTTCATCCAATCGAATAACACTAAACGACAATGCGGCAATCATCAGAAACGTAATTATCAAGATATCCAATCCCCACCTCCTTTTCTCATGACTTCACCTGCTTTAATTTGGCCAATAACGCTGGGTCTTTCTGTTGCGCCATTTCAAAAATAATGTCATTGATGTTCGCGCCTTCTTTTAAGCGCCTCTCCCGATAGGTGAAGTCATCACCTCGGGAAGAGAAAAGCTCATTACTTAATGGGTCGAGCACTAATCGATGAAAGCTGCTGTAACCGCCAACGCTTAAATGCACGGCACTAAATCCGGCACGGCTGGCAGGGGGAAACTTTTGGATTAATGCCCATTCCATCTCATTAAAGGTGGAAGGTTCTTCTTTTTGGAAGGTGGCAAAGGCTTTTGCATCCTGCATCAGCGTGAATTTAAAGCTGCTGTTGTCATAAGCGGCCAGTGCTGCGGTACTTAAATTTTTATCGCGGATACTTTGTGTTACAGTGCCAAAGGAACCATTATGCCGACGGGCTGTACGGTAACCTTCCTCGATGAAATCGCGGACTTTAGGGCTCTTGGCATCCAGCAGTTTCCAGCCTTCATCAATAATGTTCATCTTGCGTAAACTACGTGGCGTGTTGTACATCAGGTTTTCTGCCCAGAGCATGAGCGTAAATAACACCGCCATAAGTAAATCCCGATTGGCTTTCAATCCACCGAGCTCGGTGACCACAAAGCGCATATCTGGCTTTAAGGTCGGCTCGCTGCTATTAAAATATCTGCCGTATATCCCTTTGGTGGTGTATTTGTTTAGCAGTACCAGAATTTCATCAATGCGACCGGTGATACGGCTAGCCTCTTGAATTTTACCGCGATGTTTTTTTAGATAATTAACGACATCATCGATACGCATATCCTGTTTTTTGTCAGGCCAGGATTCCGTGATCGCTTCGAGTATCAGTGATTCATGCACTTCATCCATCAGGCCATTAGGACTGGCAAGAATGCACAACTGGTCACGAATGCGCTCAGCGCTCAAGGTGATATCGGTAATGTTGGCAAACGGATTAAAGCGCAAGGTTTCCCCGTTAATGTAGGTGCCACCCACGCTCTGGCAAAACGCCTTGTAGCTGTCACCGATATCAAAGATGGACAAATAACCCCCACTATCCAACACCTGTCTGGCAATCGTTTGTGCCAACACCGATTTCCCCGCACCTGAGGTGCCCGATTCAAACCAGTTAAAATTCGTGTTCGGCAGACTTGCGTCAAAAATATCGAGAAACGCCAGTTGATGGCGGTAACTTGGGAAGACTATCCCTGCCTGACTGAGCTTGTTATCGGCGATAATCGGCATGAGATTGACCGCCTGAAAGGATTCTGCCCGTTGAATAGCACCCGTTTTTAAAAAGTCTTTCCAGAGCTTCGGATTATCGCCCACCGCAAAAGGTAAGTGACCCAGGAAGTTACGCATCTGCATTAAATCGGCTCTGACCATATTAAGCCCCTGCATCGAAAAGGCTTTTTTGGTGCGCTCCGCTTCTTTAGCCGCTTCCTCTTCATCATCACGACAAAAAAGGGTGACGCCGAGGTAATAACCGGACAGTGACGTCGCGGTTGAGAGCAATCCTTCGCGCAAACTTTTCCATTCGGCGTGCTGGCGTTTGGTTGAGGGGATATATTTTGCATAAGACGAGGAAACTTTCCGCTCCAAATCCAAGAAATTCTTATTGGCCTCACCCTGACTACGGGACTGGTCTTCGGTTTGAATGATGAAACTCATGACAAATGGGCAACGGATGCCGTTTTGTGGATTAAGCAGATTGGAAATAATATTGCCGTTTTGCCAGAGATAGTGCGCTCTGGGATTGCTGTCGAGGTTAAAATGCATAGCGCGGGTGGAAAACGGTTTGTCTTCTTCATTGCGTCCGGTAATTTCCACATAGCCCGGTTTAAACCAGTAGCAGGTGTTGTTCTGCACAATCTGCTGATTTATATCTTTATCTTCTATCCATTCTGTTGAGTATGGTTTTAATCTTTCCGTATCCGGGTTAATCATTTCGCGCATCATCTGCAAAAAGCGGGTGATTGACGCATTGTCCGCATGAATATCGGAGGCATTGAGCGCACTTAACAGATTACGGCGGATTTCACGGATTTTGATGATTTCACTTTCCGTTATCCGCTTACACTGCTGACAAAAAGCAAAATAAAGATGATAATCCCTCAGCGTCAACGGCAGATTTTGTGGATTGGCAAACTGATGACGCGCCGCATCCAGATAAAAGCCCTGCGTGATTTGATTGCATTCATCGGCACGATTGCCCTGCCAGCTAAAATCACGCAAGCCGGTGGTTAATTTCTCGTACACCGTTTGACTGGACAGCAAAATCACCTGCAGCGGAATATCACGCGGTAAATTGTTCTTAACTAGCTCTTCTAATGATTCGACCAGCTTTTCATTTGCGCCTATTAAGGGTTGCGCCTCCAATAAAAAACCTAATGAGCTTTGGTTAATAAAAAGCTGATGGTCGCCGTCATAATCCCGATAGGGCAATAAGTCGCGCAAATGCGGATAATCCATCGACTCAAGCTTTTTTGCCGTTTCACGGGTGGTGTCTTTTTCCATCAGGGCATTGCCCACCAGTTCAATGATTTTGAGTGGATTGACGTGTTTTAACATTAAATCGTCTCCACATTTGCCCAGCTGGCCGGGGTGGTCACGAAATAAACCACTTCGCCGGCATGAACGACGTCATCGGGTGCGACATAAGGGGCAATCCACGCGCGCGTTATCCGCTCCACTTGCCGAGAGGGAGCGCCGGTTTCACCGAGACAAGGACTTGCCGGACAGGCAGCACTGGGCTGTGTGAGGGCGTTATTCGTTAGCCAGCGTGAAGAAAGATTTTTAGCGGGTGACGGTAATGGGTTATTTATGTTCTGAGGTCGTTCAGTTAACAATGTTACCGCTGTTTGCATCGGGTTTAATTGAATTAAGCGATAAGCCGATAGATTAAAGCCTTTAGCGGACTTGACGTCCTCGCCTTTATGTTGGGCGACTGAATCACTGGCGGTATTGGTCATCTCATCGGCCTCACTCATCCAGTAACCTGAGTCTTTGGCGGGTTTGCCAAATTCAAACTCACTATTCATACCCGCGCAGCCTGAGAGCAACACAATACCGCTAATAATCCATACCCGACAGTTCAACATCATGTTGACTCCTTCTTGTTGGGCTTTCTCTGAAAAATCCCGATAGCCAACCGCAAAAAACAAAGTATTAAGGTGATAGCCAATGACAGACGAAAAACGGGGGTGAGCAGCTCTGCAACGTTATCAAACGTTAAGTACATCGCCTCCGGTTCAGTGGGATAACTGATTGCCAGATTTCCACTTAATGCAAAAGCGACCGTGAGCCAGATAAACATCAATGGGAAATAAAGACTGAAATGCATTATCAGTTGTAAGCCATGCAGGGTAATTTTTTTAACGACTGACGCATTTTGCTTAACCGCCAAAATGTTGTTGCTTTTTGTTTTCACCCTATTAAGGGGTGAGCGTTTGATGACAGTTCTCTGTACTAACGTATTCATGGCTTTATGCCTCCGTTATTTGACGGTGGTTTTGTTGGTGTAACAAAATCGGACAAGTCCATTGAGGCGGCACTGCCTAACTGATTGAGCAACTCCGGCGGAAGATTGGTTTTTAGACTGTTGCCGGCGTTTTTCGCCAGTTGGGTGGGTGACTCAGCCGCTTTTCTTGCTTCCACATCCTCAATAAATTCGGCTTTAAAGCCTTTTTGGAAAACTACTTCGACGCGATTAGCAGCGCCTATCGGAATAACCGGATGATATTGCTCCGCGCGCTCAATGTAATAATCCGCCAGTTTATTGGCTGCTGTGGATGCCCCACTACCCAGCGCCTGTCTGGCGACTTCCTGAGTTGTGGCCTGATGGGTTGCCCCCATGCCGACGGTGGTATTGCCAATTTGCGAGAAGGCGTTACCCAAACCACCTAATGCCCCTGCACCAAAAGCCAGTCCGAGCATGGCGCCATTGCGCATCACCGGTATGCCTTTAATGCCGTTTTTGCCATAAAAACCGACATGCCCTTCAACTACCTGGTCAATATGTTTGTTATCAATGACACACGACAGACGCTCGAGTCTTACTTCTGCCCGTTCGCTGGATATTTCTCCCCAAGCCGACGCGGTGACAAAGCAGTGAGTTAATTTGTCGAGTTTTTGGTTGCCAGGTAGATGGGCAAGGCCGGTTAATTTAAACTGCATGGCGACTTTTTTGGTTTCGCCTTTCACTGACGCATTGGCATCCGCGCCTTCCAGTACAATGGCGGTAGAAAATGTCCCTGAGGGGACATAAAAACCGGATGAGATCACGTTTTCTTTTTTTGGATAGCTAAAACGGGTACTTTCAAGTTGGCCTTTCGGTGGAAGGATAGCAATTTGCGAGGAATACCCTGTTTGACTTGCCCCTGGTGTTGGCTGGCTTTCCATCGCTTTTTGATTATTCTGCAAATCAGCTTGAAGCTGATCCACATTGGCCTTCAACTGGCTATTTTCGTTTTTAACTGCATCAAAATCGCGCTTAATGCCCTGAATTTCTTTTAGTAACATGTCCATTGTCTGCCGGTTGGCTTTTTCGCTTAACTGGGCATCGGTAACCACGTTGCCTTGCACCTTATTATCAAAGGTATTGGTGATAGCACCCGTTAAATCCGGTTCTTGAGTGGGAGCATTACCTGATTGCACAGTGCTGTCAGCGGCGGTGAGTTCCACGCCGGAGGCTTGCTTATTTACCCACCAAAGCAGCGTAAAAATCGCCACCACACCGAGGCCAATTGCACTAAACACCACCTTTTGATTTTTGCGGATAAAATGATTGATATTCATTCCGGTTTCTCCTTAATCAGAAGAAACAGCGTGACCTGCTCTTGCGGTCGTAAGGTGTTAACGGTCGGATTAAACGCAATCGCCATCGTTTGTGGAACCCAAAAAACTCGCTCATTTAATTGAATAGGTTGTGAGGTTTTGTTCTTAACATTAACGCGTAGTAACCGAATGTTTTTGCCCTGAAAGCTCACACTGTCCCAAAAGCGGAAGTTGGCTAATGCCGAGGCTGACCAGTTGACGTTTACGCGACCATTTTTAACAAAACCAGTGGGGATATTGTCGTTCATCGCTGCCGTGAAGATACGAGTAATAAATTGACTGTAAGAATCACTGGTTTTTCCCCACTCCTCGGCACCCGCGTCAGCTTTCGCCTCGGCATTCATCACGCTCACATTGATGCCCTGGGATTTTTTGACGGGGATGGCATTGACCATGAAACCAAAGCCCTTTTCGGTTTCGATATAGAGCGAAAACGGCGCGGTTTCGTCGGTGGTGAAAATTAATGCCCCGCTGTCAGTGGCTTTTTTATCGGCGAGCTTGCCGGCTGCGCTATTGGCTTCCACTATCCGGTCGTTCATCACCGCAATCACATTCGGTTCACGATTGCTCACGGAAAGTCGCACCACACTATGAGGGGTAACAGTCAGGTTCTCTGCCCAATTGGATGTGGAAATCAACATAAAACTTAGGCAAAAAAGCAGTTTTTTCATGCCGGCAACTCCACAAAATCCGTTAGTTTCAATGCCCCATCGCGGGTCTCGAGGCGCAAGCGATAGTGCTTATCGACCGGCTCCACGGCTTTAATGCCGTAAAAAAAGTGCAATTCGCCGGTAATATCCACCACACCAGTATCGGGACTCACCTTGACCTCCTTGAGATAAAAGGTAGAGCTGGCTTCATTGATAGCCATCCGTTGGCGCTCCTGCGCTAACACGGCAATCAGTTTTTCGCGTAAATGCGTATCACTGTAAGCCAGCAACAAATCATGACTGTCTTTGATGGTTTGCGCGGAGACATTCAGACGCAGGTTAAGCAGACTCAACGCCATCAGACGAAGATAACGGGCATCACCGCGTGTGCCGTGAAAGGAAAAACCTTCGTGGGCAACCATTGGGGTCACAATCGTTTGATGATTATTAACAAGCTGAGAAGTCAATTCCCTGTTTTGCATTAGTAGCCGATAACAAACACCTAAACTTAACACCGTTATCACCACACAGGTCACGACCCCGATGGCTAATTGCTTTTGTGATGACTTCCGCAGTTGATAATCCATGCACGCTCCTCACGCTATCCAGTACCGTTTGAAACTTTCGGGTAATACGGTGATAAAAAAACGCATGACTGAGGTGGGTAACCCCCAGTACGCGAGACCCAACAGATAACTTGACCCTTTGCCCTGCTTAAGCCTTCGAAGCCCAACAAAGGCGATGGCTAATGCAGGGGCAAATATCCACATATTGACGAAAATCGCACAGCCAATAAGCGGCAGGTAAACCACTGCTTCATCGAGGGGCAACCCCAAAAACCGCCGCTGATGCGCGAGTGTCGAGGGGAACTGGTAGCGTGAATTATCCGACATTAAATTAATCCGAAGACCACATTAACAAAGACCAGCACTGCGGCGATGCCACCAAAAACGGCAATATTTTTGGTTTTAACATAAGCGAGAACCGCTGCCAGAATTTCCAGTACGTACAGAATCCAGACTACCGTTGAGCCTTTGCCAAAAGTGCTTTGGATCACCCCTTTGCCATTAACAAACAAATCACCACTTGCCGGCGCATCTGCAAAAGCCTGCATAGCCGGAAATAGCATCAATATTCCGAGAAACGTCATTGTTAATAACGATTTTTGTTGTTTTAACACCTTGCGGATAGCTACCGCACCCACAGTGAAAGGGTTTTTTAGGCATGAAGTTACCTTGCCGTTCATTTAAGTCTCCTTAAGACGGTTGTTGATTAAGTAAACAAAAACTGAGTGGTGATGCACTAACCCTTAATAACGTATGGAATTTAGGTAATTGCAAATGCGAACATAAAACATTTGATTGAGAAGAACCTAATAAAACCAACATTATTTTCCTTAATTACCTCCTAATTTATAGATTACGTGTTAAAATTATGATTATTTATTACAAATAACACCTATAAAAAATCCACTTTAGATTATATATTATCAGAGAATTTAGAATATGCAAAAAGAAAACACTATAATATCCAAAGGGGATAATTTGTTAATAAAATTGATAGCCAAAAACTTGACTAGGTTGATGAATGAGAAAAACATTGAATCTCAACAGTTAAGCGATATAACAGGCTTAGGTATAGCAACAGTTAATTCTTTAAAACGTGGGGTAGGTAATCCAACACTTACCACATTGGAAGTGTTAGCTAAATTTTTCAATACTAGTGTTAGTGAACTTATTGAGAAAAAAGAGGAAGGAGTTTTATCAAAAGTTATTGTTGATCCAATGCCTTTAGTATCTTTATCTAGGATTGACAATTATATTGACAACAACTTATTTGAGGATACGTTTATTGCAGAAATAGGCAATCACCCCTCAACATCTCTGTTTGCTATCAAAGTCGATAACGACACCTTAAATCCTTATATTCCTATTGGTACTATTTGTATAGTGTCAAAAGTAGCAAATGTTAAAGATGGAGATATCACTCTCGTTAAAATTAACCATCACACACCATTTTTTAGAAGAGTTTATATTGAATCAAAACATTTAGCTTTTTCTCCTATAATGATAGAATCAAATCCCACTATTTATGAAAATTATGAGTTATTGGGTGTTGTTATCAAGAAAATAAGAAGCTTCTAATGATGAAAATAACTTACTTTAAAAAAATTTTTTCTTTTTTGAAAAAATCATATAGTCCTCGCTATCAACTTGAACTAGTTGATAAAAAAAGAAATGAAAATCATTTTCTCTATATATTTAAGTGTCATGGAAGCCATGAATGCATTGAATTAAATTACGACCAAATCATAGATAGTGAATGTTTCTTAACGCTTATTCATCCTAAAGAACTCATCCTTATGGAAAAAGAAAACTATTCTTTACGGTTAGAAAATAAAAAATTATTTATTTATTCAGAAAACGAAAACCATGAGTATGAAATAAGAAACAAATATAGTAAGCACACCTATACTGGTAATTATATTTTAAAAAATATCGATTATTTTCCTGATCTTGATACAAAAGATGCAATTTTAATTGCATATAATGCAGGCCTTAATGAAGGAAGAAAATTATCTAAAAAAATAAACGAAGAAATTAAACTTCATAATGAACTGAAGAATAAAAATTATGAAAATAACATTATTAATTTTAATCGATTAAATCATGATAGTTTCAGATAAGTACTTGTCTTTAAAGAAATAAAATTTTCGATATCCGATTTTTTTTTCTACTTCTGGCAATTCTGTTCCTTTTTTCCACTGAAAACAAACTGCTGGGGCAACTTCTAGGGTAAAATTTTTATGTGTTAATTTATAATTGCCATGCGCATGTCCACAAATTACAAGTTTTATTTTCTTTTCCTTATCAATAATTTCTATTAATTTATTGCTATTTAACAGCATACAGCCATCAATAAGCGGTGTTCCCAATTTTAAACAGTGATGATGCATGATTAATGCAATATTATTTCTTTCATTTTTACAGATTTTATTTTTTAAATTATTAAGTTCATCATTAGATAGAAATCCACTATCTTTACCATAATCAACCGTATCGACAGAAATAAAGTTCCAATAAGGAGAACATAGTTCGTCTATTGGTTTTAGATCGCTAAATACTAAGTTCAACTTTTCTTTTTGGTCGTGATTCCCTTGTAAATAATAAACAGGTTTATTCAATTTTTTTAATAGCTCTAGCGCTAATTCATATGATGGTACCGTCTCATCTTGAGATATATCCCCTGTGACAATAATAGCGTCACAATCACCCTCCTTTAACAGAAGGTGATTAATAATCTTATTAAATGAATTGTAAGTATTAACGCCAAATAATTCTTGATGAATATCAGAAAACAAATGGAGATCAGTGAGCTGTATTACTTTCATTTTCACTACTCTGTTTAAAAACATTAAATGGATTATAACTGATGTTATAATCAAATGTGTCTATCTTCTCAATTTTTTTCACTTTTCTAGCCAAAAGGATACCTATTGGTAAAAGTAAAGTAGACATAATTACCTTATAACTCCATGTTGTTGAAATAATATTAATTAATTCAAAAAAGGAGTATTTAGAAGACAAACTTATAGGATAAGCCGTTATTAAAAGAATCCCCTGTGCAATCATAGCTGATAACATATATCTAACTAAAAATAATCTTCCTTTAAAATAAATTTTTAGCCTACTTATAATGTAACCATTGCAGAAATAAGAAGCAGGAACTGAGATCCAAGTACCCAGCATAACACGCCAAAACTCACCAAATAGCGACTGATAAGTTTCTGATATATGGTTATTATCGACTTGATAGATTGAGCATAGATTAACTAAAATAACAAAGAAACTTTGACAAAGTACAATAACCCAAACTATTCTCGTTCCTAGCTTGTAGCCATACACTTCCGTTGTAACTGCAGATAGTAAATAGCATAGAGAAAAAATTATTCCGCTTGCCGTTATTTTAACAGAATAGAAATCAAACGTTTTGTACACAAGTGTGTCACAGGTGATCATGATGGTCACCGTTAATCCAACAAATAACTCATACAGTTTAAAATCATTTTTGTAAATTAACCTATTCATAATATCTATCCTTTCCTTCAAAAGAAAATTGGGGTGAAAGTGTCAATTAATATAAAGTTTTTAAGAATTAATTAAATGTATGGCTATCACCATCCCCCAACGCTATTCAGAATTCTGGCACGCTGACGAAGGGTTAAATTGCGGGACAAACGGGGAAACAATACGATTGTATGTTTTGGTGCTTCACAGACAAGCACGCGGAAGGTACTATTGTTCATAGCTCAACTCCTACTTATGCTAGGTTTTGGGTTAGCTATCTATGGGGAGGTTAGATTCCCTTTAGGTAGCGCATAATTTATTAAATCTTCATGGATTCTATTAACCATGCGTTTTTAATATTTTCGTCAAGATCACTGTATGCCAATATAGCAGCTTTTAATATCATTGTTTTGTTTTGACCGATTCTATTAGCTTCATCTTCAAGAAGATCAATGACAAAACGCGGTAATCTAAAAGTTGATGGAGTTAATTTTTTTCCTTGTTCCGGACGCCTATCTCCTTTAGCAATAAAACGAGCAGTATCACTTTTTTTAATATCTAAGTTATTTTTAATTTGAATATTTGGTTTCTTTAGTTTTAAAGACATGGCTAAATCACCCTAAAAGCACACATTGTATTTACATTATATAACAAAAGGGGTTCAATGTACATACAATGTATTTTAAATTAAACCAATCTCTTTACCTATCAGTTCTAATTGACCTTTTGCCTTTCCTAAACTACTTCCTCGTTCAACTTCGTGAACTCCTGCGCCTAAATTAACCGCATTTTCAAAAATATCCAATTCTGAAAGCTTTGTTTTTAATGGTTGAATCCATATACTGTCGCTGCGCAATTCCTGCTCTAACTCCAAAGCATCTTTAATTTTATTGTGTTTAATTCTGGTCATCAAAAGATGACTTTTTAAATTTGGATTTTTTAAAGCGGGATCACGAATAGTTTCAGTTAATTTTGTCAATGTTCCTTTTTCGAACATAGATGATGGTTTAATTAATGTAATTACGACATCAGCTATAGTTAGAGCGCTCCGAAATTCGGCACTATCATGACCAGCACAGTCAATAATTAGAACATCACACATTCGCTTAATTCTAATAATTTCACTTATTACATTACCATAAGCTTCAAAAACAGGTATAGTAGTAAGTTCTGCTTCGCGGCGAATTTCAGCCCAGTTTAACAGATCAGGATTTTTGTCCGTCTTTAAGATTATTACATTTTTATCATTATTAACTAACATTACTGCTATATTAACTGCTGTAGTACTTTTTCCAACACCACCTTTATCGGATGCAAATAGAAGAATCATAATTATCACCCTCAATATGTAATACAAAGTAAATACAAAGAACGTATGAAATCAACAATTAATAATACATTATACATACAAAATGTATGTACAAATATAATACATTGTAATATACATTATAGTTGTTTTTTGTTCAACCAATGAACTTATAATTTAAAATACCTAGTATGTACAAAAACAAAATACAATGTATGTACTTGGTATAAACCTAAAATAGTAATCAATTTTTATTCTTATTAAAATTTTTATTTTTAATCTTAAAAATTTCTTTCTTCCCTTTCTCTCTTTTTCGTGAAGATTCAGCTTGAGGGGTATTTTGATTACGATTTTTAAAGGTCACTTTATTGGTGGAAGGATCAAACAGAACTTCATAGTCGGGAAGGTCATTTGTTTTAGCGAGTTGTTTTATATTAAATTTAAACTTAGATAAGGCTGCTGTACTTCCTGTTTTTGCATATAGTTTATCAAGTGAAATTACAAATTCATGCTGATTTCCACAATGTTTTCTAGCTATTTCATATAATCTTCGATCTATCGCTTTACGAATGCGAAAATAATCAGGGCTAATTTGCAAAACTTTTGTTTTAGTGATTGCCAGATACAGCCAATCAGGTAGGGTAACTTCCACCATACCTATTTCCAGTTTGCCTTTGCGTTCTTCCACTATTCGCCAACTATCAATTAATCCAAATTCTATTGTTTCTTGTGCATCTTCTGAATATATAATATTAGTTTTGACTCTTGTCCCAGATAGGCGAGACAAAGCTTTTTCAAGTAATTCATAATTTTTTCCACCATTATCTCTATTTGTGGTGATAAAAAAATCATATGGGGTAAAAGTAATAGTTTTACTAATAGGTTGATTATTGTTTATAGCTTCCTGTAATTTTGAAATAGAATAAATCCAAATATCTTTATCAAAAATAGTTGCTAATCCTATCTCAGCGGCCGGTCTAATAGTAACTATAGTATTCCCATTTTTATAGATTCTTACTTTGGTATCACCACCTTTCAATGCAAAGAAAGGATGCTCCATACTAGCCATCTCATCACGAAACGTAGTGATGTCTATATCATCAGCAATAAAAAATTCGAGTTGTTTGTGTTTGCGTGGACGTAAGGTTTTCAAATTGTGTTTTCTCGTTTTCGTTGTAAGATCAGTCATAGCCTTAATCCTAGTATGCTTAGGGTTTTGGTTAGAACCGTGTAATTGTTCTCAGCATTTACACGGTTCGTGTAATTTCGGACTTTAGGAATAGTATTCCTATCAAAAAAATAACGGACTTTAAGAAAAAATAACGGACTTTAAGAAAAAAATCAATTATTGTTAAAAATTTAAACAAAAAAAAGACCTTTTTAATGTGGATAACAAAGCAAATTAGGCGGACTTTAGGAAATAAAAAGCGGACTTTAGGAAATAAAAAGCGGACTTTAGGAAATAAAAAGCGGACTTTAGGAAAACGATTTAAAAAAAAACATTTTATAATCATAATGTTATATTACATTTATCCCTCTTTAACTTATTTAACTTATACATAACTATATTTAACCGGAAATTTTTCCCCATTCGCTGTGGATAACTTTTTTGACAAAAGTGGTATAACCACTTCAAAATATTCATTGGCTTTAGATATTTTCATTTGGTTATTCTTTAACCAATAAGTGACCTGATTCCTTTGTGACCTTAAGTGATATTCCGCTTCCTCGCCCGTTCACTCGCGTTGCTCGGTCACTAAGCTGCGGCGAGCGTTTGGGATCAATATTTTTAAATGGATTTTTAAATTAATTAACAGTTAGTCATTGCACAACAGTGTCACTACCGCTAGCATAACTAGGATTAACGTAATCTATTCATTTAGGTGCAACATGAATAAAACAGAACTCATCAACAAAGTGAGTGAAAAATCAGGATTAGCCAAGAAGGATGCAGAGAAGGTGGTTAATGCCTTCGCAGAAACCATCACCGAGTCTTTGAAATCGGGTAACAGCGTACAGCTCGTTGGCTTTGGCAGTTTTCAGGTTAAACAAAGAGCAGAAAAAAAAGGACACAACCCACAAACAGGCAAGGCAATTAAAATTGCGGCTACCAACGTACCGGGTTTTAAAGCAGGTCAAAAGCTAAAAGATGCGGTTAAATGAAAAAAACAGATAACGCATTGGGAGTTAAGCCTTTTTTAGTTTTTGATATTAATAATCAAAGTTCTTCAAAATTCTTCAATACCTACGATGAAGCAGCCGATTATTGCATTGATAACGGAATTTCAA
>NZ_CAJCFU010000015.1:0-2467 GCF_903968575.1 Arsenophonus endosymbiont of Apis mellifera | reverse complement strand
AAATTATTATCGTATAATTATTATTCCGATAATCAGGTGATAACGTTGTTTAACTACCTCATTCAGGAAGGTAACGCCGAACAGCCAGCCAAGTTAATCAAAGAGATAGCCAAACAATCAGAAAAGCATGAGGGGGCACTGATGAACATCGCTCAAGGGTTAAGACAAGAAGGGCGTAAAGAGGGCATTCAAGAGGGTATGCAAAAAGGCAAACTTGAAGGTATGCAAGAAGGCATCCAGAAAGGCAAGCTGGAAGGCAAACACGAAGCCCAACTTGAGATAGCTAGACAAATGCTAGAAAGCAATATGGACAGACAGTCGGTAATGAAGTTCACAGGCCTTACGGATGCTGAATTAAGAAACCTGTTTAAAGACTGAAATGACCGAGCGGCAGAAATTAAGCCTCAATCGCCCTAGACGGGTTTCTGAAGAAACGACACCTAAATCCTCACCCGTGTACCGAAAAAAGGTCTGGGTGAATTCTGCGCCCAAAAAACAGGTGAAAAAACCTAAACCACAAAAGCCTGTTAAGCCAGTGACCCAAAAGCGGGTTGAAAAGTCTCAACCTGTTGTTAAGATTAAAATCCCAAAACCAACGAAACCGCCTAAAAAACGGTTGCCGTTAGCAGAAGCAATTTCCCAAATCAGCATTTTTTGGCCAGACCTGTTTCCTGAACATCAGCTGAGACCGATGAAAATTGGTATTCAGCAGGATATGTGGCAAGAAGTGAAGGAAAAGTGCTTACCGATAACCAGAAGGCGCTTAAGAGTCTGTTTAGGTAGTATTGGACACCACGCTGATTGTCGCGCCCTTATCCAGTTAGGCGCAAGTCGTTATGACAAAGACGGACAGGTGGCAGGCGAGGTTACCCAGGCAGATGTTGAGGATAATTTAAAGCGTCTGGCCAGACTAAAAAAAAACCATTTCCACAACCCTTTAATCTGATTTTTTGCCAGATTTCTGCTTGCGCCACAGCCATGGCTCAATGGGATTTTTAGATGACCACAGTCCAATATTTGCTTGATGGTTAGGAATCTCAATCAATACAGTAAGGCATTAATGGAGGTGTTTTGAACTCAATATTTCTATTAAATTCTGACAGTTTTCTCGTTGATTAACCATGAGAACAGTAATTCGGTTAAATTATCATCTAAAAGCCTAATAATAGGCACACTGCTCCTAGGATGCGGTTTGTAACCATCGTTTTTTGACCATTTTATCCCGCCTTTCTGACAGTAAAGTGACGGCGTGTATTCCTTTTTCCGCACTCATAAACCGCAATCGGTTTCCACATAAAATACATTGGTACGGGTCAGTATTTAAAAAACCTTTGATAAGGGTCCAAACCCAGGTTTTTCAGGCACATTAGGAGATATCATGTCTAACGCCTCATACACCTTCGGTAATAAGCACCCGCGTTTGCGATTGGCTAAAAAACCGTAATAACGGATCATCTTAAAATGTCGCGCAGGGATATGACTGACATAACGCCGTATCATTTCTTCTTGGGATAAGGTCTGTCGTCTGTATTGTTGGCTGTGGTGGTCATAGTAATGATGAACCACGGTGCCGCCGCTGTAGTGCTTCAATTGAGAAGCGGAGATAGGGGGACGTTTAAGATAACGGCCCAGATATTTCACATTATGCCAGGCCCCGCGTGTCTTTTTGGCAAAATGTACTTTCCAATAACGTTGAAACTGGGCATTGAGGTAACGACACCAGGTCTGATAATTGCGAATGTGCCCGAAGCCAGGCAATTTATTGGGTTGTAACTGAAAATAGTTATCCCTAAGGAGTCGAATGACCGCACTGCGCCAGACCTTTTCAACGTCTTTCTTTTTAAAGAAAATCGGTTTCCAGGTGTCATATTGAGTGAGTCCCCCACGCGTGACGGATAAATGAATATGCGGATGTTGATTGAGTTGGCGACCGTAAGTATGCAGCGCACAAAAAATGCCAATTTCGAGGCCTTGGCGCTTGGCGTGTTTGAGCATGGCGCGGGTTGCACAGCGAAAGAGTTGGTTGAGTAAGCACCAGTTATTGTTAAAAAAAGGCCAAAGCAGGTGAGGCATAGTGAGGGTAATATGTTGCCATTCGCAATCCGGCAAAATATGGCGCTGCTGGGCAATCCACTGTTCGGTGCCTTTGAGGCCACACGCACTGCAGGCTTTGGATTTACAGGTTTGACAAAAGAAGCGTGAATGAGAGCATTCAGGTGAAGAACAGCAATAACGGCGAACGCCCATAGCGCAGGTGCTGCAGGCGAGCATCTTTTCGAAAGAGAGTAGTTGCCATTCATCTACGTGATTATTTTCGATGAAAAGGTTCCATCCGTCATCGTATTGAAATAGCAGTTTTGCAGGTCTGGGGATGTACATAGAGCAGAGTATAAAGGACGAGAAGGGAATTGCCTAGAAATAGAGCGCCTTTGCCGCGATGCTCACGCCAAAGGCGTGCTTATGTTCT
>NZ_CAJCFU010000014.1:0-1065 GCF_903968575.1 Arsenophonus endosymbiont of Apis mellifera | reverse complement strand
CACGAGTTTCGCACGGGCATATAAAATTCTAGAAATGGCTTCAAAACAATGATTAATCTTTAACTTACTAAGACGTATAAATTCACTTAAATTACAATAAGTTGTTTTTAATTTATGAGATTTTTTCTATTTATATATTATGCTGAATTAAACTTAAAAATAGAGCGTTTTCTTATTGGTGCGAAACTCGATGGTTAGGAATCTCAATCAATACAGTAAGGCATTAATGGAGGTGTTTTGAACTCAATATTTCTATTAAATTCTGACAGTTTTCTCGTTGATTAACCATGAGAACAGTAATTCGGTTAAATTATCATCTAAAAGCCTAATAATAGGCACACTGCTCCTAGGATGCGGTTTGTAACCATCGTTTTTTGACCATTTTATCCCGCCTTTCTGACAGTAAAGTGACGGCGTGTATTCCTTTTTCCGCACTCATAAACCGCAATCGGTTTCCAGGTGTCATATTGAGTGAGTCCCCCACGCGTGACGGATAAATGAATATGCGGATGTTGATTGAGTTGGCGACCGTAAGTATGCAGCGCACAAAAAATGCCAATTTCGAGGCCTTGGCGCTTGGCGTGTTTGAGCATGGCGCGGGTTGCACAGCGAAAGAGTTGGTTGAGTAAGCACCAGTTATTGTTAAAAAAAGGCCAAAGCAGGTGAGGCATAGTGAGGGTAATATGTTGCCATTCGCAATCCGGCAAAATATGGCGCTGCTGGGCAATCCACTGTTCGGTGCCTTTGAGGCCACACGCACTGCAGGCTTTGGATTTACAGGTTTGACAAAAGAAGCGTGAATGAGAGCATTCAGGTGAAGAACAGCAATAACGGCGAACGCCCATAGCGCAGGTGCTGCAGGCGAGCATCTTTTCGAAAGAGAGTAGTTGCCATTCATCTACGTGATTATTTTCGATGAAAAGGTTCCATCCGTCATCGTATTGAAATAGCAGTTTTGCAGGTCTGGGGATGTACATAGAGCAGAGTATAAAGGACGAGAAGGGAATTGCCTAGAAATAGAGCGCCTTTGCCGCGATGCTCACGCCAAAGGCGTGCTTATGTTCT
>NZ_CAJCFU010000013.1:0-16584 GCF_903968575.1 Arsenophonus endosymbiont of Apis mellifera | reverse complement strand
TCCGTTACTTTCCTTTAAATCAGCCCCAAAGTCGCGACACACTTCACCTGCATACTGATGAAATGCTTTGTAGTGCAAGCCACTGAGTACTTTCTTTCGGTACTTAGTCACAAAGACAAGGTGAACATGTAAAAGAAACGCTGCATGTCTTGAACGGTTGATTTTATATTTTTGCATTGAAATTAACCGGATATACGGTAAGATAGTGAGATAATTTACTACACACTGAGTAATAATGCTAATTCTAAAAGCCTACAAATTCAGACTCGAACCAACCGAAAAACAGTCGCAACGTTTGCGGCAGTTGTGCGGATGCGCTCGTTTTATCTGGAATTACGGGCTAGCAGAGACGCAACGCATTATTGAATCCGGCGGTAAACTACCGTCAGCGTTTGAACTAAATCGGATGCTCACAGAATGGAAAAAAAAGCCGGAACATTCCTTTTTGCAAGAAGCCTACACGGATAATCTTCAGCAGAAACTCAAAGATCTGCACGGGGCATGGAAACGCTGCTTTGATAAAAAACTGGCAGCAAAAGCTCCTGTATTTAAAAGGAAAAATGACGGGCGTGATTCAGTTCGTTTTGTTAATTTTGATAAATATTGTCAGCTCGATAATGGCAGAGTGAGATTACCGTCAGGTTTGGTATGGGTAAAGTTCCGGCAGTCGCAAAAGCTGTACGGTAAGATTAAAAACGCAACCGTTAGCCAACATGCGGGACACTGGTATATATCGTTTCAGGTCGAACTGGAAATGGACATTCAGCCTCATTCGTCAGCAACAATGATTGGTTTGGATGCAGGTGTAACCAGACTCGCCACGCTGTCAGACGGCACAGTGTTTGAACCTGTAAACAGTTTTAAAACCAACCAAAAAAAGCTGGCGAAATTCCAGCGTCAGTTAAGCTGTAAAGTTAAATTCAGCAATAACTGGAAAAAACAGAAGCGAAAAATCCAACGTCTCCACTCGCATATAACCAATATCCGCAAAGACTACCTTCACAAAGTCACCAGTGAAATCAGCAAAAACCACGCGATGATCGTCATTGAGGACTTAAAGGTCAGTAACATGTCGAAATCGGCAAAAGGTACACAAGAGCAGCACGGACGGAATGTCAGGGCAAAATCAGGACTTAACCGTTCGATACTGGATCAGGGTTGGTATGAAATGCGCCGTCAGCTTGAGTACAAGCAGCTATGGCGCGGTGGTCAGGTATTAGCTGTGCCTCCGGCATATACAAGTCAACGGTGTGCATGTTGTGGTCATACAGCGAAAGAAAATCGTCAATCACAAAGTAGATTCGAGTGCCTTGAGTGCGGGTATACAGAGAACGCAGATATCAACGGAGCTCGTAACATTTTAGCGGCAGGACATGCCGTGTTAGCCTGTGAAGTGAACGGTGCAGTAATGCCGTCAGCAGCAGGAACCAGGCTTCTGAGCGATCAGATAGTCTCCGACTAACGGGAATCCCCCTCCTGAGTCACGAAGTGTGAAGGTGGGGGAGGATGTCAACGTCGTATTGTATGCTCTTACCCCATACCCCAACGGATTTAGCCACTGGTCGCCTTCAGATGAAGGCGGATTGTTGTGATCAATCGAAATCGTCACTATCCATTCGAGGGGCGTTGATATCGGTCTCATTTTTCCTTCACTGCCTAAAAGCGTTTGGGTAAAGCGCACCTGATAGGTTTTCATTTTTTCATTTCCATTTAAGGCGGTCTCAGAGGTGATCGGCAACAACACAATTGAATCAATTGCTATCCTTACTTGTTGAGACTGCCCGAGCTTTGCAACGTAGCCTTTACTCGACAGCTGGAAATTCCGATATTCTTCAAACACGTCAGAAGCTGAGGTTAATTGAACGAAGGCGTAATTCGCTGCATGCGATGCCCAATTATAAGACTCCCGAGCAAGCACATACGTTGAAATGAAATGTTTGTCCTGGACGACATCTGCAGGCGTCGCTCTATCATCCAGCGGTTTGATGATATCCATGTAGCCACTATTTTTGTCCACACGAATAACATAAGGCTCAACCGTTTTTAAGGGTGTTAGCAGCATAACTGCCAAGGTTGACATCAGGGCTAACAACCCAAAAATAATTGCCAGTATTCGTGCATTTTTGGCTTTTTTTCGATAATCCTCAGCAACTCGATGTTCAAACCATCGCGCCGCCTGCGTATAGGCCATGATAGTTTTTCCGACTTCGTGCTCTTTCCCTTCCAGACCTTCGTTGTAATGCAACTGACGTTCTAAGGCGGTTGCCTTTTCGATGCTGTTAACGTTCAAATTCACCTCCAGAATCAACAGGAGTCCTCAATGTATTGACTTCAAGAAACTCGCCGGCCGGATAAGTTTTGCAGCAGCTCACCAGAATCTGGGCAGCAAGAAGCCCTACGCTTAACGCAAAAATTTTTTTCATAAAAACCTTGAATTTGAAAAGGAAAGAAAAAGAAAAGGTGGATCTAGAAGATGCGGTTACGAGGCAGTAATTTTTTACTTAACCCTTTTGCCATATTTGTTGCAGCGCGGGTACCCAAAGCTTTTCCAGCGATACCGCCGACTGTACTGACGCCACCACTTGGCGCCCCCCCCATGATTGCGGCTGCATAATTGGGGATTTCTGTCGCTAGCATAGTGAAGGCACTAAATGAAAGCAGAATTCCTAAACAACCAAGAAGATCTAACTTAACATTTTCTGTAACGATATTCGCATTGATGTAACTGATTTCCAGGGCAAGCACCATAGCAAATAAAGCCTGAGTCAGCACAAAGCCCCCTAAAACCCCTACCCATCCCCAAAAGTATTGTTTCGTCTGCGGAAATAGCGCGAGTGCAATGAAAATAGGGCCAACAACCAGAATTAACGTTGTTGCGACTTTTAACGTGATTAACGTGCCTACGGCAACACCCAAGAACGGAACCCCACCTAGGATGTAGAAGATTAAAGCTACAATTGATTTAATTGTACTAATACTAAAATCCATAGCCGAGGTGAGTTTCGTGATTCCACCAATATATGTGTTGACGACCCCATCAACCAGATTCATATTATCATTCGAATTACCCGACAAGGTATTCCCTAACCACACAGGGAAATCGGTCACTGTCGGCACAATCACTGACATATACCAGTGAATAGAAAAGGCCATCATCATGATGCAGCTGGCTTTGAAGATGGTCATTAAAACATCCTGAATGACCACTGTTAAACCTTCAAAATACCAATATAGTGCCTTCACGCCGATATATATCATCCAGAATAGTCCAATTATCCCAGACAGCCCCGTCATCACCTGTGCGACATTGTGCATTTGAACTTTTGCGGCATTATCGATGGCGTCAAATATCGGTTGTGCAACCTCAATACTCATTACAAGCCCCTATTTTTTCTCATAAACCTCTTCATTAAATTTCAATTTCCCATTTTCTAATCTCAAAGAGAAATCATTTCCTTGGAGAACAGTATTACTTATTGCTTTTGCTTCAAGTGCTTTAACTCTGTAGCTATCTTTGCCATAATCACGCTTACGCGAGGGCATTATCTTAGATTTCCCATCAAAAAAATCACTTACTAAGTGGCTATATTTTCTTTTAGCTAAATTTTCATCTAAATAGTTAAAATCAATATGATATATTCCTTCTTCATATTTAATGTTTAGAGTTGATGGAAATTCCTGGCTTTTATCTTGATACCATTTACCTATAAAATCTTTACCCTTCTCTTCATTGCACCCTGATAAAGCAAAAGTAATCGTAAAAACCAAAAGTAAAATTTTTCCGCAAATTATTTGTGTATACTTTAACATGCTAACTCCTAAGTTGAGTTTAGTTTAAAGACTACATTGTGGGATTTTATACTTAATCATTCCAAGATCTCTGTGGCATTTTTTTACTTTTCCCATCAAAAAAATCACTTATAGCCTGACTAAATTTTTCTTTCTCCATTTTTTCTTTTTGCTCGACCAGATAACGCGCATTTTGCAGTTGCATTTGTTGTGCCTGCATCTCTAACATCTCCTGCTGGTATCGCAATGCCAGCTGCTCCCTGTCTTTCGGTGTTTCCACCCGATTGAGTTGTCGTCTCAGCCCTTCAGCGGTCTCAATCCGTTTGTTTGTCGCTTTGTATTGTGCTTCGAGTGTTCCCGCCTGACTTAACAGCTTATCAAACACCGCCTGCACCTTCGGGTCTTGACTGGTTAACCCATACCGATTTCGTAAGGAGGGCAAATCCTGTGCCCGCTGATAAATATCCATCCAGTCACCCACCGGTAATAACTGTTTTATCTTCGGGTCATTCAAAAAATCACCGAGCTTGTTATTTCCCTGCATAATGCTTTTGTAATGCTCATACTGATTTTTCGCCTGCAAGATAGATTCCTTGGCTTTTTCAAGTTGTGCCAACGATTCCCTTGCCTGTTGCTGGGCATTTTTAACCATTTGCGTTAATTCTGCGACACTGACCGTCGGAATTCCCCCTGAAAAAGCGGGGGAACTTAAGCAGGTTATTATCAACGCCAACCAAAATGTTAATTTACTTCGCATATCGGCTTTCCTTTAAAAAGCGTATCCGTTTCTTTCCTGCCGAGTTTTTTCAACACGTGCAGAAATTCTGGATACCAAATATCGCGGTCATCGGTTTGCAATTTTTGTCGAACATCAACCGCAACCATCTCATCCAGAAATGCACTCACCCACACAGCAGGGTCCTCGGTTTGCAATTTCTGCCGCACCTGCTCGGCTATTTGCAGGTTTCTTTCTGTCGCGGACAAGAGCGGTAACCAATATTCAAGTTCAGCGCCTAACATCAGGCTGCCTATCACAGTTGCTGAACCTTGTTTTATCATCACCTTTCGGCTGTATTCGTTTAATTCGGTGATTTTTTCAAATTCTCGTCCTGTAACACCAAATTTCGCATAACTTTCCCTGTTAGCTTTAGTGTTTGCCATCCACTCCTGCGTGATGACCTGTTGAACAATTGTTGCTGCCATCTCGGTTTTAAGGGCATGTTCAGGCGTTTGCGTATCCATCATGAGGATTTCTCCTCGCATCCTCCCCGCTAAGAGAATTTCTTCTATTTTTGCGGCCGTACTCTTAAACGCCAATGACACCCAATATTCTGAAATCTGATTAATCAGCAGACTTCCCGGCGCTGTTGCATGCATCCGTTCCTTGAGATAAAAGAAAGTGTTCAGCATCACTTCAACGACTTCCGGATGGCGTTCGACATACTCTTTTTTCAACAAACCGGAGCAATCAAACGCTAAACGACGAAAACAGGTCGGATCAAACGTATTTTTGGGTGAGTCTAGCACCCACGCATAGTGGCCTTTCTTGCCCCCTGCGTTACGGCACCATTTTGCCAATCTGGCTCTTAATCCGTTTCCGCCCGTCTCGTTAATGAATTGCAATAGCAGCGAAAAACTCCGGTTTTCAACCAGTGTATGCTTCATCACCGCATCTATCGCCAACTGAATGACATGCTCTTCCTCCGGTGTCGCACCCCCTGCGCATTGCTTGACCGTATCAAACAGGTATTGGCGAAGATTGACAGTGTCTGTTAGTTGAAACGGATTGATGCCTGTGAATTCACCAGGTTTAATCGCAAAATATTTCCCTCCTAAAGCCCGGTGCACATTTTCCATCGAATGGTTATAATCGATGGCAAATATCATCGGGTTCCAGCGACTGAAAAAAATGAGCTTAATGGCTGCCGATGACGATTTCCCGGCGCCCGTCATTGCATGATTGACAATATGCCCCGGCAAGGACTTACCGGTTGAGTTTTCCCAAGGTGGGCTATCATGCGCGTTTAAAAAATATATCCCACCTTTATTTGTTTTTATCGGCATTAACGCCGTACCGTCGCCCGGCGGATTGCCCTTTTCTTTTCCTATCGGTGTTGCATGCAAAGAAAAACCACAGCTAAGATTTTCTGTCGATTTTGGCATGGCGTAAATCACATCATTGTAACCGGGAAACAAGGTCAACCAGGTGAAAATATTCGTGCTCGTTGACCGGACAAAACCGGTATTTTTTGCCATCATGATGGACTGCATTTTTGCGCCGTTATTGACCGCGTCGTCAGCTGTTTGGCCAAACACAATTAAACTTGCATGATATTGCCCAAATACCACTCTTCCCTGCGTCACTGCCTGCACGGCATCCTGTAGTGCGTCGGTTTGTTCGGATTGCCCTTCAGTCGCTGATAGGTCGGAAGTTTGCACTTTCAGTTTGCGTTTAATTTGATTCCGGTCTTCAAAATGAAAACTTTGCGTCAATATAAAATCAGATTGTTCTTCTAGTGCTTCATCCCACATCCCAGGGGTCGTCGCTTCCGGATAATCTCTTAAGTCAAAGGTAGAAGCAAACCGCGTTTTTCCTCGATACGGGCGATTCTCAACATAATCATAGGCTCCAAACGCCGTTTCGCTATCGATAATCAGGTCACCTAACCGCGAATCCGTAATAGGAACAGGATGCGCAGTGCCATTTAAAATAAAAGAGAAAAATTGACCAATCTGCGAATACAGCTTGCCGTCATTTTCTTCCATCCCCATTATTTTAATGCCAAAAGTGGCGAGCATTTCCTTGCAAATGGATAACAGGTCACCCATTCTGGCGATGCCTTCCTCTAAATCCTGATATTTAAGCATCAATACCATCGCATACCCTACCTGACGAAATTCGCCCTTCTTGAACGGCTCGACATATTTGTCGACAAAATCCTGTAAAATAGGTAATTCAAGGTGATACGCAGTATCGTGACAAATTCTGGTTTTGTAGCAGTACGTTTTCACAAGCAACTGATTGCCCTCTTGCCTTCCTAGTGCCTGCAAACACCGATTAAGTAATAGAAACTCCTGATTTAAGAGAGTGGGGTCACGGGTTTCGTGCGATACACCGTCAAACCGGACAAGGGAAAGTAAGTGTGACTGACCGAGTGTACAGATAGAAGGGTGAACGTGATGCCCTAAAAATGGGGCTTTAAGAAGCTCCGGCGAGAAGGTTTTTTTTAACAAGTCTTCTGACATATTTTTCTCTCCATTGAAGAGTCCGAGGGGTGATGACAAGATGGCGACCATATGCTTTGTTCAACCGCTGACGTTTTCGATGAAAAAAATAACGACGAATAGCTTTGTCATCACGGCTGCACAGCATTCTCATGCCGAAAATCCCACCAAGGAAAGGAAAAGAAAACCCTAACCCCCACCACCCAAAAAAATAAACCCCTGAAAACAAGCCAACTGCTACGCCTATCACTAAAAAAATTAACGGAAAGAGGGGGATGCCACAAAACATCGCAACGCGTGCCATGGCATTATGCGAGTCGAAACTTAAATTCGCTTGCGTGTGCATCAGGAAATCGCCCCACCCCAAAGCGAGTAAGCCCAACCCGCCAAAGCAACCGCACCACCCACGCAACCTATCACTCCCACATGCTTAACATAATCCATCATGGTGGTATCCATCGTGCCCGCCATGCGCGATATCATCCAGCACACCCCGACATAAACCATCGAACTGACCGCTGCAACCCCACCCAAAATGATGACCGCCGTTCGAAACTCCTGGGCAAATTTCACTAAAGGGTCATACCACACCGCATTAGCCACAGCAGGAATAAACAAATACAAAATCACCAAAAAAAACGGGAAAACATTAACATTTTTCTTTTTCACTTAAAGCTCCTTTGATTCAATGTCAGATTGCGTGACGGTGACGGTAATAGCCTCTGGAAAATCCCTCAAGACATCCCAAATAGCAAAATTTTCACGCTTAAGATTAGGTGCATCTTCTTTTCGGGTTCTTTCTTGACGGGTGCTGGGTACAACGTACCCTATCCGCTCAACATAACTTGTCTTTGCAAATTGCGCTTCAGGCTGTTGCCCGGTGGTGAAATTCCCGGCATAATAACAACTTAGCGCCCTTTTTAGTGAACCGCCTCGCCGATAACAATCGGTGAGGATTTTTTCAAAAACAGTCAGGTTGTGGCAGGGAGAAAGTAGCTTCTCTGCCGTCATGCCAAAACGCGCAAAATTCGTACTGGTGATTTGCATTAATCCAACCGAGTAGCGATGTTTTTTTGCCTCAATTTGTTTGATGCGCGCAATCGCTTCGGTTTTGTTGGTAGGAAAATGCGAAATGACACGGGTATTTGTCGCGCTGCGTTCAGCTTTCGGGATGATTTCCGCGATGGCATACGGATTGAAATTTGATTCCACGCGGGCAACATCAAATGCGGTCTCAGGATGGACAGCAGGGGAACATTGCATTGCGAGTGCCAGAAATGCCGTAGGGGCTAGCATGGTTCACCTCTTTTTAGAAGAGGTTGTTCTTTCCTCCTCTGTTCCTAGAATGACTTTCAGGTTCTTCTTAGCTTCCTCAGCGTGGCGCTCTATGACGTATTGCACAAACTCAGTGACTAAGATAGGACGACCGACATAATGACCAATATCCAGCACCATTTTGTCAAGTTGGTCACGCAATACCGCGCCCACGTAAAGACTCCTTCCCTTGCGAGAAAGTTGTTTAAACATGATTTTTCCTTGATATATTGTTTTTTAGCGAAGAAGATAGGTCCGAGGGAGGCACCGATTGTCGATGCTGGATTTAGACTCTGTGTTGAAGAATTTGTTTTTCAGCGCAAGAATAACCTCAACCAATGCTTCTATATTTTGATGCTGTTCTTTTGCTTCTTTTTCCAATCCCCAAATCTCGTCAAGAATGGCGGATGTTGGTCGGGGTTTTTGGCTGTTGATTAGATTCAATCTTAATAACCGTATTTCGTCAGCCATCCTGCACCTTTCACGATAGCGCATTTGACGACGATAACGGCAACGTTGACGTGCGTTCATTAATATCTCCCGCATAAAGTGATTTGAGTGGTGAATACGCAAAATACATCGTCACCCCGAAACCACTTGATGTGGTGTACACCTGTGTCGGCATACGTCCGGCCAGAAAGCTAACGTTAGCTTCGCGTTGAAATAAAATTCAACGCTACCAATCTCTCACGATACTTACTGAGATTGAGAAATTGGCACTGAATGTTAAAGAGCGGTACAGCGAAAACTTTAAACAGCTAAAATCTTATTTAAATAGCGCAGTTGACTCCCTCAACAAACAGACAATCGCTGTCACTGAGAAGGCGTAGCGGAAAACCGGCTTTAACGCTTCAAACAAGTTTTCCATTGAGAATTCATTGACGTCAGGTACAAAAGGAAACGTGTCATTAAAGTATCCCGCCGTGACAAACCCAACCGTTAGCCAAAAAAAGACGACAGGAAAAGAAAAAAGTGCGCTGGTGACAAACCGAACAAAGAAGTTACTTAAAATCACGGCGATATTCTTTTTCGCCTTGACTTCCCCACGCAGTATCGGGGTGTTTTTTAAGTACGAAGTTGCCTTGCCGTTCATTTAAGTCTCCTTAAGACGGTTTATTATGAAATTGAATAAATCTTTAAATTTTCAATATTTAATTAAATCGATTATTTATTAACTTAAAATTCTTTTTTAAGTCGTTATTTTCTTATTACCTCTCAATGGTTATCTAACAATGTTATTTTATTTTCACGCTAAACTATATCTCACCAGACCTTTTTCTTTCTTCTGCACTGCCTAATATTTTCTTCAGTCTATCCCTTATTTCATCTCCACATTTCTCAACCGAATAACGGATAAATTCACCACCTGTCACAGGTCGTCCTACATAATGACCGATGTCGAGTACAATCTTGTCTAGCTTGTCTCGCACCTCAGCACCGATATAAATATTCTTCCCTCTTCTTGATAAGCCCTTAAACATATTTAATTCCTTTACTGTATTTTTTTGTTGGTATTATCATGCCTCAAAAAATTAGGTCTTGGTATCACCTAGAAGGTGATTTTTCGATCAAATAATAATAAGATTACATATTTTTTATAAAAAGGTGACCTAAACTCCTTTGTAAGACATTATTGATATTTAAATTAAATATAATAACTTATTTTTTACTTTTATTTTGAGTGTGAAATTGAAAACATAATAAGAATTAATATCCAAATATAATTCCTGGCTATTTATAATAAATACTTTTAATAATCGGAATATAAAATATCTAAACTGCTACCTTTCAGTATTTTCATAACATAGAAATTAAATTTTTTAAATTATCATTTTATATTCTATTTTCTAATAGACTTAAGTTTAAGTTAAGTTAATTAATAAATCACACCTAAGTATTAGGTGTGATTTCATTTAATTTTTTAAAAAATTTTTGCTTTCCGCTTTCGCCTATCAAGCTTCTGTCAACTCCAATCACATCAAAGTGATACATTAATCCTTTAAGGTTTCATCTTTATAGACACCCATGTACCACCATTAAAAAAGAGAATATGCTGCGTTGTCGCTTTTATTAAAATACATTAAAGTGTACTCATGCATCTAATTGAAGCAGAAGTCTATAAACTAAATTGGAATTGAGATCAGGTGACAGACTGAACAGGGTTATCACAACTGGAATCAACATAACGGCCAGCCTCTCAGCTGCCCCATCCATCCCACCATTGAAGATAAGAGCAAATGATATCGGCACAATACCACATGCCGGTCTTTATTCTACGGGGTGATAATCCCGATCTCTAACTTCTCAGAGATATTTTTAGATTACTTACTTTTTTAAAAAAACACATCTAAATATTAAGTGGTTAAGTCTCTAATTTATTAGCTGCACACCTTTTCGGATAAAATCAATCGGAATATATCTATCAAGTCCTGTATGTTTACAGTATTCTATTAGCTGAAAAATACTATGAACATCCGCTTTTTTGTAGATTAACTTAAAATGCCCTTCTACCGTTTTATGCGAAATATCTAACCTTTGTGCTATTTCTTTAGCGGAAAGGCGTTGTTGTGCCCAGAAAATAACTTCAAGTTCTCTTTTGGTAAAGGTATCATTAGGCGCATCAAATTGAATAGTTTTTCTGTTCAATCGGTTCATATAATAAAGCAAAGTAGGTATTTCAATCATCCTAACATAACAAACAGTGCCTATTACTTTATTATTATCATCACAAAGTGGAGTCTTCTCAACAAAACGAGGAACGGGATTATTTAAATTTCCCTCTCCATAACAATGTATTTCTATTGAAGAAATGGTTTTATTTTCTTCAACGGCTTTTTTGTCTGTTTCTATAAATTGTGGCCATAAATCTTGGCAAATATCGACTGGTAGTTCTCTATCTAGCACTCCCTCTATATCATATTTATTGGGTATTTTAAGTGCTTGTTTTAAAGATTTGTTTATATAAATATACCGAGATTCTATATCTTTAATGTGCCAGTGGTTAGTACTTTTTTCGATAAAGGATATTAAAGAGTTACTTGATTTTCCGAATTTTTTATCAGGACTTTCAGGGTTAAACATAATATTTTCTCCAATTCGTTCCTTCTTATAACAATAGTGAATTAAATGATGAAAAACCACCTAAAAATTAGGTGGTTTATGATAAGCCTATCCTTAATAATAAAACTCACACCATTTTTATTTGGACGGGATTAATAATGATAAAAATATCGGATGATGTTTATGCTTTTGATACCACTCCTCTAGAAGCGAAAGCTAACTTTCTGGATGTAACTTTAGTTAGAATGGGTATAACGACTGCTTTATCACAGTTCATGATAGGTATGACGCTCGGGCACAGTATGACTTTTTGGGATGCCATGATTGCTTCATGCCTTGGAAGCTTTATTTTAGAGTTTATCAGTTTGGGACTTGGGTATGCAGGAATGAAAGAGGGACTATCAACCAGTCTATTGTCTCGTTGGTGTGGTTTTGGAAGTATTGGCTCTGTCTTAGTCAGCTTTACGTTGTCGATGAGTTTGATAGGTTGGTTTGGTGTTCAAAATTCTATTTTGGCGAATGGTATATTAAATGCTTTTAACCATGAATTAAGTTTTGAATTAGTAGCTGCCTTTTTAGGGGTATTTTTTACTTTTTTAGTGGCTTCTGGATTTAAGGCGTTAACACTAACAGCAAAAATAGCAGTACCTCTATTTTTTTTGGTTATTTTGTACATATTTTTATCTTTAATTTCTAACGATAGCATTGTTATTCAACACACTACTAGTTTGCACGTTACAAAGTTAAGCATAAGCGAAGCAGCTACAGTCGTTGCGGGGGGATTTATAACTGCATCATTGACAACGCCTGATATTAGTCGTTATTGCAAAAACAAAAGTCATTTATTCTGGATGATAACATTATGCATTATTGTTGGCGAATTTGTTGTAAATGGTATAGCAATATTAATTACTCAGGCATTAAACTCTGCGGATATAGTTGATATATTAACAGTTAATGCGGGTGTTATTGGTTTAATATCACTTATTTTATCAGTTATAAAGGTCAATGATGTTAACTTGTATTCTTCATCTCTAGGATTTTCCAATACCCTTCAGGTTTTAACTGGCAAAAAATTCGATTATTACAAGATAACAATTTTTCTCGGTTTAGCTGGAACAGTATTATCAGTGTCTGGCATCTTAAATCATTTTGTTGATTTCCTTTCAATGCTTGGGGTTATTTTTCCCCCTATCGCTGGTGTGATGCTAGTTGATTACTACATTTTAAAAACGAGTCGAAAAATATTAGACGAAACGAGAGAAAAAGGAATATTGCCGGATGATTCTCAGACTCAAATCATTGGCTGGTCTGCGATTATTGCCTGCATTGTAGGCACACTTGTCGGTGCATTCTTTAGCTTCGGTATCCCTTCTTTAAATTCAATTTCAGTGGCTGGAGTGGCTTATTGGATTTTAATGAAGATGAAAAAAAATTAGCAGTAAAGGGCTGCTTGATATTTTCCAAACAGCCATAAAAATTTATTTATTTAATTTCTTAAGAAAATTAAATAAAAACATCGCCTGCAGTTGATTGTAAGTATTTAAATCATATTTTCTTAAAGCGTTTTTAAAATGCGAATTGATTGTATCAAGGCTCACATTCAACGCGAGCGCGATATCTGTTCTAGTAAAACCAGAGCAAGTCATTACCAAAATCTGTAGTTCTCTTTTTGAAAGCTTTGGCATCAACTCCAAATCATTTGTGACTTCATATTGTTCGTTATTAGAATTTTTAAAACTCATACCCCACCCCCAACGCTATTAAGAATTCTGGCACGCTGACGAGGGGTTAAATTGCGGGACAAACGGGAAAACAATACGATTGTATGTTTTGGTGCTTCACAGACAAGCACTCGGAAGGTACTATTGTTCATAGCTCAACTCCTACTTATGCTAGGTTTTGGGTTAGGTGCTTGTTGGGAGTGAAGATCCCGACAAGTACCACTTACTTAAGTATATAAGTATGAATATACAAGAGCATATACATCATGTGTTATTAATAACTGATTTAGCTAATTTTTTAACTAAATTAATATCATCATTTAAATAACCAACAGCACGTAAAATGCGTGACTTTGATATATTTTTTTGGGGCACAATCTCTTGTATTTTATCGATCATAATAGAAAGCGCATCTTCATCTAAGTTAGTCATACGTAAATTCATTTGCTTACCAGTTGTAATATTTCTTTTTTCTACAACTCGGGTTACACCTTTTGTTATTCTATCACTTCTGCTCACTTAAGAAATCTCCTCAACTCTTTTAATAAGTTCATGTGTCAATAATAAATAATCTTCATGTGGTCTTTCATTAAAAGCATAAAGAGGAGAAGGTCTATGGTTTTCTGTAGCTTGCTTATAAAGCTCACTAACTCTTATTTCTGTTTTAGTTACATAATAACCTGATTTTTTTACATACTCATTAATAGCTCTTTGCATTCTAGTATGAGATTTATTAACTTTTGTCTTTACAAGAGTATATACAATATTTTCTTGTCGTTTTACTTCTTTAGCTACTTGTAGCAAGTCATTAATGCCTTTAATAGCTCTTCGATCCATATCAACAGGAATAACAATGAAATCTGTAATTAATAGAGCATTTTCTATGCTTAAATCAATTGCGGGGCGCAAATCAAACAAAATAAAATCAAATTTAGTATCTAAACGCTTTAGTGCATCTTCTAAAATAGTTAATCTATGCCTAAATCTTTCAGCGCTTCTAGCTTCAACAGCTAATGTTATATCCGCTGGAATAATTGATAAGTTTTTTATTTCATCATTTGAATCAAGAGCTGAGTAGATTATTTTATTAATATCAAATTTTGGGTTTTCAAAAAGATCAGTAACTGTATAATCTTCATCTCCTCTACCTAAATCATCACTAAGATTTCCTTGATGATCTAAATCAATAAGTAATGTTTGATATCCTTGTTGTGCTAGACAACAACCAACAGATATACAACTAGTTGTCTTACCTACTCCACCTTTACTGTTTGCAAAGCTAATAATAAAAGGTTTTTTCATATAAAATCCAACTTTTGTATATACATGAATATATACATTATAGATAATGAAATAGACTATGTCAATAAAAAAGTATATACTATTGTATATACTTTAATATCGATCAATTATTTTTTAAAAGGCTTTTTTTTATTTTATGAACCTCGCGTTTTCCTTTTTCTCTTTTTTGCGACGCGTCAGCTTGAGGAGTATTTTGATTTCGATTTTTAAAAGTCACTTTATCGGTAACTGGATCAAAAAAAACTTCATAATCAGGAAGGTCATTTGTCGTACAAAGATTTTTAACTAGTCGCTTAAATTCTCTTTTATTTGATGAGCTACCTGTTTTTAAATGAAGTTTTTCTAATGAAATTATAAATTCATGCTGATTACCACAGTGCTTTCGAGCAATTTCATACAAACGACGGTCGATAGCTTTACGTATTCGAAAATAATCTGGACTAATTTTTAACATTTTATTTTTACTTAATGCTTGATATAACCAATCAGGAATCATAACTTCAACCATCCCTATATCAAGATTCCCTTTTTTTTCATCGAGAATGCGCCAGCTATCAATTAACCCAAATCCCACTGATTCTTGCTTATCAGAAGAGTAAACAATATTCGTTGTTATTCTTGTACCAGCTAATCTCTCCAAAGATTTTTCAAGCTCTTTATATGTCCTACCACTAATTGTTCTGTTCGTTGTTACAAAAAAATCGTAAGGAGTGAAAGCAATTGTACGACTTATCGGCTGATTATTATTAATAGCCTCTTGTAACTTTGATATTGCATAAATCCAAACGTCTTTATCAAAAACAGTCGCCATTCCATATTCTGCATTAGGTGCGATAACTACTGTTTTACTACCACTCTTATACCTTCTGGTATCTCTATCTCCGCCTTTTAACGCAAAAAACGGATGCTCCATACTTGCTATTTCATCACGAAAACCAGAAAGTTCAACCTCATCAGCAATAAAAAAATCTATCTCATGTTTACGCGGTTTTAATGTTTTCAAATTGTTTTTTCTCGTTTTCGTTGTAAGATCAGTCATAGCCTCAATCCTAGTCTAGTTAGGGTTGCTGGTTAGAGACTAATTGGTGTTAGCTGCATCGATTAGTCTCGTCAAAATCTGTGATTTACACACACATCAATTAACAAAAAAAGAGCAAATAAATCGCTCAAAAAGTTAAAAACTAAACAAAAAAAGCAAAAATACTGTGATTTACACACAATAATAGTGTGATTTACACATAAAGCAAGTTTTTTTATCCATAATTTTATGTGAATAACTAAACAGACGTACTGTGATTTACACACAAAATACTGTGATTTACACACAAAATACTGTGATTTACACACAAAATACTGTGATTTACACACGTCAGTGTATTTTTTTATAATAGTTTTCAAACTATTATAATCATTTTTTCTATCTTAACTTATTTAACTTATACATAACTATCTTTAACCGGAAATTTTTCCCCATTCTCTGTGGATAACTTTTCTGACAAAAGTGGTATAACCACTTCAAGATATTCATTGGCCTTAGATATTTTCATTTGGTTGTTATTTAACCAATAAGTGACCTAATTTCTTTGTAAGCTTGGGTGATATTCCGCTTCCTCGCCCGTTCACTCGCGTTGCTCGGTCACTTGGCTGCGGCGAGCGTTTGGGATTAATTTTTTAAATAGATTTTTAAGTTAATTAACAGTCAACCATTGCACAATTGTGTCACTACCGCTAGCATCACTAGGATTAACGTAATCTATTCATTCAGGTGCAACATGAACAAAACAGAACTCATCAACAAAGTGAGTGAAAAATCAGGATTAGCCAAGAAGGATGCAGAGAAGGTGGTTAATGCCTTCGCAGAAACCATCACGGAGTCTTTGAAATCGGGTAACAGCGTACAGCTCGTTGGCTTTGGGAGTTTTCAGGTTAAACAAAGAGCAGAAAGAAAAGGCCGCAATCCACAAACAGGCAAGGCAATTAAAATTGCTGCTTCGAATATACCGAGTTTTAAAGCAGGTCAAAAGCTAAAAGATGCGGTTAAATGAACAAAACAAATAACGCATTGGGAGTTAAGTCTTTTTTAGTTTTTGATATAATAATCAAAGTTCTTCAAAATTCTTCAATACCTACGATGAAGCAGCCGATTATTGCATTGATAACGGAATTTCAA
>NZ_CAJCFU010000012.1:0-8128 GCF_903968575.1 Arsenophonus endosymbiont of Apis mellifera | reverse complement strand
GGGGTGCGCTTGGAAAACGGAAAATATCCTACGCTAAGGCTATTTTATGTACAAATTGATATTGTCTAAATTCTTTTACCTATTTAACCACTTCTCTTTCACCTCATCATTGTAAACTCAAAACCTAACCACGCATGACATTTGAGTACACCCCATTGTCACAAGCTAATGGGTTGACATTTTTCTATTAGATCATTACTTATCTGTCATATACATTATGATCACCACTTAAACGTCATCAATGGGTGAAAAATGTACATTCATGGTTATCTCCGCGCATCAACAAAAGAACAGGACGCTCTCCGAGCTAAAAATAGGATGAAAGCTTTCGTTGAAGAAAAAGGGTTTCGCATGGCCAGTTGGTACACTGAAAATGTATCTGGGGCCTCACTCCAACGACCAGAACTTTTACGTTTGCTTGATGATGCAGCATCTGGTGACATTATTCTCATTGAACAGGTTGATCGTCTTTCACGCCTAGATGAAAAGGGTTGGGAAAAATTAAAACGTCTTATCCAGGAAAAAGACCTTATTGTTGTTAGTTTGGATCTTCCAACAAGCCATATAGCTCTGACGTCAAATGTTGGCGATGAGTTTACCTTTGTTATGCTTAAAGCTATTAACGGGATGATGTTAGACATGCTGGCTGCTATCGCTAGAAAAGATTATCTGGATCGTCGCCGCCGACAACAGGAAGGTATAGCAAAAGCTAAGGCGGTAGGTAAATTCAGGGGGCGTCAGGCTGACCATCAATTGCATGAAAAAATCATTGAACTTCGAGTAAATAATAGGCAGAGCATCCGAGATACTGCGAGGTTATGTGGTGTTTCTGAACGAACGGTTATACGCATTGTTAAACAGAAAACATTTTCTTAATAGGCTTATATTTTGAAAATCAGAGCGAGCTATGTCCGTATTCTGGGAGAGCATTGATGCCACGACGACAAATACTGAGCAGTGATGAAAAAGAACGTTTACTGGTTGTACCTGATGATGACATCCTGCTCGCACGAATATGTTTTTTAAATGAGCAAGATCTGATTCTCATTAAAAAACATCGAAGACCCCCTAACCGTTTAGGCTTTGCAATTTTACTCTGTTATCTACGAGGGCTGGGTTTTACCCCAGATAAAAATGCGCTTCCCCACGATGGTATTCTATCCAGAGTGGCAGAGAGATTGAAACTCAATCCTGATTTATGGCAAAAGTACGCTGCTAGAGAGGAAACCCGTTGGGAGCACCTTGCCGAGCTCTATCGCTATTTACAATTAGTGCCATTCAGTAAGCCTTTGCAAAAAATGTGCATTAGTCATTTATATCCTCATGCTATGCGAACCGACAAAGGTTTGATCCTTGCTGAAGAGATGCTCATCTGGCTACATAATAATAATGTTATCTTCCCTTCCATTGATGTGGTTGAGAGGACCCTTGCTGAAGCCACGACAATTGCGGATAGAGCAGTGTTTACAGCACTGACAACGCAACTGGAACCACAACATAAAACAGCCTTAGATAATCTGTTGATCTCAGGGGATGAACAACTAAGCCGTCTTGCTTGGCTGCTTCAACCTCCGGGGAAAATTAATGGTAAAAATGTGTTGCAGCATATTGATAGATTAAATGCTATTGAGGGATTGGCTTTACCTGAAGGTATTTCGCTTTCCGTTCACCAAAACCGACTGCTCAAATTGGCTCGAGAAGGTAGAAAAATGAATAGCAGGGATCTGGCTAAATTCTCCGAGACACGTCGTTACGCCATGTTGGTTTGTGTTATCTCAGAAGCAAGGGCCACACTGACTGATGAAATTATCGAATTACATGAACGTATCTTGGGCAGTTTATTCAGTAGAGCAAAGCGTACACAGGCCGAACGACTTCAAAAAACAGGAAAACTCATTCAGAGTAAGTTAAAGCAATATCTTACCGTTGGGCAGGCTCTGCTAAATGCACGAGAATCAGGGGATGATCCTTGGACTGCAATAGAAGGCGTACTTCCTTGGCCAGAATTTGTCGCCAGTCTGGAAGAAACACAGTTTTTAGCCCGAAAGGATAATTTTGAGCCTCTTAATCTGATCACCGAAAAATACAGTACGTTGCGTAAATATGCCCCCCGTATGTTATCAGCATTGCAATTCAAGGCAACTCCTACAGCGCTGTCACTTAGTGAAGCGCTTGAGACCCTTAAAGAAATATACCGAAAACAACTCCGAAAGGTGCCGCCATCCGCGCCCATAAATTTTATCCCTGAAAACTGGAAAAAATTGGTCATAACCCCCTCGGGGATTGACCGAAAATACTATGAGTTTTGTGTCCTTAATGAGCTAAAAGGCGCATTAAGATCGGGTGATATCTGGGTAAAGGGGTCGCGACGCTACCAGAATTTTGACGATTATCTTATTCCTTCCGCTGATTTTGAAAAATTACTCAAAGAGACTCAGTTACCACTCGCCATTCCAACAGATTGCCAAAAATACCTTAGCTCACGTATGGCGCTGTTATCATCACGTCTGGAAGAAGTGAATGCGATGGCGATTGCGGGAGATTTGCATGATGTTGATATATCAGAAAATGGTGTAAAAGTAACGCCACTTGATGACAGCGTTCCTTCAGACGTTTCTCCTTTTGCTGACCTCGTTTATGCCATGTTACCTCGCCCAAAAATCACTGAAATATTAGATGAAGTGGACGGTTGGAGTGGATTTACCCACCACTTTACTCACCTCAAAAATAATCACGTCAGACCCAAAAACAAAAAGTTGTTACTGACGACTATCCTTGCAGATGGTATCAATTTGGGGATAACGAAAATGGCTCAGTCCTGCCCAGGAACAACAAAATCATCACTCGAAGGTATTCAAGCTTGGTACATCAGAGATGAAACTTATTCAGCTGCACTTGCTGAGCTGGTGAATACCCAAAAAAAGAGCCCGCTGGCAGCCGTGTGGGGAAATGGTACAACGTCATCATCTGACGGGCAAAATTTTCGGGTTGGAAGTCATGGTCGATATGCAGGACATGTAAATCTAAAATACGGCCCAGAGCCTGGTGTGCAGATTTATACTCATATCTCAGATCAATACAGCCCATTTTATACTCAAGTCATTAGCAGAGTAAGAGATTCTACCCATGTACTTGATGGCTTGTTGTATCACGAAAGTGAATTGGAAATTACAGAGCATTATACCGATACAGCTGGTTTCACTGAGCATGTCTTCGCACTTATGCATTTATTGGGATTTGCATTCTGCCCTCGGATCAGGGATCTTCCTGAAAAGAAACTATTTATCAAAGGGAAAGCAGAACAATACCCGGGGCTACAGTCGCTGATATCCTCGACGAGTCTGGATATCCGGGAAATTGAAAAACATTGGCATGAGGTACTTCGGCTGGCAACCTCGATTAAACAGGGAACAGTCACTGCGTCGCTAATGTTAAAAAAATTGGCGAGTTATCCCAAACAAAATGGTCTGGCAAAAGCATTACGGGAAATCGGTCGTATCGAACGAACGCTGTTTATGCTGGATTGGTTTTGCGATCCTGAGCTACGTCGTCGAGTGCAAGCAGGTTTAAATAAGGGTGAAGCTCGCAATGCCCTAGCACGAGCCATTTTTATGCACCGGTTAGGCGAAATCAGAGATCGAGGTCTGGAAAATCAAAGCTATCGTGCCTGTGGGTTAACATTGTTAACAGCGGCGATTACGTTGTGGAATACCGTATATATAGAAAGAGCTATCGAATCTTTAAAACGAAAAGGAATTCAGATTCATGAGGCATTAATTTCTCATTTATCCCCTCTAGGTTGGGAGCATATCAATCTAAGTGGTGATTATATCTGGCGGAATAATCTAAAGTTGGGCTCAGGTAAATACCGTCCGTTGCGTGCAGTTAATATAGGTCGGTACAAAAAATAAGCTTAGCGTAGGATATTTTCCGTTTTCCAAGCTGACCCCTTCTAAGGCGCAGCGAATATAACAAGTCTTTCATTTTGACATTAGCACTAACCTCCCTTTTGTTATCTATGAAACCACAGGGAACAGGGCTGCTCAAAAGGAATTTAATCATCTCGGAGTTCATACCCCACCCCCAACGCTATTAAGAATTCTGGCACGCTGACGAAGGGTTAAATTGCGGGACAAACGGGAAAACAATACGATTGTATGTTTTGGTGCTTCACAGACAAGCACGCGGAAGGTACTATTGTTCATAGCTCAACTCCTACTTGGTTAGGTTTTGGGTTAGTTGATTACAGAGATATACGGTCTTTGTAATCAACAATTTCTATAAAATTAAATTTCTTTCAACCATTTTTCTATTAGCATTATAGTTACTTCTGTCATTTCTTTATCATGATTTAAGCAAGCAATTTTAAATTCTTTGTGCAACTTTTCAGGAATATTTATTTGCAATTTTTTTTTAGGTAATGAAGGATTATTTACAGCATCTAATGCAATATTTATAGATTTATGATTACCTAATTTCATTTTCATTTTATTAACCCTAATATTTCATCTGTTAATACATCTATTTCTCCTTTTGCTTGATGATCATTGGTGTCATAAACCGTTCCTCCATCTAGCATGGTTTTAATGTAAGCTTGCCTTTGAGTTATTTCAGTACTTAATTTTTTAAAACCAGTGTCAGAAATAGAATCTTTTAGTACTGTCAACATTTTTGCTGTGCTTATCTTCTTTGTTATTAGAAAACGAGAAATAATTGGTTGCAATTCATTCCTTGCCTCTATAATGGCTATAATAGCTCCACAAGCAGCAAAATCTAAAGGTGAAGGAGTAACTGGAATTAAAACAATATCACTTACCATAATTGCTGCTGAAGATATTGCTGTTATTGCCGCTGCTCCATCAATGATTATATAATCATATATACTCAGTTTCTTTTTAATTGCATAAATATCTTTTTCGTTAGATGCTTCAGCTACATCAAACAAGCTTTTATTCTCTGAATACCAATTGCCGATGCTTAATTGAGGATCAGTATCAACTACCACCACTTTCATTCCTTTTCTAGCAATAGAAGTAGCGACGTTAATTGAAGTCGTAGTTTTACCAACTCCTCCTTTACCGTTTAAGAATGAAATGATTTTGCTCATAAAAATCCTTAATTAAATTAACAATAAAATTATATAATCAAATAATGATATAATTAAGAAATGATAAAATCAAATAATTATAAAATTACATAATCATAAGAATAGGTAATCTTATAATCATGTAATCATAAGATTATTTTTTGCTTGAGATGTTATTTTTGATTTTAAAAATCTCTTTCTTGCCTTTCTCTCTCTTACGCGATGCTTCGACTTTAGGACAATTTTGATTTCGATTTTTAAAAGTTACTTTATCGGTGACAGGATCAAACAGAACTTCATAGTCTGGAAGGTCATTTGTCTTGGCGAGTTGTTTGATATCAAATCTAAATTTTCTCAATTCTCTTGATGAACCAGTTTTATTATGAAGTTTTTCAAGTGAGATAGAGAACTCATGTTGGCTACCGCAATGCTTACGCGCAATCTCATAAATTCTTCGATCTATAGCTTTGCGAATGCGAAAATAATCTGGACTAATTTGCAAAACTTTAGTTTTAGTTATTGCTTGATACAACCAATCTGGTAGGGTAACTTCTACCATCCCAATGTCCAATTTACCTTTTTGTTCTTCTAAAATTCTAACTTTTTCAATTAATCCAAAGATGACTGTTTCCTCTTTGTCTTCCGAATATACGATATTGGTTTCAATTGTTGTTCCTTTTAAACGATTCAAAGCTTTTTTTAATTCTCTGTACCCTACACCGCTTGTACTACGATTAGTTGTTACAAAAAAATCATAAGGTGTGAAAGCAATTGTACGACTTATTGGTTGATTATTATTTATAGCCTCTTGTAATTTAGAGATAACATAGATCCATATATCTTTATCAAAAATAGTTGCTAGTCCTAAAGAATTCGATCTTACTATTACAGTAACATTCCCATTTTTATATTCCCTATCTTTGGTATCACCTCCTTTTAAGGCAAAAAATGGATGCTCCATACTTGCGATTTCATCGCGGAAAGTACAATTACTTACATCATCAGCGATAAAAAATTCAAGCTGTTGGTGCTTATGTGGGCGTAAGGTTTTCAAATTGTTTTTTCTCTTTTTCGTAGTAAGATCATTCATAGCCTTAATCCTAGTCTGTTTAGGGTTATTGGTGAGAGTTATTGAATTGTTAGCGCAGTTCAATAACTCGCTTTCGTAATTTACGGACGTTAATTAATATCGTAACTTACGGACAAAATATCGTAACTTACGGACATTATAGCTAATTTTGAAAGCAATCAATAATTTTTTTAAATTTAAATTGTGAATAACTTCAAATTTAAACGTAATTTACGGACAAACTATCGTAATTTACGGACAAACTATCGTAATTTACGGACAAACTATCGTAATTTACGGACATTGTGTTTTTTTTTATTCATTTAAATCAATACATTAAACTACACTCCCCCCCCTTTAACTTATTTAACTTATACATAACTATATTTAACCGGAAATTTTTCCCCATTCTCTGTGGATAACTTTTGTGACGAAAGTGGTATAACCACTACAAGATATTCATTGGCCTTAGATATTTTCATTTGATGATTATTTAACCAAATGGTGGCATGATTTCTTTGCACGTTAAGGTGAAATTCCGCTTCCTCGCCCGTTCACTCGCGTTGCTCGGTCACTTGGCTGCGGCGAGCGTTTGGGATTAATTTTTTAAATAGATTTTTAAGTTAATTAACAGTCAACCATTGCACAACAGTGTCACTACCGCTAGCATAACTAGGATTAACGTAATCTATTCATTTAGGTGCAACATGAATAAAACAGAACTCATCAACCAAATTGCTGCAAAAGCCGATTTGACCAAAAAAGATTCAGAGAAAGCGCTTAATGCTTTCATTGAAGTCATCACCGAGTCTTTAAAATCGGGTAACAGCGTACAGCTCGTTGGCTTTGGGAGTTTTCAGGTTAAGACTCGAGCGGCAAGAGAAGGTCTCCATCCGCAAACAGGCAAGGCAATTAAAATTGCTGCTTCGAATATACCGAGTTTTAAAGCAGGTCAAAAGTTAAAAGATGCAGTTAATTAAAATAAGATGTAATAAATGTAACTTAATTTAATAATGTGATAACAATTAAATTAATATATGTTACATTTAAATTACTTCATGCTGGTAACTGAAACATTTACCCTGGTGTTGGCCAGCTTTATGCTGGCATTCTTTTATCCCCAATCATATATTCCCCAGAAAGGAAAGGTTAGGGGCAAAAAAATACCCCTACGAAAGACCAGGTAGGGGTGACTTACGAAGCTCTATCAACTAATGTTTGATATCTTTTTCATAACATTTCCACCTTCAAATTTAATTTGTTTTTGCCATAATTCAACTCTAAAATTGCAATTAGTGAACAAATCGGATGAGTAAAAAATTCACCCCAACGCCCCACGATAGTCTATTTAAGCAGTTTTTAAGTGAAAAAGAGACGGCTAAGGATTTCTTCGATATTTGGCTGCCTAATGAGATTAAATCACTTTGTGACTTAAATAGTCTCAAAGTGGAATCAGGTTCATTTATCGATAGTGAGATGAAAAACTATCAAAGTGATATTTTGTACTCCGTTAAAACAGAAAAAGGTAAAGGCTATTTCTATTTGCTGATTGAACACCAGTCTACACCGGATAAGCTTATGGCATGGCGACTGATGCGTTATTGTATGGCCGCGATGCAAAAACATTTAGAGGCTGGCCACAAAAAGTTACCACTCGTTTTTCCTATCCTGTTTTACACGGGCGAAAAAAGTCCTTATCCCTATAGTACAGATTGGCTAGACTGCTTTAGCGGACGGGATATTGCCGAAAAGATTTATACCAAACCGTTTAGACTGGTTGATGTGACCACGCTTGACGATGGCGAAATTATGCAGCACAAACGAATGGCTTTGCTTGAATTAGTCCAAAAGCACATTCGCCGACGGGATATGACCGAGCTTCTGAGTGAAATTGTTAAATTATTATCGTATAATTATTATTCCGATAATCAGGTGATAACGTTGTTTAACTACCTCATTCAGGAAGGTAACGC
>NZ_CAJCFU010000011.1:0-1699 GCF_903968575.1 Arsenophonus endosymbiont of Apis mellifera | reverse complement strand
AGTAAAGGATGTAAGTGTTAGCTGCAACTAGTGCTCTTGCCGCATCAGAATTATTATTGGGTTCAGTGAGATTAATGGTGTATGTTGTGTCGGTAGCTGAGAATGTTGGCTTGTCTGCTAACGTTAATTCAGTATCACTGTTAACTGCCAATATCATGTAAGGATAGTTAATATCGCCGTTTTTAATCAGCATTAACATGCCAGGTGACACTAGTGGATTATTGCTATTCCATTTCGTGCCTGTGCCTTTGACGATAGAAGAGCCTGACACGGTTGTAATTGTGCCTGTGTTATATATCATTGAGGGCGCCCTTAATCGTATTCAGCAGTGTCAATATAAACTATTCGGCTATGAATGCCTGTGAATCTCTCTGAGAGAACCTCATTGTAATTAAAATCTTCACCTTCATAGCGATAGCCTATTTCAGTTGTGCTACCGTTCTTGTACGCATAGGGTATATAGAAAACGTATATCGGTAAAAATATATTGCTCCCTTCAGGATTATAAGGATTAACTAAAAAAAAACCATATCCCGCTACCGTATCTAACACAGCGACACTCCCTTTAATTTTTTCTTTATATCTTCTTATATGCCAATATTTTTTATCATTACTTATGTTTTGCAAAGAACCCTTAACATTTAGTGTCTTACTTTTTGTATGTACAATACATTTCCCATTCTCATCCCAAAAACTGACACCCCATTGTCCAATAGGCGGTTGTTGTTCTTCATTCGTAAAAAGATAATATCTTGCCAACTTTTTTTGCTGGTCGTATTGAAAGAAACGCAAACTCAATATGCCATCTGGCAAGCCTGGCAAATCTTTTACATCATTGACTATGGATTTAAGGCAAAGCGGAGTACTTTGTGGGAGAATCCATGGGGTTCCATCTGGGGCGGTCAATAAAGCGCCGAACATTAATTTCTCCTATAAAATACTAAGATCTGTTTTTCAGTCGAAGAAGGTATACCCCATGAAGAAGGATAACCTATCACTTCATTATTGTTGATTTTGATATCAAATGTATTTTTTGTCTCCAGATTGGATATGATATCTCCTCCTCCGTCTATTATCGTATAATCGAGTTTATAGCCTGACGGCAAATCATAATGGTAGCTAAAATTGGTTTGATTTTTCTTGACTGTTATTATTCCTGCCGTTAAAAACGGAATAACGCCGGAATTATTTATTCGTCCTGCTCCATCCCATGTACGAAAACCCCACATCAAAAAACCCCCGTTATTTTACCAATTTGCACTCTTAAGCGTCCCTGATTATCAGCTATACTAATTGTGGTATTGGTTTGCTTCATCTTCCCTTGTTTATCAGAGCCAATATTCTCCATTTGACCATTTTGCATATTCCAATAAAATCCAGATCGCCCTGGAATGTAATTTTTAGAACGAATCTCCATACCGACTACTACACTTTCAATGGTTGCCTTACTTATTAACGCATCATTAATAAAAGTTTGCCCATTCTGAATACTAAACATAGGAACTTTTTCCCCATTAACCGGATTGTAAATAATGAAAGTCTGCGCACTAAAGCCTATCTGTGTACTAACTTTACCGTTTTTAAGCTCAGCCCCAATCACCATGCCAGCGTCATAATCCACACCGTCATAGTGAATCTTGACTAACGATGTCCAAGTTGCAGAAGCCTCACCCTTTTTCATGTCGTACTTAGCTTGTAG
>NZ_CAJCFU010000010.1:0-177 GCF_903968575.1 Arsenophonus endosymbiont of Apis mellifera | reverse complement strand
GGCGATTAGCTCAGTTGGTAGAGCATCTCCCTTACAAGGAGGGGGTCATCAGTTCGAATCTGGTATCGCCCACCAATTGTCGTGATGATTTTATTATGATTGGGCGATTAGCTCAGTTGGTAGAGCATCTCCCTTACAAGGAGGGGGTCATCAGTTCGAATCTGGTATCGCCCACCA
>NZ_CAJCFU010000009.1:0-205 GCF_903968575.1 Arsenophonus endosymbiont of Apis mellifera | reverse complement strand
GGCGATTAGCTCAGTTGGTAGAGCATCTCCCTTACAAGGAGGGGGTCATCAGTTCGAATCTGGTATCGCCCACCAATCATAATTAAGAATCATGCTTAAGTAAAAGTGTTGTCTGTTTTTGTTATGAATGGGCGATTAGCTCAGTTGGTAGAGCATCTCCCTTACAAGGAGGGGGTCATCAGTTCGAATCTGGTATCGCCCACCA
>NZ_CAJCFU010000008.1:0-15048 GCF_903968575.1 Arsenophonus endosymbiont of Apis mellifera | reverse complement strand
CTTCGGGCTTTTCAAGCCCGACCAAATTCCCCTCCCACCTTATGTCGGTGGGAGTACCCTTTGGAGGTTAAGATGGCGAAAGAGATTTTAAGTAATGCCGCAGGTTACGCCTTTGACCTGGCGTTAGAAACCGCGCTGCCGCAAGTGAAAGCGGTCAAGGATTATCTGCAGAAGCTGGCGACCGACATTAACAATACTAATATCTCCACCTGTCAGGCGGCGCAAGGGATTGTCGGCGGTTTGTGGCCAAAATCACAAACGGCCAGCCAGCACGTCTGTCAGGACATCGCCGGTAACCACAGTGTATTTGCCGATTGGGCAGCCTCCCGTCAAGGCTGTGGCGTGGGCAATGAAACCAACAAAGTATTTAACCATGCCAATGACGAAGAAAAAAGGCGCATCCCGCGCAATCGCAACTTAACCTGGAGTGCGTTTGAAAAAATTAATCAGTTTATAAGTAGTGACAGGGAATTAAAGGAGTTGATGATGTCGCTGGTCGGCACGGTAATTTATGGCAATCAGGGAGAGTTATCAATCTTGCCAGGGCTCGGAGCGAATGATGGTGTGATGAACACAATTCTAAAAGGTGGCATAACAGAAGTCTATCGTTGTGATAGCGTTACCCAGTGCCTGAAACCGACCAAAAGCAAAATCACCGTGCCGACCAACAAGAGCATGATAGCACAAATCCAGAAGTTGTTGTCAAGCCTGTTTAAAAAATCCACCACCGATGCGGCGTTAACCGATAAGGAAACGGCCCTGATTGGTAGTACCCGCGTCCAAATCCTGCGCTATGTGATTGACAGTGCCTCATTAAGCCTCGATGAGTCAATGGTGACGTCATTGGCTGAGTACATCGCCAGTGACATGGTGGTGAGCTATATCGACGGTCTGATTGATTTAGTGGAGGTGGCAGGTGCGGGGAGCCTGAATACCGAAGAAGAAAACAAACAGTTTCAAAATAGCCTGAAAACCGTGCGCGAGAAAATGGCGCAGCGCTTAACCAAAATGCGGATTAATCAAAATCATCTGCTGGAGCTTGAGCGCAATTTGCACTATTTACGTCAGCAACTCTCATCAGGGTTGTCTGACCGGTTGATGAGCAACTATCAGTTTGGAGGGTAAAGATGGTACTGGATACCTGGTTTATTAGTGGGGGTGATATGGTGACCCAAACCTTGAATGCGGTGGCCGCCATGGTTAATCACCGCACTTGGGGTGGGTTGCTTTATCTGGCGGAAACGCTCGGTATTTTAACGTGCGTCATGACGTACGTTAAAACCCATGACTTAAAGGGACTTTTTGCCTGGGGATTCACCTTCGTTTGTGTGACGGCATTATTGCTTACACCGAAAGTCACGGTGGTGGTCAACGACCTGACAAGGCCAGACAAAATCAATCGGGTGGATAATGTGCCAGTCGGACTGGCCACACCACTTTGGCTACTGACCGGTATCGGCCATTCAGCGGCCATCTTTTATGATGACTTTTTCCATCTGCCAGAGAGTGTCGCCTACAGTAAAACCGGTTTGATGTTTGGCCAGAAACTGATGCAGGAATCCCTCACCTTTCACAGTCACAGCCCTGAGATTAATGCCAATTTCAGTGAATATGTCAAAAACTGTGTTATTCCTGATATCCAGCTAAACCACAAATACAGTTTAAGCCAGCTACTCCATACCCGTGATATTTATAGCCTGATTTTCTCAAAACCGAGCCCCTTAAGAGGGATTTATTATCAGGGCTGGGAGTCTGAAAATACCGAAGGGGCACGCAGTCAGTTTATGACCTGCCAGCAAGCCACGGTAAAACTTAAAGCGCTGCTTAATCTCGATACCACCGGCACTGGCAGCACGCTAATGTTTTATGCCAGAAAACTCTTTCCAGGCCGCCACGATGCCTCAGTGGTGTTACCGCATATGCTCGAAGGCAGCTATAACTACTTTATGAAAGCAAGTCAGTCTGCCGCCGATATTTTAAAACAGAACATCATGATAGCAGGCTTACGAAAAGGCTTTAATGCCTATATGGCCGCGATGAACGACCCCGCAGGGTTAAATCTGATGACCACCGAGCAGTCGCTGGCCAAAATGCGCTTATCCCATCAGGCCAGTTATCATCTGGCCAGTGAAATGCTGCCGCAACTCAATACCGTGCTGATGCTTTTATGTATTTCGCTCTTTCCGATTATGGTTTTAGCGCTTTTTGTAAGAGAAATTACCACAAAAGTGATAATTAATTACCTTAACGTCATGGGCAGCCTCATGTTATGGCCTGTGATGTTTGCTATCTTTAATCATGTTTACAATTTCATGATGGCCACCACGCTAAATGGCGAAAATGTAACGTTTTCTAATCTAGACAGACTCACCCAGACCGGCAGCACCACGGCTGGCATTGCCGGCTGGCTGATGATGTCTATTCCGTTTTTGAGTTTTAAACTCTTCACCTCACTGGGTCAACAGATTGCCAGTGCCGGCTCCTATCTGGGTAATGCTCTAGCAGGGGCAACGACCGCGGATGCAGGCGCGGTGGCCAGTGGTAATTACAACATGGCCAATATGCAGGTGGAAAACATTAACGGCTTTAAAACCGATTTAAACCGCAGTTACAGGGCGGGACTCTCGAGTCAGCAAATCGATAACGGGGCGATGATTAGCACCACCCAAAGTGGCCAGCATATTGTCGATACTACGCAATCCATCTCGAAACTGCCCTTTAGCCTGGATACCAGTTCAATGCTTGATACCAGCTTTAGCAAAGCCTTAAGTAGTCAACACCGTGAAACTGAAAGCTATCATCAGGGGTTAAAAAGTGCCATATCGGACACCTACAATATCTCAACCGCACTCAGTAACCAGTTTAACAAGCAAGGATCATTTGAAAGTGGGTTAACCGGTGAACAGCGCCAAGCTATTGAAGACATCCAGCGGCAATCACAACAAGCGAAATCTTCTCTTTCATCAAATAACAGTACATCAAGAGAAGATAAAACTTTAACGGATAGAACCGATATAGGGGGATTTGGAGCATCTGGATCTTTTGGTGTTAGTAACAAAAATATGGGTGGTGTTGCTAATGCAAATGCAAATCTAGAAGCGTCATATCGTCACCAATGGGTTGACACTAATACAGACTCTGCGTCAAAAAGTAATAAAACATCAGAAGATCTGCTGGTAGCGAGGGATTTTTCAGCCAGTCAATCCGCATCGGTGATAAAAAATATGACCGATAATGAGGTTAGCCGTATTTCCAACGCGGAAACCCGTTCTTTAGTCAGAGATTTACGAGCCTCACTGCAAAATACCAGTGAAAACTTCGCCGGATTTACCGCCAGTCAAACCAAAGAGCAAAGTATCTCGGAACAAGCCAATTTAACCGAAACCGAACGTTTAAGTGCTTCCCACCGCCTGGAGCAGGAATTTACCCAATTTGCGTATTCGCGTTTAGGTGAAGCTGAGGCAGGGCGTGTATTAACGGATGCGGGAACACCTGCGGTCAGGGCACAGCGTGAAGCGCTGGTCAGTGAGTTCAGTGACAGGATAGCCGATGATATCCGCCATAATCATTTCGCCAGTCAAGCAGTAGTGGCCAGTCATTATCAGGGTATGCAGGTAGCTCATGATGCCAGCCGATATAATCCAGCCGGCTTTGATCAAAGTGCGGCACAATTGGAAAAAATGGCCGATAAAGGCCAGATTCGGCAACACCAGACCATCGTTAACCCTGAAACGGGTGATAGAAACACGGTTAGTCTGGTTGAATCTGCCGAGGCCAATACCGGTGAATACGCAAAAGCAATACGGGCAGAGAAAACCGATTTTGGCCATAATGTGGCACCCACGCAGGATAGAATAATGGCGAATGAAAAGGCGATAAATAAGGAAAAATCGACTAATATTAATAGATATGAAGAGAAGGGGGGCAAATGAAATTTTTAACCTTTATCATCATGATAATTACATTAGAATCATTATGTTTGTTTTTCTTTAAACAGACCTTTTCTATGATCACTATGTCAATTATAGCGATAAGTGGTTTCTTTTGTTTTACTGCAATCCGTTGGAAAAATAGTCAAAAAATTGTAAAAATAGTTGTTAGTTTTTTTTACGTATTTGGTAGTTCGCTTATTTTAATAAAAGAATGTTTAGATATTACTTTATCTCATGATGGAGTTTTTACTAATGAGTTATTCGTTACTCCAATAATCATTTCCACCTTGGTTATTTTATTTTTATTCATTTCATTGAATATCAAACATCCAAATTATAAAGTGAATGATAATGCTTTTTCTCATAACCCAGCCAATGGTTTACCTATGGTTGGAGGGACTGATATTGCTGGTAATATGTATGGAGCATGTTCAAAATCAGACGACTGAAACCAAAGTATAAATCTAAATAAAATTAACCCTATTAATCAAAATTAATCACGATCTATCGAAAGATAGATCACATTTCTGTTACCTAAATTTAAGGAGTTTATTAAAAATGGCATCAACGTTTAAGCGTTTAGTGCTGGTGAGTTTAATTTCCAGTTCATTAGCCCTGACCGGCTGTAGTGCGGTCAGCACAGCAGTAAAAAAACGCAACCTCGAAGTCAAAACCCAGATGAGTGAAACTATCTGGTTAGACCCCGCTTCCCAGAAAACCGTTTATCTGCAAATCAAAAACACCTCCGATAAAGATATGTCGAATCTTGCCGGTTTAATTAAACAGGCTGTTGAGGCGAAAGGCTATACGGTGGTGAATAATCCCAATGCCGCCTATTACTGGATACAGGCTAACGTGTTAAAGGCGGATAAAATGGATTTAAGGGACGCCCAGTTATTCCTGTCACAGGGTTATCAGGGGGCGGGCATTGGCGCTGCAATTGGGGCTGGAGCATTGGCGTACAATACCAGCTCTACAGGGGCAGCCCTAGGTGGTGGATTAGCGGCAGGATTAATAGGTGCGGCGGTCGATGCCATGGTGGAGGATGTGAATTTCACGATGATAACCGACTTGCAGATTAGCGCCTTAAGCAAAGGCGCGAAGGTCACGGTTAATGACGTGGCAAGCCTAAAACAGGGGACTTCAGGTGCTAAACATCAGACCAGTACCGAAACCACCAACCGTCATAAATACCAGACGCGCATTGTGTCCAATGCCAACAAGGTCAATCTGAAATTTGAAGAAGCAAAACCGGAACTGGAAAATCAGTTAGCGAAAAGTATTGCCAATATTCTTTAATTTCTTTCCCGTCTTAAAAAGCCCAATAAATAAAACTTTCTTGATAGAAAATTGGGCTTCCTGTTGCTAAGGAAAATAATCATGAGTCTTGATGCCAGAAACATGACCCAGGGTGGTCAGGTAATTAAATACATGGTGGCGATGTTTATGCAGATTGCCAATATTGTGGCGTTCTGGGTAATTCTGGCTACCATTCTTGTCTTTTTTGCCACCATAGCTTTTCAAATCCCGCTTGAGAAGATGATACACGGGTTGTCTTACTGGGCAATAGACAAACTGGTCATCCCGTTACAGGAAGCGATTGGCACCAGCGAAGGGAGTCCCTTTACTTTTCATTGGTTAAACCCCCGAACCGGCCAGGTGGTTGAATTTGAGAAAACCGCTCGAGAGGTGCGTATCGACAGGTATTTTATTTATTGCTATGTGTTATTGAAAGACGCGGCATTTTGGGCGTGGGGAGTCGCTTCCTTTACCTTTGTTGGCCTGATTGTGGCGGTGTTCTGGTGGTTAGGTAAAAAAGGGGCGCAGCAGAGAAAAAATGAGATTATTGGCGGTCGCTATCTGGCCAGTTCGGTAAAAGAAATTAACCAGTTTTTAAAAGCCAAAGGTAAAATATCACCACTTAAGATTGGCGATTTGCACCTGGTTGAAAACAGTGAACAGCAAAATGTTGGGCTGCATGGCACGGTGGGAACAGGGAAAAGCACTGTTATTAATGACCTGTTAAGTCAGGTGAGACAACAGGGGAAAAGAGCCATTATCTACGACAAGGGGAATAATTTTATCCCGCTTTTTTATCGCGAAGGAAAAGATATTATCTTAAACCCAATGGATGCACGTTGCCCGAACTGGGATTTATGGCGCGAATGCCAGGACCGCGCCGATTTTGAAAACTTTGCCCTACCCTTGCTCCCCGATGCCAAAAGTGGTGACCCGTTCTGGCTCATGTCCGCGCGCCTGTTGTTTGTGGCGACCGCAGAGCATATGCGCTCACACCCAGACCGCTCGATTAAAAAATTATTACAGCGGTTATTGTCCATTTCGCTCCCTGAATTGCATGATTTTGTCCAGGGCACTGATGCGGCTAATCTGGTTGATGGCAGTATAGAAAAAACCGCCATGACCATTCGTACCGTGTTAAGTGCTTATGTCAAAGCCTTGCGCTACTGTCAGGGATTGGAAAAAGAAGGCAAGCCGCCATTTTCCATTCGGGAATGGGTGCAAAATGCCGATGAAGATGCCTGGATTTTTATTTCCAGCGATGGTCGTTTGCATGCTGCCTTAAAGCCGTTAATCAGCACTTGGCTCAATCTTTCCATGCAATCGGTACTGGCGTTAACACCGAGCAGAGAAAGTCGTATCTGGACAGTGTTAGATGAGTTACCCAGTCTTCATAAGCTGCCGGTCATTAGCGATTATCTCTCCGAAGCACGTAAATTTGGTGGAGCAACCCTCATCGGCATTCAAAACTTCTCGCAACTGGAAGCGAACTATGGCGCTCATGATGCTCGCAATATCTGGGATTTGGCGAATACCAGCCTCTATTTCCGTGCCCCGAGTGGCAGTGTGGCGGAGTGGGTACAAAAAGAATTGGGCGAAACCCGTTTACTGAAATTCCGTGACCAGTATAGTTATGGGGTGGATACTATTCGTGATGGTGTGAACTTTTCCAAAGAAGATACCCGTGAAAAAATTGTCAGCTTCTCCGATATTCAAAATCTGGATGATTTAGAGTGCTTTGTATCGCTCCGCGGGAATGTGCCGATTGTCAAACTTACCCTGCAACACAAGCAATATGAAACGGTTGCTGCAGGGAAAATTGAACGTGATGTCGCCGCCATTTTTGATAATCAGATTGAGCAGGAACTGAATAAATCGGGGATTGAAAATAAGCTCGATAAACTGGTGACGACCCAAGATAAAAAATCTACATCCAGCAAACCGAATGAAGAAAGTAATACGCACCACACTATCGATAGTTCTAGCTCAAAAGAAGTCGTGTCTATCTCGACATTTACAGGAAAACTGTATCAGAAAACATCAGAGCTTGAAGCTTTAGAAGGCGCCGAAGAGACAAATAAAAATCTCCGGCACGAAAAAAGCACAGAAAAGGAGATTTAGCGTATGTTGTCGGTTAAAAATCTTACTAGTGGTGGTGCAGCTACCAGTGCCAACTATTATGAAGAAAAGGATAACTATTACTTTGTCGGTGAAGAAGGAATACAGTGGTTTGGTAAAGGCGCTGAACGGTTAGGATTAACCGGCACGGTGGATAGAAATACCTTTGAACAGGTGCTGGAAGGAAAATTACCGGACGGCACCGATTTGAGTTTTAATGTGAATGGTAAAAATAAACATCGACCTGGCTATGACTTAACCTTTTCTGCCCCTAAAAGTGTCTCAGTATTAGCGTTGGTGGAAGGTAATGCCGCAGTGCTGGATGCACATAAACAGGCGGTGGTATCAGCCCTCAAAGAGATTGAAAGCGTAACTTCTACCCGTTCAATGACAAAAGGGGTCACGCAAACAGAAATCACCGGCAATGCAATTGCTGCCCTTTTTCTTCACACCACTAATCGCAATCTCGACCCCAATTTACACACACATGCATTACTAATGAATGCCACCTGGTCAGATAAAAAGGGGTGGAAAGCACTGTCATCAGATAAGATTAACCGCAGTGGATTTAGCGAAATCATTAACGATTTACAGGTTACTTTTGGCGCTATTTATCGCCAGCACCTAAAAGAAAGTTTGCAGAAACAGGGTTATTCGTTTATTTCAACCGGAAAAAATGGCTTATGGGAAATAGAAGGCGTACCCACCGAACCCTTTTCATCCAGACGCAAGGAGGTTGTTGAAGCGGTAGGCGAAACCGCTTCTGCTAAACAAAAAAGTGCCGCCGTGTTAGCCACCCGTAAGGCAAAAACCTTTACCAATGTTGAAACACTGCATAAAGAATGGCAAGCAAGGCTAGCCAAGACGGGATATTCAGCGGCTAGCGTGAAAAAAGCAGAAAACCACAACCCATCTACACCTATGGTTAACCTTAAAGAAGCTATCTCACAATCGATTAAGGTGTTATCCGATAAAAACACTCGATTTTCCTATGATGCATTATTAACCCATATTATTAATCGCATTCCTTGCCAGCCGAAAACATTAGAAATATTACGCAAGGAAATTAACCAGGCGATTAAACAAGGGAATCTGGTACCTCTTAATTCAGAAAGCACGCTGTTAACCACCCAAACCCACCTTAAACAGGAAAATGAGGTCAGTGCACTCATTCATCAGTTGCGGTACAGTAAACATGAATTAACAACAACACAAGAAAGCGCATTAGCTAAAAATATCACGCAAAACAATGTCCGGTTTAATCTGGTTAACCTTAAAGGCGGGTTTGCCCATGAAATTCAGGTTATCGAGGAAATCCACACTCTTGCCAAAGAAAATAAATTAAATACCATTATCATTACGCCAAATAAAAAAATCAGCGATAAATTACAAGAGCATGTCAATAAGAAAGTAAAAACCATCAGCATTGATGACTATTTAAGTGACGCCCAGAAAAACAACCACAAACGGCAATTAATCGGGATTTACCAATCTGAACATCTTCCCCTTAATAAAGTCTCGGCATTACTCAGTCGTTCCTATGCCGAGGGCGACACGATTATTGCATTGGATAGCGCCAGCCGTAAAAACAAAGGACTGACCAGTGAAATCGCAAGAGCACTCGGCACCGAACCGATTAATGCTTTTGAATCCAATGCCGATAAACACCTCTATTTTATCCCTGAACAGGATAAAGCAAGCAGAATAAAGACCGCCGCTAATCATTTTGCTAACTTTTATGCCTTAAATAAGGATGTCATTATTCAGGCAGGAAATAACCCAACAAAAGAAGCGATAACCACCAAAACCCGTGATATTTTAATCGAAAAAGGATTGCTGTCTGAAAATAAGATGGTAATAACCACCAAAAAATCGATATTTTTAGATGCCGCTAACCGCAATCAGCGTAATACCTATAACATCGGCATGATACTTGAGCGCACAACAGAAAATGAACGGCAGCAGTATCAGATAAAAAGTATTAGCAAACAAAGTAATAAACTCCTGTTACAAGACCGATTAGGCAACACGTCTGCCCTCTCAATTAATAAAATCGATAGTCACTACCGTCTTTTCAAGGTGCAAGAGATAGAACTGCGAGAAGGTGATAGCGTCAAATCAACCGGTGTGTTTGGCCAAAATATCCAGGCCGGCAAAACCTTTACGGTGACGGAGTTAAAAAAAGGCAATTTTTTATTTGCCGATAAAATCATCATGGAAGATGAATACGGCAAAAAAGCGTCATTCACCCCAAAAGCCGATTGCAAACTGGAATACCACTACTGTGAAGCATTTGGAAACAGTCTTGATAAAAATCAAACCGTGATTGCGGTGTTTAACGAAAAAGAAGTCAATAATTCGACCATCAATCAGATAAGGCGCAGTGGAAAGAATATTATCGGCATAACCGGTTTGGATAGCGATAGCATCCAAAAACGGTTACAACAAAGTGAAATTAGCACCACTGTGCTTTCTGATATCCAGCAAGGTGATGAATCATTTTTAAAAGCCGCCGATGTCGCTAAAAATAATGTCACCCCTGATATTCAAAAACAACTAAACATCGCCATTGACCGGCGGACAAAATCAAGTATGGTTTTTAATAGCCTAGATGTTATTACCGATGCCGCAAAATCCAGTGATTTTTCGTTTAAGGATTGCATAAACGCGTTTAAACAACGCCTAAAAAAAGGCGAAGTGAAATGCGTGGATGAAACAACGCACGAGTTTTATGGGCGGTTTATTCGCAAAGAAGATTTTGATAACGAGGTCAAAATCCTCTCGCAGATTTTACAGGGCAAAAACAGTCAATTACCGTTAATCCAAAATATCGAAAAACTTAATTTTACCGGATTAACCCAAGGTCAACAGAAAGCCGCCGAACTCGTCTTAACTTCAAAAGACCAGACGATAATGATACAAGGCTATGCCGGTGTCGGGAAAACCACCCAGTTTAAAACGGTAGCACAAGCCCTTAACAATAATCGACCCGACGTGAGTATCGTCGGTCTCGCACCCACCCATAAAGCCGTCAATGAATTACAGGCAGCAGGCATAAAATCCCAAACTATCGCCAGTTTTCTGATGGAAAAGCACCAGAACAACCTCAAAACATCGTATAAAAATACCTTGTTTGTGATTGATGAAAGCTCGATGATTGGCAACAAAACCTTAGCAGAATTACTGGTTAATATCACGGATAATGCAGGAAGAGTCGTCCTCTCAGGGGATGCAAAACAGCTAAAAGCCTTCGAACGGGGCGCACCCTTTACCCTTGCCTGGCAACGAAGTGCCGCCGACAAAGTGGTAATGGACGAAATCGTCAGACAGACACCCGAATTAAAACCCGCTATTGAAGCGATAATTGCCGGAAATACCCAAAAATCACTGGATATTATTCGTCAGGTTTCTCCTGACCGAGTAGCAAGGGATAATGGTGCTTTTATTCCCGAAAGCACAATCATGAAGGGGAATTCATCAGGTAAACCACAGGAAAACGACAATCAAATGATAAAAAGGGTGATTGATGACTATGTGGGTAGAACAAAAGAAGCGCGTGATAACACAGTGATTATCACCCCGTTAAATGCCGATCGAAATCAGTTAAATGAAAACATTCATGCGGTGATGCAAAGTCAACAAATGCTGGGTAAATCAGCCCGTATCCCTGTTTTACAACGCATCAACCATCAGGAAGCCGATTTAAAAGATAGTCAATTTTGGCAAAATCAGTTGGGTCACATCGCAAAAATCAATCAACACTATTTTGAAATAACAGGAGTTTCAAAAGAAGGCATTGTGAGCCTGGTAAATCGGGAAAATAATCAGGAGAAATATCTGTCACCGCTTGAAGTGAATCCTGCCGTCGTCGCGCTCTTTGAAGACAAAACCATTGAAGTCTCAGAAGGTGAAAAAATCCGCCTCACTACAACCGATAAAGACCGCAATATTGCCAATAACGACAGGGGCATGATAAAGCGGATTGATGACGATAAGCTCCATATTGAGTTAAACGGCAAGCTCGTCACCTATCAACCACAAAAAGAATATGCCGACAGACATCTGGATTACACCTACACCATCACAAGCTATGCCTCACAAGGCGCTTCTTATCCCTATGTCATCGTCTATGAAGGCGCGCGTACCCTCGCCGCAATGGATAACACCTATGTGGAATTATCCCGCGCAAAAGAACACGTTCAGCTTTATTTATCAGATGGCAATGCGTGGATGGAAGCCCTTACAAAAACTTCCGGTGACAGATTAACCGCGCATGACATCCTGAACAAACAGGAAGACCAACTGGCTCGCAATGAAATCAGAATTTGGGATAACAGCAAAGAAATTGGCAACACTAAATTAGCGCAAAAAATCGACCAAACCCTAGTTGAAATCGCCAGATTCTCACACCATGACCGACCTGAATTGTTATTGCCCGTCACCAACGAGCACGGCATTCAGCGAGGAAATCTCCATATACCCGTTGGCGTTTATACAGGGAAAACAGACATCGAAGAAGCCAGTTACAAAGGCGCACCCGATGGGCTCTATATTGTGCTGAACAAAGGCAATGACGAGAACAGCATTAATTTTTATTCATTGTCACAATTTGATGAAGCCTTAAAAAATGATACCAAAGACAATACGATTGTCATTGAACTGAGTAATGCAGAAGTCGCTAAAAATATAGCTCAACAACCAGAATTGGAAAAAATTAATGAGAGTCAGGATAGAACAGGCGAAGCTCCCCTCTTTTTAAACAAAAACAGCGAGGAAAACGAGATCAATCGGTATTCGTTGAAAGAATTCGATGAATCGATAAAAAACGATATAAAAGATAATACGATTCAGCTTGAACTAAATAAACCGGATAATGAAGCGTCACCTCAATTACCTCAAGAAGATAAGTTAGAAAAAGTCGATGATAATAAAGATGTCATTTTCGAATCAATACGCTTAAATGATGAAGAAAAGATGCCGGATATTCAACTTGGAGAAGAACCACCGAAACTAGAAAAAGAAAATGATGAGATAAATATTTCATATCATCATGAGGAAGAAAAAAACCAAAAAATCAAAGAAAAAGAGTATGGGGGTTAAAAAAACTTAGTATTGTGAACTTGTTAGTTACAACATTATTTAAATGAGGTTAAGTGATTGCGTTGTTGACAAATAAAGATTATGTTCATCATATTTTTAATATAGGTTTATTGCCTAGATAGGAGGAGCAAATGACAAAGGTTATTATTTTACTTATTTCAATATTACTTTCTTATCAAGTTTCAGCTGGAGTTGGTTTTTCTCAGGCCTGCACAAAATGGCAAGGAAATAGCCTTCATGAAAAACAAAAAATAGTAAGTATTAACGGAATCTATGTTGCTGATGGATTTAAGCAAACAGTCAAATTGAGTAATGGTTATCATTATTCTATTCATAAGGATAATCCAAGTATATATGAATTGTCTAAAGTCGCTTTTTTAATAAAAGTACACGTAAATGTATGTGTAAGAAGTAATATCGGCCCACAGGATGAACTTATCGGTATTGAAATTATTAATTAATTTTGAGATAGAATTATGAAATTATTATTTGTATTATTTATCACATGGTTAATACAAACACAATCATATGCAATAGAGGTACATTCTGTTGTTTATCGTACAGATAATAGAAATATTTATGAAATTTTACTGAGTGGTGGAATGTGGCCATGGCACAGCGAAACTGTCGATTATGATCTTACACATCATTTTGAAGGAGAATCTTTAGAAGAACAAACTAGTGCTTTTGTTTCTACTTCAAGCTCTATTGCTTCTGTAGTACAACATGCCGCGTCTCTTGCGAGACCTAATAGTGAATTTCCATTTGATGAAGATTATTTGACTTATATTTATACAGTTAGGCCAAATAATAATTTTTATGATGTTCAAGGTTCTCTACGGATAGCCAGAGATAATGCGCCATTAAATTCTCAGCGGCGTAATAGATTAGAGCGCTTACTCAGGGATTACACAGGGATGGAAGAAATCGTTGCAGTTAATGGTTTTTCATCTGATCGTATCGTAGAATATGCAGTACTTACAGGTGCGATGCTTAATCAATATGGAATACATTCAGGATCCCCTTTGTTATCTGATGTATTTTGGGCTGAAAGATGGAGGCAGGAAGAAACGGTCTATAATCATCAATATAATTCAGATACTAGTAATCCGATGCCCTATAATATGATTGATATTCCAACAGGAATAAGATCTGTGGTTGTGAATGGCACGCAACCAGAGGTGCCTTTATCTTTTACATGTTTTGGCGTAAACAGTAATAGTCATTTATCCAAAAGAGATATTTTTCTTAAAAAGAAACCATCTTGTACAAAAGATGAAATTATAAATATACATAGTTTGATTTATGACAAGGGTTTACTTTATTCTTTAATCGAAAATTATGGACATTGACATCCTTCCCGCCTTAAAGGGTCGGTTCCGGCTGAGGGCAAAATGACACCCCAAGCTTTCAGCTCCCTGGGCCAAAGATATTTACCAGTCTACATTTAGATCCTAATGTACACTCGAATTAATACTTTAACGAAAACGAGCGTGGTTTATTTTTCGTTTTCTGAGGCAACCCCTATTTGTATCCTCCACTTATTAGCGTTCCGGTTTTATCATTTTTCCATTTAATTGCACCAAGGCAACTCTTTGAACCCTGACTTAAACCAGATATATTTCCCTGTATTTTATCATTACCAATTGGAGGCAAAAATTTAACCTCATAATATGGCCATCCTTTTTTATCACAAACAAGCGTATAATTTGGATGATTCATAAGATAATTTTCTATCCAGGAAACTTGCGAAGTAGCTAAAAAACCCTCAGAGTTTGCTATCTTCCATTGTCCAATAACATCAACACGTCCAGTAGATTTATTTAAAACTGATCCAGTTAAAATTTCACCATCTTTTTTTACTTTAAATAAAAATGTATCTTTTAAATTTCCAGGGATGTAAATTTTACAGGAAACACCTGTTTTCATTCCATCAGCACCTTGTTTACAATTTTTATGTTGAGTCGACGAGTCGTGCCTGAAACTACTAAAAATTACTTTAAATTGACGAATATTATCTTTATTATTTTTTGTTGGCTGGATGCCTATATATCCTATACCACCACCATGAGTAAAATCGAATTGATTTGCAAAATAAAATTCATCTATCGCTGCAGCAGCGTTGATAGTAATTCCAAAAGTAATTTCCTTAAGTGGTTTAACTGATTTTATATCCCAAAACATAGTAGGTGTAGCTGCTTGACTGATTTTGGCTGAGGTTATAATCAAAATCACCGGAAAAATTGTTCTAAAGAATTTAATAATCATATTAATCTCAAAATAATAAATAAAGAAACTTTTTTTGTAATTTACTATTAAAATAGTAGTCTAATTTATATATTTTTCTCAAAATTAGGAATATAATAAAAATTGAGAAGTTAAATTCCGCACTAATCATCATTATTTATTTTCGTTTAAAGAAATGACTGATTCTATAATCAACTTCCTTTATTTTATTATTTACCGCTTCATAACCAAATTGATTTATAGTATTACTATCAATCTCTTTTGGATTTTTAAACGATAATTCAAACATTGATTCAATTTGTAATTTTGATTTAAGAACAGCATCTGCAATTAAAGCTAACTTTTCATCAAA
>NZ_CAJCFU010000007.1:0-2586 GCF_903968575.1 Arsenophonus endosymbiont of Apis mellifera | reverse complement strand
GGATTTTTACCTGGGAAAAGGTGAGCGCCCTGACTGGTTAAACCAAACGGCACAATAAGAAGGATTAAACACGATGAAATTGGACAATCCACGCATTGTAACGGCAAAACACCCTAATATGGGTAATCTGGTTGGGGTGACTAATGGCAGTCGCCATTTGAGCGATTCAATATACTTAAGCAGTATTGATATTAGTGATGATGATGACAGAGAAGTACGCTCTTTTAAGACAATCATACAGTGCTTAACAAATGAAAATGATCGTCTTAAGAAAGAGAACCGAAGACTCATGAAGATATACCGTGGAATTGGCGGGCTGTGCAGGATTTGAACCTGCAATAAGTAAACTTCATTTACTGCTTTACCATTCAGCTAACAGTTCACTGACAATCATAAGGCAGGCATCAAAAAGGCTTTTACCACAAGAGAAAGGATACCTAAAATACCCGCCCCCAACATCCAGCGTATTAATTTTTGTTCAGCACGAATTCCTGACATCTCTAGCTGTAGGTCTTTGCGGACTATTTCCATGTCTTTACGAACATCAGATATTTGCGCGCTTAAATCTTTGCGGACATCATCTAAATCTCTCTTTGTTGCTACATCAACCGCTTCGTGTGACTCACGCACAGCAATAGAAATCGCTTTCGCCTGTTCTGTTGGTAATCCAGCGCTTTCAAGCGTTTCAACAAATTTTAGTGTATCAAATGCAACCTGACCCATAGGTAATCCTCCTTTTTGGTAAGTATAACCTAACAATAACCATTGACGAAAGAACAAATCATGCGCTATAGTTTATTTGCATCTGCAAAATCAGATGTCGGGATTCGAAACCCGTCAGTGTGTACCGGCCAATAACACGCCGAATGCGTGTTTTTTATTGGTCATAACCTAGTCACATATCAATGGTGGCTCAGGTAGGGGAACCGTAAGGTTCGCCGGAGGTACACCGGTATTTCGAACCCTGTCTGGGCTACCACCACGAGATTCGAAACTCCAGTGGTAGCATTTATCTAAATGTACCATTGGAGGTCAATATGACCACTCACTCATCCCTTGTTATTCCTAAAGTTAGTATTCACAAAGGTAAAGCGATTACCACCTCACAAGATGTAGCCGAATACTTCAACAAGCGCCATGACAACGTTCTACGTGCTATCGGCAGTCTTGAGTGTTCATCTGAGTTTCGTCTCCTCAATTTTGAGGAGACGTTCTACATACGAGAAAATCCCAACGGTGGAGATGGGATCTCAACAAAGTGCTACGAAATGACTAAAGACGGCTTCGTATTCTTGGTGATGGGATTTACCGGAAAGAAAGCCGCTCAATTCAAGGAAGCCTACATTGCTGAATTTAATCGCATGGAAGCACAATTACACAATGCTGTTACCGTAACAGGTAATACAAANAAAATTCTTCTCACTTTACTTCCCAATGGCAAAGTAGATAGCGCAAGAGTAATTCATGATAATGAATATGTCGCTTCACTAGAGTCACTCTTCGAAATTGGTCGTCGTGCTGGTTACATGATCATTCACAAAGATGAATTAATCAAAAAATTATCAGAATAGCTTACTTTTCCTTAGCACGTCTCCGTTTCAAACGGAAGCGTGCCGCAAATTAATAATACCAATATTCAATCATCAATTAACTTTGAGGAATTTCTATATGCAAAATTTAATCAATATAGAAACAAAAAACATCAGTGGTGAATTAATCCAAACGGTTAATGCCCGTGATTTACATGCGTTTTTAGAAATTACTACGCGATTTAATGATTGGATAAATAGGCGTATAGCAGAATATAGTTTTGAAGAGAACATTGACTATATTATTGCTGAAAATTTGAGCTACTCAAATTTGAGTAGTGCAAAATCTCGCCAACGTATGATGAAAGACTACTATATCGCCATCGATATGGCGAAAGAGCTATCCATGGTTGAACGCAATGAAAAAGGGAAACAGGCAAGGCAGTATTTTATTGAATGCGAAAGACGTGTTTTACAACCTCAACTTCACATTCAAACATTACTACCAACAAAAAAAGAACTCGCTCTCATGGTTGTTCGTGCTGAAGAAGAGAAAGAACAGTTATTACTGGAAAATAAAAGTCTCTCAACCGAAAACGATTGTCTTAAAAATCTCTTTAAGGAAGGTATGACCCCTACCCAATTTAGCAAAATGCTTAATGGCGTAAACAGTCAGCAGATAAATCATTTTCTGGCAGAGAGGAAGTGGCTCTACAACGAAAGTAAATCCGGCATACGCTGGCGTGTTGCTTCTTATGCACGGGATAAATATTTAACCGAAAAACAAAGCGAAATAAGCCCACACGGTGCTGACAGATTCATTAGTTATCAACCTGTATTACTCAAAAAAGGGGCGCGACGTCTCTATGATTTGTATCTGGATTACAAGCTGCCCATGAAACTGACGTGGAATGGTTCACATACTCATGACAAGTCCATCCAGGGTATTCACCTGAAGCACTGATTACTTTTCTTTTTTAAATCTTCAATTAACCAGGAGCTAAAAACATGAACCAGCTTAAACAGCAGGAGCTGCGCTACGTCTTAAATAGTGACA
>NZ_CAJCFU010000006.1:0-212 GCF_903968575.1 Arsenophonus endosymbiont of Apis mellifera | reverse complement strand
AGCATTAGCTGGTTATCCTGTGTAGTCTGAGATAACAAAGTTTCTATCTCAGCAATAACTTTGTCGGCATTTTCACGTTTGCGAATAATGCGTTTAATCGCTGTTTTTTCTGCATCGGCTATTTTATCCTGAAGCTCTTCCGTTACGTGCCAGATACGCTCACACTCTGTAGCGATAGAAGGGACTAGTAGTACTTCCATTGGATAGGGTGA
>NZ_CAJCFU010000005.1:0-3227 GCF_903968575.1 Arsenophonus endosymbiont of Apis mellifera | reverse complement strand
TGGTCTTTTTTTGAGTGATTCAGAAATACCAAATAGTGGTCAATCTCTAGTGAGTACGTTGGCTATTAGCAAATAACGATTTCAGATTGATACCGTATACCTGTAGCCATGATTCAGCAGGCCATGACTTAACCTGACCATAACGAATATCAGGCACTTCGGTTGCTTCCATCTGGTTCTCACGGCACCATCTGCGAAGTGGGGCAAATTTGTATTCTTTCCCTGTGGCATTCTTTACAGCTGTGATGGTGGCATGTTTAACACTTTCTCCCAATCGTTCTGTCAGTTCCCGATTTTTACGGGTAGCAACGCTGAGTTTACCCATTGCAGAAGCTTCACGAGTGCGGCTGATTTGTGATTTTGTTCTAATAGCTTCATCACGCTCACTGCTTATTTTTTCCACTTGCTCGGTATAGCTAATCAGCATTTTTCGTAATTGTGCAGGATTATCTAACCAGTCTGTTGTTGGGGTGACAGGAGCTAATCTTCCTGTTTTGTAATCCAGGAAGGTTTGATTAACCATCAATCTGAATTTTGGCGAAATCCAGCCAGCATACTCAATGGCTAACAGCTCATGAGCAAAAGTGCCTGGATTTATGCCGCCTTTTTGAACTTTGATTACTTCTTGACCTAAGGCGGAATTCTGCCTTAGCTCTTCAATTAACTCTTTGGCTTGTTTTGTCTCAAGCCATGTTTTAGGGCGTTTAGCATCTTGCCGCCACTGGCTTTATGTAACGCATTTAGGTTGAAACGACCATCTGAGTCTGTCGTGATTTCTACGCCAGCAATGATAGGGTAATGTTCATTTGTTAAATTTCGCATATAGTTATCCTTCAATATTAAAATTGATGAACGGGTATTAATTAAGTGGAATAGATTAGGGTGGGTAATGATTTCTTGTTTTGCAACTACTTCTTCATAGTATCGATAAATACTCCCAAAATGATCATAAGTGCTGGCACCAGCATGACACCAATAACCAGTAGCTCTTGTCCGCCTAAATGAATATTGCCTAATTCACCACGTTTAAACCTGATTTGCGGGTCAATGACGGCATCGGCGTGCGCGAGATGTCCAACAATGAGTTCAAAGGCAAACGCTGCACCGATAAACAAAAATGTTGTGATTAGTAATTTAATGATGTTAAGTTTCATGATTGAACCTTTTAACATTGGATTATTTCTTAATGCAAATTGCTTTTGCGTTGATATCCTTGAAAGTTTCAAATTCACGCTCAAACTGTTTAGCGGCGAATTGGCACATATTCTCAGTGTCAAATTCCTGAGTATGAACACTTGCAAAGTCATTTGACGCGTAAGGGCTGGCGTACATGGATAGGATTAAAACCCACATGGTAGGAACTCCTTGTCTANAAANGATTAAACTCATTATTTACTGGCGTATGNGTTGGTCTACGCTCGTCTCTATCTTTTANAGTGCGCAACAAGTTTTTAACTGCTTGTGCGGGTTTGTTTTCAACTTTTTCTAAAAGCGTTTGTCCAGTGTTTGCTACAAATGGCATACGGATATCAAAGCTGTAACTTTCATCGCCATTTTTCTTCGTTCTTAGAACTTTTTGCAAAACAAGTCCTACTTTTTTGCCATGGAATTCTGGCGCAACCAGGTTATTGTTGTGGNCAACCGAGGTTACTCGCTGAATTCCAATGCATCCCATCATGGCATTGACCATATTTTGACCGAAAGGGTTTACCGTGCCGTCATTTTTCTTACAACAAATACTNAGATAGTTAACTTTTCTGCCATCCTCCGATTCACCTGAGAATTCAATAAACTCAGCGCCTTTATCACTTTTGCTTAATTTTGCCTCTGCAATTGTGATCACATACGCGCCTGATTCATTAATGAACCCCCCTTGATAGGTTAATAAGGCTGACTCCTNGCTGTAGGTAAAGATAATGTTGTGGTTCATGCTGTTTTCTCCGTTATGTTAGTTTTTTTTAAGCTGTAATAGTCACAAATCGCTGTATCAACTGCGTTTATGTCGTTTTCAATTTCGGGTGTTTCAAACATTCCCATTGGGGATTTGACGGTATCATAACCGCTGTTTTGTGTTGAAAATAAGTATTGACCATCCTTAACTANCGTTTTCAGTACAATAGTAAACATGCCCTCAACGGTTATTTTTTCATCAAGCATTTTGCCAATTGTTTTCATCTTGACTTTACCTAATGGTGTTTCTTCGGTATGCGAGAGAAAATATATCCTTAGATCATCTGATGATGATTTTACTGCCGCATTGATCACATTCCATGTGTGAGCGCCTATTTCTGTGAATTTATCGAAAGATTTTTCATCTGATCTGCGCATGAATTCATTTGCCATCAGATATTGAAAATCATCAATAACAACTATCTTTTTTTCGTAACTTGAGGCTTTTTCGATAGCTTTCATGATGTATTGCCAACAGTCACTGACAAATATTGAGGTTGTGGCATCTTTTTGATCCCAATTTCGCCATTGAGTTGATTTAAACGGCAAAGGTTTTTTTAACGTTTGGATTAATAAAGTTTCTTCAGGGCTTAGATGTCTAAGGCTAGCGGATTTTCCTGTCCCTGACTCACCCAGTATTAGTGTTGCGGTCGCCATATCTAATCACCTCTTATTTTTCCACCTAACGGTCCATCTCTTAGTTCTTGATCAANGAAAGGATTGTATTCTTTATTTTGAACATATATAGGATTGTAAGTATTTGGCGAGGATTGAATTATTAGTTTTTCAATCTCTTTTGCTTCTTTGTCATACATTTCCATTGCTNGACGCTTTTCTTTCATCGATGGCGACAATGGTTCTTTTCCTTGCCTGGTTGCCTCCATCTGTTGTATTGCATAGGCAATAGCGTCTTCTTTTGATTGGCATCTCCTTTTATCCGTTAGCCTCGGCATTTTCATGTAAAATCTCCTCGAAAATCCTGCCAGCTAACAGGAACATTTTGTTGCCCCAGTACCTCACGTTGATGTTCATATTTGTAATGTTCCTTAAGCTCATTGCTTTTTCTTTGCTTCTTAACCAACTGAGTTAATTCAAATAAAGTCATGAGTTATTCCTATCTTGCTAACAATAAAACGAGGCTTGCCAACGCAATGATTAGCACGGTGGGGATAATTTTTAAGCTGTCTTTTTGGGCGAAGCTGTCACTATTTAAGACGTAGCGCAGCTCCTGCTGTTTAAGCTGGTTCATGTTTTTAGCTCCTGGTTAATTGAAGATT
>NZ_CAJCFU010000004.1:0-671 GCF_903968575.1 Arsenophonus endosymbiont of Apis mellifera | reverse complement strand
AATCGGATGAGTAAAAAATTCACCCCAACGCCCCACGATAGTCTATTTAAGCAGTTTTTAAGTGAAAAAGAGACGGCTAAGGATTTCTTCGATATTTGGCTGCCTAATGAGATTAAATCACTTTGTGACTTAAATAGTCTCAAAGTGGAATCAGGTTCATTTATCGATAGTGAGATGAAAAACTATCAAAGTGATATTTTGTACTCCGTTAAAACAGAAAAAGGTAAAGGCTATTTCTATTTGCTGATTGAACACCAGTCTACACCGGATAAGCTTATGGCATGGCGACTGATGCGTTATTGTATGGCCGCGATGCAAAAACATTTAGAGGCTGGCCACAAAAAGTTACCACTCGTTTTTCCTATCCTGTTTTACACGGGCGAAAAAAGTCCTTATCCCTATAGTACAGATTGGCTAGACTGCTTTAGCGGACGGGATATTGCCGAAAAGATTTATACCAAACCGTTTAGACTGGTTGATGTGACCACGCTTGACGATGGCGAAATTATGCAGCACAAACGAATGGCTTTGCTTGAATTAGTCCAAAAGCACATTCGCCGACGGGATATGACCGAGCTTCTGAGTGAAATTGTTAAATTATTATCGTATAATTATTATTCCGATAATCAGGTGATAACGTTGTTTAACTACCTCATTCAGGAAGGTAACGC
>NZ_CAJCFU010000003.1:0-605 GCF_903968575.1 Arsenophonus endosymbiont of Apis mellifera | reverse complement strand
GCGCAGCGCAGCTTGCGAGCAGCGAACAATATCGTTGAGGAAGCGGAATTTAAAAATGGTTAATGCCGGTGATGGCAAAGTTATCTAAAAATGTAAGCAATCGCATTGAAACAGATTGAAATAATGAGTGCGGTCGACGTGATGATAATAGCTACCCAACTTTTGTCGTTAACAAAACTGCAGTTTGTCGAAACATCTTCTACCTGATTTACCAGTTGATTGAGTTGCTTTTTGGCATGACTGATGGCTTCAGATATCCCACCTGTTATTTCATTTTTTATCGCGCAGCGGATCTCAAGTTTGGCTTCATCCAGTTGATTGTTGAGTATATTTCGGTGCTTAACGTTAATTTCTGTATAACTTTTTTCTGCCTCTTCTAATCCGACAATCAACTTTTCCAATGAGGCTTCAATCTTTGTCGGCAATTCTTCAATTGCGTTAATTAAACATTGGTGTTTATCCTCTAAATCCGAGATGAGCATTTTGTTGATTTCAGCGTTAATTAACGCGAGTGCAAAAACCGGATCGTTTTTGTCATACATCACGCCCGTGGACTCATAGATTTTGATGGCTATTTTTTGTCGCTGTTCATCATTCATTTTTTT
>NZ_CAJCFU010000002.1:0-3978 GCF_903968575.1 Arsenophonus endosymbiont of Apis mellifera | reverse complement strand
TACGTCTTAGTAAGTTAAAGATTAATCATTGTTTTGAAGCCATTTCTAGAATTTTATATGCCCGTGCGAAACTCGTGTAGTCATGTGTTTTATTCATGGATTACTCAAAGCCTCATACCTGTCCTTCCACAAAAATCGGTGCTCTTTATGGATAATGTTCGTTTTCACAAACGTGAAGATATTTTACAAGCCATTAAAAAAGCCGGACATCAAGTTGAATTTTTACCGCCTTATTCACCCGATCTTAATCCCATAGAACATAAATGGGCACAGGCTAAACGAAAGAAAAGGGAGACTGGTTGTGATATTGATACCTTATTTTCCGTTTATATGTAATAAAAATTAAGTCGTTTTACTATACATTAAATAAAAATAAGTTTATTATGGATGATGGTTAATTAGTAACCATTTTTGGTATTAATTTCTTATACATTAAATTTTATGAGATCAAATAAGTTTTTACTTATATTAATATTGTTAATTATAACATCTAATTCTCCTGCATATGAAAAACATATCGGAATTAAAAAACATTTTTTATCAAGTTGGAAAACAGAAGAGTTTAATAATCAGTGGGGCCTTGATGCTATTAATGCAAATTATGCATATTATTATGGATACACAGGGAAAGATGTACCAATTGGTGTGCTTGATGCTCCTATCTATAAAAATCACCCAGAGTTCACTAATGTAAAAAACATTATTAACCTTGTTACTAAAGGGAAAAGAGCAGAAAAAAGCAATTCCGATATAAATATAAAAGTTGGTGATAATTTTTATTTTGACGGAACGTTACACTTAAAAAATTATGAAGGACAATACGAATCACATGGAACGAGTGTAGCATCTATAATAGCTGGAAATCGTGATGGAAAAGGAATGCACGGTGTTGCCTTTAATGCAAAAATTTTTAATGCTGATATAGATGATGGATACAATACGATTTATAGTAAAATTCCTTTAGATAGAAACATCTATTATTCCGCCTGGCAAGAATTCAAGAAAAATAAAGTCCGTATTATAAATAACAGTTGGGGTATTGGTATTCCAGATGCACCTAATTATGAAATTTATGATTCTGTATCTTTTTCCGATTCAGATGCTGAAAAACAGTTTAATCATGACATAAAAAGTATTATAGGTACGAAATTAGGTGGTATTTATAATGGTGCTATAGATTTAGCCCACAATGGCATTATTATGGTTTACGGTGTTGGGAATGATGGCAACACAAATAGCCCTAACGCATTAGCTGGATTACCCTATTTTTTACCAAACATTCTATCGCATTGGGTGACAGTTATGGGTATTGCCAAAAAAGAAGATGTCACTCGATTGCTGCGTAGTGATTTTATCTACGATAAATTGTTTATTCTTTATGAAAATAAATTCCCAGGAAGAAAACAAGATGAGGAATTCTATGCATTTGTAGATTCAATTTACGAAAAATCTCCAAATCTAATTAAAGAAATATCATCAAAATTTGACGATTCAAATATACCTGATTGGCCAATTTATCAAAGATCAAATCGATGCGGCTATACTGCTAGTTTCTGTGTTGCTGCTCCAGCAGATAATATCTACTCAGCAAATATTGCAGGAGATAATTACAATAATATTTCAAGCGGTTACAGGAAAGGAGAAGGCACATCGTTAGCAGCTCCTCACGTTAGTGGTGCAATCGCTATATTAATGGAAAGATTTCCTTACTTATCAGCAGAAAATATAACAACAATAGTTAAAACAACAGCAAATGATCTTGGAAAAAAGGGCATTGATGAAATTTATGGTTGGGGGCTGATAAACTTAAGAGAAGCTATTAATGGCCCTAAAATGTTTATTTCTCCAAAAGATATTCCAGCTGAGTTTTATGTTCCGGGTTCATACACAAACACCCAATTTGTGGTTAATATTCCAGGTATCGGTTCCATTATTGATGAGGGAAAGCTTTTAAAGCGAATATGCTTATATCCAACATGTGCCTGGGATATTTGGCGTAACGATATCACTGGACATGGAGGACTAACTAAAGAAGGAAGTGGAACATTAGTATTAACTGGTAACAGCACCTATCGTGGTCCAACACTAATAAATAATGGAATTTTAGTTGTTAATGGCACACTAACTTCGGATGTGTTAATTCAGAAAGATGGTGTGCTCAGTGGTAATGGAACAATAGGCTCACTGAGCGCCCATGGTACTGTAGCGCCGGGCAATTCGATCGGTACCCTAAACGTAAACCATAACGTCAACTTTGAACCGGGCTCGCGTTACGTAGTCGAGGTTGGTCAAAACGTGCAGAGCGATCGAATTCAAAGTAGTGGAGCAGTAACGATCGATGGCGGTGAAGTGGTGGTTTCACTGGAAAACAAAGCTAACTTATTATCTCGACAGGAAGGAGATAGCCGATTAGGTCATCAGTATATCATCCTGAGTGCTCAACAGGGAGTGAGTGGGCAGTTTGATAGGGTGGCGTCAAAGCACCTGTTTCTTAGTACAGAACTGAGGTATCATCCAAACCAGGTAACGCTAAGCATCGGCCGCAATAATAAACGCTTTTCCAGCGTAGCACAGACACAGAATGAGCGCGAAGTGGCAAATGCAGCAGATGAATTGTCGATGGGTAATCCTGTGTATGAGAGCATCCTAACCAGTAGCACAGTGGATAAAGCACGACAAGCATACCGTCAGTTGTCTGGGCAAATCAATGCCGATATCGTTTCGGCATTGGTAAACAATAGCCGCTATTTAAGTAAGGTGCTAAATGGGCGTCTGCGTCAGGCGAAAGGTTTGTTGAGTTCGTCGACTATTAAGGCCAACGAAAGCGGTGTGTGGGCGCAATCGCTCATGGCTTGGGAGCACGCATCGGGCAATGCCAATGCAACAGGTTATCAGGGCTCGACTTATGGGATACTGTTCGGATTTGATTCAGCACTAGCAACTGACTGGCTGCTTGGGATAGCGACAGGCTATACCCGTACCTCGTTGCACGGTGGTTATGGTTCGAATGCGGGCAGCAATAACTATCACCTGGCTGCATACGGTAATAAACAGTTTGGACTGCTGGCACTGTGTGGAGGTGCAATATACACCTGGCATCGCATCGATACTTCGCGTTTGGTGAACTATGGTGTGCAGTCAGAACGTGAAATGGCAAAGTACAGTGGACGTACACAGCAGCTATTTGCGGAAATGAGTTATAGGATGGAGAGAGAGTGGGTAAACCTGGAACCGTTCGTTAACCTGGCATACATAAACATGGAGAACAATCAAATCTCAGAGCATGGTAACGCGGCAGCATTACGTGGTAACAAGCAGCACTACGACGCGACGGTTTCGATGTTGGGGTGGCGTGTGGATACTGAACGGCTGGTGAATAAAAACACCAAGATAGGGCTGTTTAGCGAACTGGGATGGCAACATCAGTATGGACAGCTAAAACCAGGCGCCAGGCTACGGTTTAAAGGCGGAAATGCTCCGTTTGTGGTGAACAGTGTGCCGATATCGCGCGACAGATTGGCTCTGAAGGTAGGGCTAGAAGTAGTGGTGAACAAGAATGCTATATTGTCGTTGAGCTACGATGGTCTACTGTCGCAGCAGCATCAGGACAATAGCGTCAACGCTGTTTTCACTTGGCGTTTTTGATAACAGTGTAGGGTGCCGATTAAAGTTAGTGACAAGTAGGGGTCTGTAAAATTTTTTGTGTAAACAGCTCCTCCGTTAGCTGGTAATCGGATCACCGTACATCAACAGAACGAAGCAGCTACGCTGCAAATCGATAATCGGTAAGGTCGGAGATTAAACCTCAATGTTGAGTATTTTTTGGTCTCTTAGGCTAAATTTTTGATTAAAATTGCATATTGATATTCAATTTATCCTCAAAAGTCGATTTTAAGCCACCCACGAGTTTCGCACGGGCATATAAAATTCTAGAAATGGCTTCAAAACAATGATTAATCTTTAACTTACTAAGACGTA
>NZ_CAJCFU010000001.1:0-363 GCF_903968575.1 Arsenophonus endosymbiont of Apis mellifera | reverse complement strand
CGTGAAAATGCCGACAAAGTTATTGCTGAGATAGAAACTTTGTTATCTCAGACTACACAGGATAACCAGCTAATGCTAAATGGTGCGCTATCAAACTGGCATAAAGCGGAATTGACCCACTTCCTCCAACGCTGCTAATAGGATGCCCCTGTGACGGGGCTATTAGTTTTGCGCATGCTGCCGATTCCAGATTGAATCAACGGGCATTTCTACACGGATATCTAGCCATGTTGAAGGTGGAATATCAACTTGTTCACCGTCAGCGTAATAAACTGGTTTTTCGTTAATAATTTCTTTAACTCGCCAATTCTGAAAATCTTCTGGCAAATGACTGTGCTGACGGTGGAATGTTTGTATTTCAAT